>JANOAF010000627.1:0-26108 GCA_031411015.1 Opitutaceae bacterium | reverse complement strand
CTACGAGAACGAGGAGTTTCATCTTCTCCAGTCCGCGCTCAATATCGAGGAAGCGCTCGACGGCCTCCGCTACAACAAGGTTGTGATCGCCACCGATGCGGATGTCGACGGCATGCACATCCGCTTGCTCCTGATTTCATTTTTTCTGCAATTTTTCCCCGACCTGATCCGCAACGGCCACCTCTTCATCCTCGAGACGCCGCTCTTCCGCGTGCGCAACAAGCGTGAGACGATCTATTGCTACAACGAGGAAGAGAAGCAGGCCGCGATGATGAAGCTCGGCACGACGCACGAGATCACGCGCTTCAAGGGTCTCGGCGAAATTTCGGCCGGTGAATTCAAGGACTTCATCGGCGAGAAGATCCGCCTTGAACCGGTCTCGTTGAATCATCTCCAAAATAGCGATGACCTTTTGAGTTTCTACATGGGCAAGAATACCCCCGACCGACAGGACTTCATCATCGGGAATCTGAAAGTGGAGAAGGATCTCGTGGCGGTGTAATCGCCGCTTAAATCTATGCGTTCTCGGAGCCCAAGGATGAGCTAGGCTCTGATGTTCATATTGTTGCAATTGCGACAATATGTGCCGATCTATGCACAATAGCTGCCATGCCTCGTCTCGCACAGATTGCTCCCGGCGACATCTCCCTGCGTCTGCAGGTCGGCGGAGCCTTGACCGCACAGGCTCTGGCGACGGCGCTGGGGGTAAACCAATCCACCATCTCGCGCGGGCTTGCGCGTTTTGGCGATTCGGTGGTGGCGCTCGGCGCGGCGCGGCGCGCGCGGTATGCGTTGCGCCGGGCAGTGCGCACGGCGGGTGACCGCTGGCCGGTCTACCGGATCGATGCGACGGGGCGGGCGCGGGAGTGGGCGCGGTTGCACACGTTGCACGGCGGCACCTTGATTGAATGGACGAGCGAAGCGCCGGAGTGGGCGGAGCGGATGACGGATCGTGAGGGGATGGTGGAGGGCTTTCCCTTTTTCTTGGGTGACTTGCGGCCGCAGGGATTCCTCGGGCGGCAGGAGGCGCGGCGCGTGGCAGAGGCGCTGCATCTTCCCGCAGACCCGCGGATGTGGGGCGACGATGACACGCTGGTTTTTCTCCAAGCGGAAGGCAGCGATTTACCGGGTGACTTGGTGCTCGGCGAAGCACCGCTGCGGCGGGTGCTCGCGCGGCAGATGGAGCCGGTGGGCGGTGCGGTGGTTGTGCCCGAGGCCTCGCGCGCGACGCGGCTTCCCGAACTGGCGGCCCAGGTGGCGGCCGGCGGTCTGCCGGGATCGTCGGTGGGAGGCGAACAGCCAAAATTCCTCGCAGCGATCCGACGCCGGGGCGGTGCCGTGCAGCCGATTCTGGTGAAGTTTTCGCCGGCCGTGGAAAATCGATCCGGCCGTCGCTGGGCGGACTTGCTCGCGGCTGAGGCGCATGCGCTGGCCGTGCTGGCGGAGCGCGGGCTTGCGACGGCCGGAGCGCGCGTGCTCGACGCGGGCGGGCGGCGCTTCCTCGAAGTGGCGCGCCATGATCGCGTGGGCGCGCATGGGCGGCGCGGCGTGGTGGCGCTGGAGGCATTGCACGCTGCGCTCGGCTCTGGCGGCGCGGTGAACGACTGGCGTGCGGCAGCGGAGGCGCTGGCGCGCGACGGGCTCATCGACGCGGACGGGTTGACCGCGGTGCGGCGGCTGCACAGCTTCGGCGAGTTGATCGGAAATTCCGACATGCATTTCGGGAACCTCGCGTTCTGGCTTGATGACACGCTGCCGTTTCGGCCCACGCCCGCTTACGACATGCTGCCAATGCTGTGGGCGCCGAACAACCAAGGCGAAGTGGTCGATCGCGTGCTCGCCCCGCGGCCTCCGCTGCCCGGCGTGCTTGTCGAATGGCGCGATGCGGCGGAGTGGGCGGGTGAATTCTGGCGGCGCGTGGCGGCTGACGCGACGGTGTCGCGGGAGTTTCGCGCGACGTCCCGGCAGTCCGGCGAGTTGGTGGCGCGGATGCGAGCGCAGTTTGCTCCGTAGCGGCGGTTTTTTGAGCAATGCGGTTATCCCGTCCCAAGTTTGCGTTGATCGTTGTCGTGATGGCACTGCTCGGCGGCTGCGTCTCGACGCCCGCGCCGCGCATCACGATTGCGGGTTTGCCGGCTGGGCAGGAAACGCGGGCGCGGGAAAATGTGCGGGTCTTCGAGCGCGTGTGGAGTCTCGTGAAGGACGCGCACTACGACGTGAAATTACAAGGCGTGGATTGGGAGGCCGCGGGTCTGAAATACGGCGCCGAGGCGGCGACCGCTGCGGATGAAAAGACGCTTTACGCGTCGCTCAATGCGATGGTGGATTTGCTGAAGGACAGCCACACGCACGCACTCTCGCCCACGCAGGCGGTGGAGCGGCACACGCAGGTGCGGCCGCGCACGGGTTTCAACATGGCGCGCGCCGAAGGCCGTTGGCTGGTGAGCGAACTCGTGCCCGGCAGCCCGGCTGAAATCGCCGGCGTGAAGCCCGGTTGGATTGTCGTGGCGCGGAACGGCGAGCCGCTGGGTGAGCGCAACGACTTCCGGCCCGGTGAGGGTGAGGTTGCGCAGTGGAGTTTTCTCGATGCGCTTGATCAACCCGTGGAGCTCGGGCTCGTGGCGCGCCCGCTTACGACGAGGCCCCGCCAGGAAGTGCGAGTGCTCCAGGAGGGATTTGTTTATCTGCGCTTCGACGGCTTCGACGTCACCGACCGCCGTTGGTTGAGCAACCAGCTCAAGGCCCGGCGCGACGCCCCCGGTGTCGTGATTGATCTGCGGCGGAATACCGGCGGCGGCACGATCTCGCTCGGGATCACGATCGGGGAATTTTTTCCGCACTCGGTGGACTGTGGGGCGTTCATCACCCGCGGCGGATATCGCAGCGGCAAAAGTTCCTGGCAGATCGGCTCGGCGCGCTATGCGGGCAGGGTGGCAGTGCTCGTTGATGGCGCGACCGGCAGTGCCGCGGAGATTTTTTCGGCGGTGCTGCAGGAGCATGGGCGCGCCACGATTGTCGGTCGCAAGACGGCGGGCGCGGTCCTCGCGAGTTGGTTTCACTCGCTGCCTGATGGCGGTGAGTTGCAGCTCAGCCGCTTCGACTACGTGACGCCGAAAGGACGACGGCTCGAGGCCACCGGCGTCGAGCCCGATGTGCCCGTCGCACGCACGCTCGCCGATCTCCGCGCCGGGCGGGACGCGGATTTGGAGGCGGCGCTGCGACTTTTGAGCACGTCCGGTGCCGCGCTTGGAAAATAATCGCTACGCGTTTTTCGGCGTCGATTCCGCGGCGGCGGTCGGCCACGTTACCGCGAATCTTTCTACTCATGGCTCATACCCCCTTGCTCCAGACGCTCCGTCAATTGGCCGCCGATACGCGTGCTTCCGTGGCGACCGGGCTAGAAGTGGAGCACGTGCTAGAGAAGCGGTCGGCGGCGGCGTTGTCCCGCCGCCAGTTCCTCGGGCGATCGGCGTTGGGGGCCGCGGCTCTCGCTGGCGCGCCTTGGCTGCGGGCGGCGAAGTCCCCGGGCTCCGTCGCGCGCGTGGTTGTCGTGGGTGCGGGCCTGGCCGGCCTGACGTGCGCGCTTCGCCTGAAAGAGGCGGGCATCGACGCGACGATCTACGAGGCCAACACGCGCGTGGGTGGTCGCTGCTGGACGCGCCGCGGGGATTTTGCGGAGGCACAGATTGCCGAGCACGGCGGCGAACTGATCGATCAGGGGCACACGGCGATTCGCCAGCTCGCGCAGCAACTCCGGTTGCCGCTCGACAATCTGCTCGCGGCGGAGCCGAACGGCAGCGAGCCGTTTTTTCATTTCGACGGATCGCGTTACAGCTACGCCGAGGCGACGTCGGACTTGAAGGGCATCTGGCAAAAAATTCATCGCGACCTGACGGACGCCGGCTATCCGACGCTCTACAATCGCTCGACCGCGCGCGGCCGGGAGCTCGACCGGATGTCCATCGCCGACTGGATTGAGGCGACGGTTCCCGGCGGACGGCAGTCGCGTCTCGGGCAACTGCTCGATGTCGGCTACAACATCGAGTATGGCGCGGAGATTGAGCGGCAGAGCGCCCTGAGTCTCCTCTATCTCCTCGGTTACAACAGCCCCGGCCAATTCAATCTCTTCGGCGCTTCCAACGAAAAATACCACGTCCGTGGCGGCAACGACCGGATCGTCTCGACGTTGGTTTCCGTGCTCGGCGGCCAGATTGTGCCCGGCACCGCACTCGTCGCGGCGGTGCGCACAGCGAGTGGAGCCTACTCGCTCACGTTGCAAAACGGACGCCGAGCTTTCGAAGTCACGGCCGACAAAGTCGTGTTTGCGTTGCCGTTTTCTATCCTGCGCACGGCGGTCGATTTCAGCCGCGCCGGTTTCAGCACGCTAAAGGAAACCGCCATCCGCGAGCTGGCGATGGGCGCGAACTCCAAGCTCAACGTGCAGTTCTCACGCCGGCACTGGGTCGCGCTCGGCGGCAATGGCGACAGTTTTTCGGACACCGGCTATCAGGCCACGTGGGAGGTGTCGCGCGCTCAGGCCGGCACCGCGGGAATCTTGGTCGGCTATTCCGGCGGCGACCACGCCAACACGTTCGGACGCGGATCGGTTGCCACGCAGACGAAGCAGTTTCTCGCCCAACTTGAGCCGGTGTTTCCCGGTATCGGGGCGAACTTCAACGGCCGTGCCACGGTCGATTTCTGGCCGGGCGACGCCTTCACGCGGGGCAGCTACGCCTATTGGCAGACCGGCCAATATTCCCGATTCGCTGGCATCGAGGGCGCGCAGGAGGGCAACGCGCACTTCTGCGGCGAGCACACTTCGATCGATTCGCAGGGCTATCTCAACGGTGCGGTCGAGACCGGCGAACGCGCCGCGGCCGAGATCGGCACCGACCTCGGCCTCTGAGTTTTCGAGCGCGTCGCGGGTGAGCGCGATGAGGAGCGAAATTGTCGCGGGCCGTTTCGCCCGTTTCACCGCGTGCGCAAGACGCGGCTCTCTCGCCGTCCATCATGGCATGACGGCAAACCGGTAGTGCCTCAGTTTGGTTTGTCATTGCGAGCCCGGCGGGGCAATCCAGCTGGAATTTCAGCTGTAATTTGAGCTGGATTGCTTCGTCACTGCGCTCCTCGCAATGACAGCATAAAATCAAACTGAGCCACTACCTGGAAACCGTGCCGCTTGACGCGCCGCCGCCGCCCGTGCCAGCTTCCCGTTTTTAGCCACCTTCCTCGCGCGCAATGCCCAAGAAAAAGAGCTCCAAACCTTCCGACCAATCCGAGTTGCCGCTCGATAGCGCAACGCCGCCCGCGGCCAAACCGGTCACGCCCGAGAGCACCCCGCCCGTTGCCGCAGCGGAGGAGGTAGGCGTGTCCGCCGCCGTGCCGGTCGCTGTTCCCGCCGCACCTCGTGTGCGCACGGGCAAGGTGCAGGAGGAGAGCGCGCCGCTCGCACAGAGCTACCGCAATTGGTTTCTCGAATATGCGAGCTACGTCATCCTCGATCGCGCGGTGCCACATCTCGACGACGGGCTCAAGCCCGTGCAGCGCCGGATTCTCCACACGCTGTGGGAAATGGATGACGGGCGTTTCCACAAAGTCGCCAATGTCGTCGGCCGCACGATGTCGCTGCACCCGCACGGCGACGCTTCCATCGGCGCCGCGCTCGTGGCGATTGGGCAGCGCGCGTTTCTCATCGAGCCGCAGGGCAACTACGGCAACACGCTCACGGGCGACGACGCGGCCGCGCCGCGCTACATCGAGGCGCGACTCACGAACTTCGCCAAGGACGTCCTTTTCAATCCCAAGACCACGAACTGGCAGCTCAGCTACGACGGCCGCGCCAAGGAGCCCGTCACGCTGCCGGCGAAATTTCCCATCGTGCTGCTCGACGGCGCCGAGGGCATCGCGGTCGGCCTCTCGACGAAAATCCTCCCGCATAATTTCAACGATCTCTGCCGGGCGGCGATCAATCATCTGCAGGGGAAATCGTTTCGCATCTACCCCGATTTCCCCTCGGGCGGCATCGCGGATTTCGCGGAATACAACGACGGCGAACGCGGTGGTAAGGTTAAGATCCGCGCCAAAATCGAGCAGCGCTCCAAGTATCTCCTCGCGGTCACCGAGCTGCCCTACGGCACGACGACCGAGACGCTCATCGAGTCGATCCTCGCCGCCAATGCGAAGGGCAAGATCAAGATTAAGCATGTCGACGACAACACCGCCGACGTGGTCGAGATCCTGATCCACCTCCCGCAGGGCGCCGATCCGGATCAGGTGACGCAACAGCTCTACGTTTTTACCGGCTGCCAGCAGAATCTTTCACCCGCCGCCTGCGTGATCGTGAACGACGAGAAGTCGGGCGAGGATCGGCCCGAGTTTCTTGGCGTGCGCGAGATTCTCAAGCGCTCCGTCGATAAGACCAAGGCGCTGCTCAAGCAGGAACTCGAAATCAAACTCGGCGAACTGGAGCAGCAGTGGCATTGGGATTCACTCGAGCGGATCTTCATCGAAGAGCGCATCTACCGCCGGATCGAAAAGTCGAAGACATGGGAGAGCGTGCTCGCGGAAATTCGCGAGGGCTTGCAGCCGTTTCTCAAGCAACTGCGACGCGATGTGACCGACGAGGACATCACGCGCCTCACCGAGATCCGCATCAAGCGCATCTCGGCCTACAACCGCTTTCAGGCGGACGAAGCCCTCAAAAAAATCGAGGAGGGAATGAAGGAGACGAAGGCGAACCTGCGAAACCTCACGGCCTACGCGGTCGCGTGGTTCGAGCTGTTGCAGGAGAAATACGGCAAGGGTATCAAGCGCCGCACGAGCTACGACGAGATCGAGCAGATCGACGCCTCCGAGGTCGTGTCGGCCAACCAGCGCCTCTACGTCAACCGCGAGGATGGCTTCATCGGCCTCAACTGGCGGCAGCACGAGTTTGTCACCGAATGCACTATTCTCGACAGCGTGCTTACGATCATGCGCGACGGTTCGCTCAAAGTGGCCAAGGTCGCAGACAAGATTTTCATGGGCCGTGAAATCATGCACATCGCGGTGTGGCCGAAGGACGGCGACCTGAATTTCTACACGATGGTTTATCAGGACAAGGAGTCCGGCAAAGCCTTCGCCAAGAAATTCCAAATTGGCGGTCTCTCACGCGACAAGCTTTACCCGCTGGTGAAGAGCGAGGGCTCCCACGTCGTTTATCTCGAAGTGAGCGCTAAGGAGAAAGACATGCCGAAGCGCATTCATGTCTCACTCGATGGCCGCAGCGGCGCACGTGTGCGGGAGATCGATTTCGATCTCACTGCGGTGCCGGTGAGCGGCCGCAACGCGAAGGGCCTGACGATCACCAAGTGGGCGATCAAGGATGTGAAACGCACCGATCTGGCGCTGGGGTAAGGGCAGCGCGTTGGATGGTTGTAGGGCGGGGTCGCCGAACCCCGCCGTTCCCCCTGCCGTAGAAACACGGCGGGGTTCGGCCACCCCGCCCTACATCGGGCATCGTTCGTCTGCGCCTCAGCTCGCCGCCGCTTTCGGCGTCTCCGCCATCGCGGCGTCGAGGGACTTCAGCATGGCGGCAATCGTCTCGTCGGTTTCGTCGCCCATGTTGGAGATGCGGAAGGTCTTTCCCTTGAGTTTGCCGTAGCCGCCATCGATCACGAGTTTGTGCTTCGACTTGAGCGTCTTGTTCAGAGCGGCGAGGTCGATGTTCTGGGTGTTCGCGAAACAGTTGAGGGTGACGGAACCGTAGCCTTCTTTGGGGAAGAGTTTATAGCCTTTCGCGAAAACGAAATCGCGCACCATCTTGTTCAGGCGCGCGTGACGCGCGTAGCGGGCGTCGAGCCCCTCGGCCTTGATGTCGTCGAGCTTCGAGCGAAGGGCGTAGAAGAGCGAGATCACGGGCGTGCTCGGCGTCATTCCGGCTTCGTGGTTTTTCTGGAACTCGACGAAGTCGAAATAATAGCCGCGGTCGGTGACGGTGGCGGCGCGGTCGAGCGCCTTCTTGGAAACGGAGAGGAACGAGAGACCGGGCGGGAGCGCGAAGGCTTTTTGCGAGCCGCTGATGAGGACGTCGATCCCGAGTTCGTCTTTCTTGATCGGCATGGCGCTGAGCGAGCTGACGGTGTCGACGATGGCGATGACATCAGGAAATTCGCGCACGACCTTCATGATCGCGGCGAGGTCGCTCATGCAGCCGCACGAGGTTTCGTTGTGGATCAGCGTGAGGGCATCGTAGGCGCCGGTGGCGAGTTCCTTGCGGACGGCCTCGGGATCAACGGGCTGGCCCCACTCGAATTTCAGCGCGGTGGCCTGCTTGCCGCAGCGGATGGCGACATCATACCATTTGTCGGAGAACGCGCCGTTCATGCAGTTCAGCACCTTCTTTTTGACGACGTTCCGGATGGATCCCTCCATCACGCCCCACGCGCTGCTGGTCGAGAGGTAAACCGGATCCTTGGTGTAGCACAGCGCCTGCAACTCGGGTTGCATGGAGTTGTAGAGCGCGACGAAGTCCGTGCTGCGGTGCCCAATCATGGGCTGCGACATGGCGCGGAGCGTTTTTTCCGAGACAGCGATGGGACCGGGAATGAAGAGTTTGTAGCTCATGAAGAGTGCGCGTAGGCGCTCGAAAAACTGTTTACGCGCCGGGGTGCGTCAACCTTCATTGATTGTTTCATGCCATTTCCATGTTTGTCATTGCGAAGAGCCGCAGGGGACCGAGCAATCCAGCTGAACTTCTAGCTGAATTGCCGCGACCGGCCGAGCCGGTCGCGCCATGACAGCTTCCACACCGCATGTCGCAGCCTTGGCGGAAGAAAAAAGTTAATGCCCTCGAACTCTACACGATCGATGTAATCTACGGGCGGCGCGCGGGCGCGGGGCCGGCGATCTACGGAGCGTTTTTGCAGGTGTTGTCGTGGGTGTTTAGCGCGGCGGCGCAGACGCGGCTGTGGCTCTACCGGAAGCGCATCCTCCACGATCAGCCGCTCGGCTGTCTGGTCGTGGTCGTGGGAAATCTCACCGTCGGCGGCACTGGCAAGACGCCAGTGGTGGAAAAATTTGCGCGGGCGCTGCGTGACCGCGGACGCAAGGTCGCGATCCTCAGTCGCGGCTACAAGAGCAAGTCCGCGCCGATGTGGCAGCGGTTCTGGTGGCGTCTCACGCACGCGGAGGCTCCGGCTCCGCGCATCGTGAGCGACGGCACGACCGTGCTCCTCGACAGCGAATCCGCCGGCGACGAGCCCTACATGCTCGCGCGCAATCTCCCCGGCGTGATCGTGCTCGTGGACAAGGACCGCGTGAAGGCCGGAGAGTATGCGATCAAGAAATTCGGCTGCGACACGCTCGTGCTGGACGACGGCTTCCAATACCTGCCGCTTAAGGGCCGGCTCAACCTGCTGCTCGTCGACAAGACGAATCCCTTCGGCAACGGCCACCTCCTCCCGCGCGGCATTCTGCGCGAGCCGATCAAGCATCTGAAGCGGGCGAGCTACGTCTTCCTCACCAAGTCCAACGGCCAGCGCGACCCGGAACTGGAAGCGCTCATCGCCTCGCACAATCCCAACGTCGACATCATTGAGTGTGCGCACCGCCCGCGGCATTTGCAGCGCTTCGGCGCGGCGATCGATGCCCCGGATGTGCGGGAGCCGCTGGAGTTTTTGAAAGGCCGGCGCGTCTTCGCCTTCAGCGGCATCGCGACACCCGAGAGTTTTGAAAAATTTATCCGTGACTTGGGCGCGAAGCTGGTCGGTCGCGAGCGCTTCCTCGATCACTACCGCTTCGACAAGGAAGACCTCGCGGAACTCTTCGCGATGGCGAAGCGCGAGCGGGCCGACTGCCTCGTCACGACGGAGAAGGATGCGGTGCGCATCAGCGAAGACCTCGTTTGCCCGCTGCCACTTTATTACCTGCGTTTGGAGATCGAGATTTTGCGCGGCGCGTCGGACTTCGATGAAGCCGTGGGGCGAATCTGTTTTCCGCAGAGTGGAACGCGGCCGGGGCTTTGAGCGCGGCGCCTTTCCCCTTGCGACGCCGTGTGCCTGCGCCGTTAGTTGCATCTACCCATGATCATCGATCCTCGCCTGACACAACTTGCCACCGGTCTCGCGCGCTTTTCCACGTCCCTAGCCAAAGGGGAGCGCGTGCTCATCGATGCCTTCGACGTCCCTGACGCCATGGTGATTGCGCTCGTCCGCGCGGCGCGCGCATGCGGCGCTTATCCCTACGTGCAGATTCACCGCGCCCGCGTGTCGCGTGAGCTTTCGCTCGGCGCCGAGGAGGCGCAGTTTGCGCCCCACGCCGAGATCGAGCTGGCTCGCATGCAAAAAATGGACGCTTACATCGCGTTGCGTGGGTCGGGTAACATCTTCGAGGCCTCCGATGTGCCTTCGGAAAAGGTGCAGCTCGTGTCGCGCCTGATGAAGCCGGTGCTCGACTACCGGGTGGGCAAGACCAAGTGGGTCGTGCTACGCTGGCCGAGCTCCGCGATGGCACAGCAGGCGGGCATGAGCACCGAGGCGTTTGAGGATTTTTATTTCAAGGTCTGCACGCTCGACTACGCGCGCATGACGCCCGGGATGAAAGTGCTCGCCGACCTGATGAAAAAAACCGATCGGGTGCACATCAAGGGACCTGGCACCGATCTGCGTTTCTCGATCAAGGGCATCGGTGCGCAGCCTTGTGGCGGCCTGCGCAACATTCCCGATGGCGAAGTCTTTTCCTGTCCGGTCAAGGATAGCGTCGAGGGCCACATCCAATACAACGCCCCCACCGTTTATCTCGGCACGTCGTTCGACAACATTCGGCTCGGCTTCAAGCAGGGCAAGATCGTCGAGGCGACCGCGAGCAACACCGCGCGCCTGAACGAAATCCTCGATAGCGATCCGGGCGCGCGCTACATCGGCGAATTCGCGATCGGGTTTAATCCGCACATCCTGCAGCCGATGCGCGACATCCTCTTCGACGAAAAAATTGCCGGCTCGATCCACTTCACGCCGGGTCAGGCCTACGAGGGCGTGGGTAACGGGAATAAGTCGCAGGTCCATTGGGATCTCGTGACAATCCAGCGTCCGGACTATGGCGGCGGCGAAATCTGGTTCGATGGAAAATTAGTCCGCAAGGATGGGCTCTTCGTGCCCAAGGCGCTGCACAAGCTCAACCCCGACTACCTGCTCGGAAAAGTGAAGTGATGCGCGATTTCATCCAGGCGCTGCCCAAGACCGAGACGCATCTCCACATCGAAGGCGCGCTGCCCTACGAGCTGCTGACCGAGTGGGACGCGCGGCGCTGGCCGGAGAATCCGGATTTTCGCGCCCGCAGTTATCGCTATGCGACCTTTCCCGATTTCGAGCGCATTTTACTCGAGCATGCGCTGCCGTGGTTCACGAGTGCGGAGCGCTATTATACCGCAGCCAAGGCGATTTTTGCCAAGCACGTCGCCCAGAATGTCCGCTACGTCGAGCCGAGCTTTCACCTGCCTGTCACCGGTTTCATCAAGGTCCCCGGACCGGAAATCATCGCGGCCATTCGCGCGGCGGCGCCGGCGGAATTGGAGGTGCGAGTTTTCACCGGGATGCTGCGCTCCGATCTTGGCGGCGATCTGAGACCTACCATCGAACAGCTCCACACCTGGGAGCACCTCGCGGGCGTTGACCTGCACGGCGACGAGCAGATGCCGACGCATCGCGACACGGCTGGAATCTGGGCGGGCCTGCGCGCCGCGGGAAAAATCACCAAGTGTCACGCGGGAGAGTTCGACGGTGCCGCCCGCGTCCGGGAAGCGATTGAAGTGCTCGGTGTGCGGCGGATTTCGCACGGCGTCCGTGCGATCGAGGATCCGAGAGTGGTCCGACTCGCCGCTGATACGGGGACGATTTTCGACGTCTGCCCCATCAGCAATGTCGGCTTGCGCGTGGTGCCGACAATGCAGGCGCACCCGATTCGCCAGTTGCTGCAGGCGGGGGTGCGCTGCACGGTCAGCACCGACGACCCCTTGAACTTTGCGAACTCCATCAACGAAGAATATACTACGCTGGCCCGGGAGCTATCGTTCACGACCGGGGAGCTCGCGCAGATCGCGCGCAACGGCTGGGCTGCCGCCGCCGTGCCCGCGACGTTGCGGACGAAAATGACTGCGGAAATTGATCAGGTTGCAGCGAACGAGGCAGGAGCGAAACGATGACATCCACCTACACCTTGCCCGAAGGCACGCGCCCGCTGCGCGCAGACAAGGCTCTCGCGCTGGCGTATCCCGAGCACAGTCGCACGGCGCTGCAACGCGCGTTCGATGCCGGGCATGTGACCTTCCGGGGGGCGGCGATCAAGCGCGACTTTGCGGTCGCGGGTGGCGACGTGCTGGACTTTTCCTTTCCCGACACCGTGCCGATGGAGATCAAGGGCGTGGATATCCCGCTCGATGTGCTTTTCGAAGATCGCCACATGCTCGCGATCAACAAAGCGGCGGGGATGGTCGTCCATCCCGGTGCGGCCACGGGGGAAGACACGCTTGTGCATGCGCTCCTCGGGCACTGTGCCGATTCACTTAGCGGCATCGGCGGCGTGGAGCGTCCCGGCATCGTGCATCGCCTCGACCGCGAGACCACGGGCGTGATTGTCGTAGCGAAGACCGACGCCGCCCACCGGGCGCTCGCGGATCAGTTTGCCACGCGGAGCCTCAAGAAATTCTACGTGGCCCTCGTCGCGGGGGTGCCACAGCTGCTGAGCGGCATGATAGACAGCGCGATCTCGCGGCACCCAACGCACCGGCACCGCATGACGATCGGGGAGGGCGGGCGGCCGGCGCGCACCTCGTGGGAGCGCGTCGAAGCCTTCGGTGATATCGCCGCGCTGATGCGCTGTCAGATCTTCACCGGGCGCACGCATCAGATTCGCGTCCACCTGAAGTCGCTCGGCCACCCGATCCTCGGCGATCCGCTCTACGGTTGGAAACCGGACGACCGCCTCGCGACCCAGCCGGCGCGCGTGATGCTCCACGCCGAGCACCTCATCCTCGCCCATCCGATCAGCGGGAAGGAACTGGATTTGCGGGCGCCGCTGCCGGCTGATTTCACCGCGATGATCAAGACGTTGAAAGCCGCGGCGAAACCGGCGAAGAAACGTGCGGCGAAGGTAAACCGGCGCGGCGAGGACAAGGTCGCGAATCGCGGGCTGCGGACGTAGGGCCCGGCGAGCGCCGCTTGTCATTTCGAGCGCACCGAAGATTTCAGGCGGAGGTTCGCACCCATTTGCGAGGAGCGGGACTCGCAGTGGATTCTTCGCTTCGCTGTGGGCAAATGGACGAAGAGACCAGGTAAACGAAATGGGGCGGCCGTGCTCTAATATTTCCGCTCTTCGCGCGTCATCGTGGTATCTCCTCCCTAACATGAATGCCTACGCAGCCGAAGTCCTCGCTCCGAAAAAGGCCCGGATTGAAATCATCCCGCTTATCGACGTGATTTTCTTTCTGCTCGCGACGTTTGTCCTCTTTACGCTCTCGCTGCAGCGGATGCGGGTCGTGGACGCCGCGTTTCCGCAAGTCGGCGACAAGCCTGGCGTCGACTCCGGCACGGTGTTCATTCAAGCGTCCGTCGACGGGACATACTATTGGAAACGAGGGAGCGATGGAGCACCCGAAGCCATCACGGCGCCCGAACTCGGTCCGCGGCTGGACGAGTATCGCCGGGCATCTTCTGATCCGCGGGTCTTTGTCCGCAGCGACGGTCAGGCGAAACTTGGCGATGCCGTTCGCATCCTCGACGAAGTGCGCCGCGCAGGCATCAAGCAAGTTGCCGTGGAGACCCATACGGCACGCCCGGGAAGCTGAGTCGATGAGGTTGGGCTCCCTGGACATGCGCCCTGTTACGAAAACGGTGATTTACTCGCGGCTGGGCAGGAAGGCAGGGGGAGGAGAGGCACGTAGGTTGCTAGATGGAGGGCATGGCGATTCAGACGACATTCGCCCACGCGGAGTTTGCCGCGAAGAAGAAGAGCCCGCGGCGCGAGCCGTTCCTCGCGCGGCGGGGAAATCGCCACTGCCGAGCTCGCCGGAGTCGTCCCGCACTACGCAACGTCCCTGATTTTCTCCGCGGCCGACGCCTGCCGTCTCCTGCCAATGGGGAAAACCGGCATGCTGGCTTTGTTCATCGTGTCCCTAGCTTCGCGCGCAGACACGACTAAATACCACGCCAGCCAGTTTTCTCTCCATGCAATTTGATCCGCGCCGGCAACCACTCCCATAAAACAAATGCGTCCTGCTTTTTGCGGACCGCGATGCCGTAGAACGCCAGGAGCTTCCTCATGGGCGTGGTTGGGCTCCAAAGTCTCGGACCATCGTCCCAGACACCGAGCATTGCCGCCGCGCTTTTAACGGCCGCATGCTTCTGATTCGTGAGCGCTGCGACACTCGCGACGCCACACCCCGTGCGATCTTGCTGAACGACAGGCGTCATTCTTTCCGAGCTCAACGCCGCAGATTGGCGGTGGAGTTGGCGAGGCGTTGTTCATTATTCCTTTCGGTGGGGCTGTGCTGCATCCCCGAAATCTTATTATTTCCGGTCTTCATTGCCGCACGATATTCGGTCGTCAACACACCGGCGTAACCCCAATTTTCAGCTTCGATTTCATCGATCACGATATGGATGTGCTCGGGCTTCTTTCCTAGGGTCGAGACGAGCGATTGCGTGATATCGCGCACGATCTTTTTCTTTTGCGCGGCCGTCACGCCGTCTCTGGTGATCTTCACGTTTACGTAGGGCATCGATTTTTTCCGAGGCGTTTAAGCTGAGCCAACCCGACTTCTCTGGATTGGCTCGGGCGTCTCTTTAGACCTTCCGATGGTCGCATCGAAAAGAACCGAGGCGAGCACGCCGCGAAATTTCATGCCTGTCGTATCGCAGGCCTCGATTTCCGAATTCGTCAGGTTGAGATTGCTGAATTTTTCGCCGCTGAAATTTGTCCCGGTGAATGTCGCCGGCGAGAAATTTACGTTGGTGAACTGCGCGGCTTGGAGATTCACGTCATTGAATTCCGGCCGCGAAAGGTTGGAGTGCATGGCTTGCAGCGTTTGTTTGGAATTTTGGATCTTCATCGGGGCTAGAGATGCTGTTTTTTCTCTACGAATCGTCGGAGTGTCCGAGGCCAAAGCGCGTTGCGGGCGACTGCTTCGGCTCTTGCTTCATTGCGTCAATCCCAGTGCTCGCAACTGCGCCATAAGTGCCTCGATCGAATTCCACGGTAGTATGACAGAATTACCACGCTCGTCTGGAGGGTGCTGCTCAAGCTGATCAGACCAACCACCGCACCCCGTCAGGGGAAGCAGTGGTCTACAATGCAGCCAAGCGAGGCAAACCTCGGAAATCGTGCCGGCCCGCCCGCCCACTACGAGGCAGGCGTCGCCAGCCAACGCCATGATCAGATTGCGGGCGTCGCCCATTCCACAAGGGATAAGCACGCTGCATGGCCAATCCTTCAGGCCAATATCGTCCGAAGGGACGATACTAACCACCATGCCTCCAGCCGCGAGCGCACGTTCCGCCGCGACCCGGGTGGCCGGACTACCGCAACCGCTGACGAGTGTGATACCCAGGCGGGCGAGAAGCTCGCCCGCAGCCGCCGCTAGATCGTAAGCAGGCGACCCAGGCTCGGCACTGCCAAGAACGCATACTTGTCGGCGTCGTGAGGGGGTAACACTGGCATGCATATTTAGGAGAATGTTTTTACCGGGCATTTTAGGTGAGACGGACGTGTGCTGGGCGCGCCGAGTGCGCGGCAGCGACGCGGAATGACTGCAAGGAAACCGGATCTTCGGTCGTCAGGCCACGAGGGTTTCAGCTGGATTGCGCCGTTGCAGTCGTGGGCCGGCCTCCGCCTCCGGCCTCAGGGCACCTCGTATATCTCGAACAGCACCGCGCCACCGGTGTTGTCGGCGCTGGTAACTTGGACCGTGTAGTCGCCGGGAGGAAAGGGCATGAGGCGCACGGCATCGTCGCTGCCGGCGGGCGTTCCAAACGCACCAGCCGAGGCGAGCGATTGCGCGAGATCGGCTGCGTAGGTTAGACCGCCCGCCACGGCCGGATAAACGTAGGCGTTTTCGTAGAGGTTGCCAAGGCCGTCGCGGATGCGAAGCACCGGATGGCGTAACGCGTTCGCGAATCCGAAAAGCGATAGCGACGGGCCGACGGCGCGGATGATCATTTTTTTGCCCGTGCCGCCGCTACCCGTAACCACAAAGCCGGTCACCACGCTCGCACCCTGGCCGGCGGGGAGCGTCGCTAAACTCGAGAGGTTGACCAGCCGTTCCGGGGGGCCAACACCCAAGATGAGCGCTTGCGTCATGACGGGGGTGCCGGATGGCACATTCAACGTTGCAACATAGGCTCCCGCGTCGCCGGCGCCGGCGCTCAAGATGGTGAGAAACGGGGTCGTGGCCCCGGCGAGCGGGCGGCCGTTTTTCGCCCACTGCACCGGCCATTCGGCCGGCGCGGTTCCGATCTGCACGACGACTTTGTCACCCGCGGGAATGGTTGCGCGAGAAGCGGGCATCGCGGGCGCATCGACCGGCGTATAACGCAGTTGGAGCAGCGTCTGGCCCGGCACCGAGACCGGCGCGATGACGCCAGTGGAGCCGCCCACAAGAGGCGCGGGTCGCCCTATTTCCAGATCCTTTTCGGAAGCCGGAATGGCGAGCGCGCCGTGGGTAAACGCGACGGCGATGAGGAATGACGGAAATGATTTCGTGAGTGGGCTATTTTTCATAGTGATATTTTGTGAGCTTCACTCCCACGCAGGCGCAGAATCGGTGACTGAAGGTTGCTCCTTCGCTTGAGAGACGAGCAACGCGAAGGTGGCGAACAGCCAGACGGCTTGGTTTTCAAGGATGAGAAATGACCGTTAGTTGGCCTTGGTGACTTTCACGATCTGACTCGGGAGGAGTCCATGCGCGTGCCGGTGGGTCTCGCGCACGGCCTCCGGGTTGGGCGCCTCCGAGAGGCACAGCACTTGGCCGCTCGCTTCGTCGACCCAGTAGTTGAGGAAGCGGACGCCAAACTCGCCCTGCACCTGCAGATCCTTTTCGTGCGCCTCCGCCACTAGGGCCGCGGTGACCTTGCCGGCGCCGAGATCGTGGATGTCGAGGAACAAGGTTTTGCCGGCGGTCTCCAGCGCCGCCTCACCACTGGAGACGGGCAGCACCCGGGCGGGAATAAGCCCGTGCGCTTCGCGGTGAGTATGGATGACGTCGCGCGCGTCTTTGGCCTCGGACAAGCAGTAAACGGTGCCGTGTTCCTCATCGAGCCAGTATTCTAGAAAGCGGACGCCGTGCTTACCCTGCACCGCAAGGTCGGCGCGGTGGGCTTCGGCGACCGCTGCGGCAGTGACTTTGCCGGGGCCGAATTCATGCACGTCGATGAAGTGTGATTTTCCGGGCGAGCTGATTTTGCCGGCACAACCGGCGGCCGACAGCACCGCGAAGGAAAGCAACGGAGGGAACAGAAGTTTATTCATGGGAAAGTTATGAGGGTGATTGCGCGGAGAGGAGTGATCAGGCGGAGCTGGGATCCGGCCGCACGATGACCGTGTCGGCGATTTCCGTGATTGTATCGGCTGGCATGCCAACGCGTCGCGCGTGTTCCCGCACGTCCTCCGGGCTCGTGCTCTGATAAATGCACACGGTGCCGATGCGACCGCCCTCGTGCCGCGTGACATACGAGCGGATCCAGCGGACCTTGTCGGGCATCTCCTCGTTGCCGACACGGGCGGAGACGCCGGCGGCGGCCTCCAATTCTTTTTTTGAACCCCAGCCATTGGCGCGGGTGATAACATAGGTTTTCATGGTCGATATCTCAGTTGGACTTTTCTTTGGTTGAACATTGCGTCCGTCCGACGTGGACGAGCGACGGGCTGACATTACCGGAGCCGCGCACAAAAGTCCTTTTCCCAACCTTACCATTTCCTTAGTCATGAAATTCTTTACCTGCGTCTGCCGCGCTTCCTTCCACCATGATATTTCGCTTCGGCCGCTTTGAACTGGATGAAAGTAAGCGAGAGTTGCGGCTGGGCGCCCGGGCAGTCGAGATGCAGCCGCGGGTCTTCGATCTGCTCGTCTATCTTGTGCGCAATCATGAACGGGTGGTGACCAAGGAAGAACTGCTTTCGGCGATCTGGCCCGAGGTGATCGTGACGGATTCGTCGATCGCGAGGGGCGGTGAGCCTCATCCGGACTACCCTGCGCGAAGGCGGACAACCCGACGCCATCCAGACTTTTTCCCGCCAGGGCTACCGCTTTGTCGGCGAACTCGATGAGGCGCCCGGGCGCGTGCCGCGGCATCGTGACGTCGAGCGGGCTCGCGCGGCCTGCGAGCGCCGCGACTGGCATCGCGCCATCCAAGCTTTCTGCCGGGTGCAAAACGCGAGCGACCTTCAGGCCGGCGATTTCGAGCAGTGGGCTCACGCCGCTCTCTTCGTCGGTCAGCCGAACGACGCGATTTATCCGCTCGAGCGTGCGGTGGCCGCGCACACCCAGAACGCCGACCGGATCGGAGCGGCGCGGGCCGCGTTGACGCTCGCCAACATCAACGTCGAGGGACGCGCGCTTTCGGTCGGCAAGGGCTGGCACCGTCGGGCGGGCGCATTCCTCGCCGACGAACCCCGCGAGACGCGGGAGCACGGCCTGCACCTCTGGCTGTCGTCGCGCATCGCCATGTTCGAGGGCGATCTGCCCCAGGCATTGGAACAGGCCACCCGCGCGGAAGCCCTGGCCCGGCGCGTCGACGATCCCGACGTCGAGGCCCTCGGACTTGTTTACCGCGCCCACGTCGAACTCGCCACCGGAGCGATTCGCGAAGGACTGGTGCACTTGGACGAAGCCGGCGCGGCGACGCTGGCCGGGACGGTAAGCCCATGGGTGTCAGGCATCGTGTTTTGCAGTATCATCTGGGCGTATCTGGACCGTGGCGACCTATTGCGCGCTGGCCAGTGGACGGATCAGTTTACCCGGTGGGCGAAGCGCAATACCGGCTTTGGGGCTCCCGGTTTTTGCCGGCTGCACCGGGGCGAGGTCCTGTGCGTCCAGGGCGAACTTCAGGCGGCCGAATCTGAAATTCACCGCGCACGCGAATTGCTCGGGGAAAGTGCCCGTTACGCCGAGGGTGACGCGTGTCGCGTGCTGGGCGAAATCCGGCTGCTCCGTGGCGATTATCCGGGAGCCGAGGAATCTTTTCGCCAGGCCCATGAACTCGGCTGGCATCCGCTCCCGGGCTGGGCTCTCCTCCAAGCGGAGAAAGGCCAACTCGCTGCGGCCATAAAATCCCTGCAGCGCGGCCTCCAGTCGCCCACTTGGGCCGACGGACAACGCCGCGGTCTTCTGCTCGCCCACCTGGCCCGAATCGCCGCGCTGGCCGGACGCCTGCCGCTCGCGACGGAAACGCTGAGGGAGTTGCAAGGCTCCGCGGAACTCCGCAACACGTCCGGCTGCGAAGCGATGTTCCACCAAGCTGCGGCGGAGATTGCACTGGCTGAGAAGAACCCCGAGCGGGCCATCGGGGAATTGCGCGACGCCTTGGCGATTGGCCAGGAGTCGGGCTCTCGGATCAACGCGGCGCACACCCGGCTTCGCTTGGCGGAGGTCCTTGCGCGATGCGGCGACATTGCCGAAGCGGAATTGGAGCTGTCTTCCGCTCAGAAATCCTTCGCGAAGATGGGGGCCCAGCCGATGGTCGTGCGCTGCGAGGCGGTGCGGAAGGCCATCCTACCGAACGCCTGAGAAACCGTTGGCGTAAAACCGCCGAGATAGACCACGCTGCCACCTCTCCTTTTAATGTCCGGCAAGCTTATTACTTCGCCGTGAGGGCAGCGGTTGCCACCCATCAGGCAGGCCCGAAGCGCGTGAGGGTTCGCTGCATTGTTGCTGGCCTGAAAAACGGAAATGTAGCTGAGTTGGCGCGCACCCCCCCCAGAGCCATGCCCGAATACGATTCCAACTTCCTCGCCGTTCCACTGCCGCTGCCCACGTTCACGCCGGCGCGCGTCGCCGATATCCTGCAATCGAGCAACCTCGCGCAAGGCCGCCTCGCCCTCTATCCGAATTATGCGGTCGTGACCGACAAGCGTTATCGCGCACCGGCGTTCACGGTGTTGCACATCGATCAGTCGAAGTTTCAGCCGACGGTGCGTAGCGACAAATGGCAGATCGATTCGCGTATCGGTGCCGAGTGGCAGCTCGACGATGCCTACTACTACAAAAATCCCTGGGACAAAGGCCACATGGCCGACCGTGAGAGTGCGGCGTGGGGTGCCACGCCGCGTGACGCCCAGATCGCGGCCGACGAAACGTTCTATTACGCGAATGCCTGCCTGCAGCACGCCAACTTGAACGAGGACGAGTGGCTCGCCTTGGAACAGTGGGTGATGAAGTTGAATCTCGTGAGAAATAAAAAAATCACGGTGTTCACCGGCCCGGTTTTTGGCGACACGCCGCGCATTGTGACTCCGGCCGGCCGGCCGGCGGCCATCGTGCCCGTCGGTTTTTTCAAAGTGATTTGCTTCGTCGACGACGCGTCCGGTGCGCTCGATGTCCGCGCATTCCTCATCTTTCAGGACAACGAGGCGCTGAACGACTTGAGCGGTCGAAAGACGTTCAACTACACCAAGTATCAGGTGACGATCACCGAAATCGAAAAGCTGACCGGGATTCGCTTTGATCGCGCGGTTTACGACGCGAATCCGCTGCTCTTCCACAAAAGGAAAGCCGCGGGCAGCAAGCTCAACGTCTGGAGCTTCCCCGAGCGCATCGATATCAACTCGCCGGCGGACATCATCGATCCCGGAGACATTCGCGTGCATGTCGCCGACGACGATGTGGAAGTTTACATCGCCGCGGCACTCGTTAAACCCGCGGGCAGCGCCAAGGACGAGTGGGTGTCGATTGCCAACTATGAGCCGAAGCCCGTCAAGGTTGCCGGGTGGAAGCTCACTGATCGCATGGGCCATGCCGTGACGTTGACCGGAAGCATTCCCGCCGGTGGGACGCGGGTGTTACGCGGAACCGGTTTGCGGCCTGTGAAACTGCCGGACACGGGCGGGGTGATCACCTTGTTCAACGCCAAGGGCGACCGCATCGATCGCGAGGACTATACGGCGGACGAGGTGAAAGCTTCAGTGCGCCCCAAGCAGAACGAAAACCTTCCAATCAATTTCCACACTTATCGCACGCAGCTGCGACCGGATTAGGCCGTAGCCGCAGCGGTTTGGAGGGCCGCCAGATATGTCTCTAGCCCTTGCGGCCAAGCCCGCCTGTGAGGAAAAGGATTAGACAAATCACCAAAATCAATCCGACGGCACCGCCACCGAATGCGGGCCCGCCGAAGTAAAAACCGCCGCCGCCGAACAGGAGGAGTAGAACAACAATCAATAGTAGAGGATTCACAGTTCTAAAATATCACCCCTCTACACTTTCCGCTATGGGGCATTCACCCACCGCCGCGATTTCAGGGCGCTGCGATCTGGACGAAGGCAATGCCCACAGGCAAACGAGCCGAAGTCATCCCAGTCGGGCAGAGTCGAAGGTGGACCGCGTTGAGTCCAACGCGCTTCACCTGCGCGCGGTTTTCCCGCGAATGCCAAACGGTTTGACCGCACGCTGCGCGCTCAGTCGGCGTTCCACGGCCACTGCACGAAGGCGGAAGCGGAGCGGAAGAGGGCGAAGTCGACGTTGCCGCGCAGGACAAACGGGATCACTTCCACCGACTTCGGAAGGTGCGCGCGCGCGGTGTCCCAACTTTTTCCGCTGAGATACGCGTCGTCGACCAGCAGCACGCGTCGCCAGCCGCCGAGGCCGGGCACGCTGGAGGTGAGCTTGGGCGCGGCAAACTGGGCTTCGTTGACCTCATTGCGATAGCTGATCGTGATCGTCTTCAGACCCACGCCGAGCTGGCGCGCCACGAGTGCACCGGGGACGATGCCGCCGCTGGCGATGGCGACGACCCCGTCGATTCCGTCGGGAAATTTCCAGGCCGTCAGGGCGGCGGTGATTTCGAGGAAATCCGGACTGCGGTCGGAGTGTGCGGTCATCGTCGTCTAGTGTTTACCAGCCTTCGAACTCATCTGGGTTCAAAGCTAAGCGGGCACTTGTCGCGCGCAATCTGTAATATCGTGGCCATCGCGAGGTCGCCCGCGCCGACGGTTGTTTACAATGCACTCGCGTTCGGGGATGAAACCACACACCCGCGGGGAAACAAACATTCCGATGGTGAGACAACCCTCAGCAAAAGGAAACCCACCATGGGCGATAGATCTCCGAAATCAGCGCAGAAGCAGGCCTCACAAAAGCAGTCGAAGGCCAACGACTCCAACAGCAAGAAGCAGCAGCTGATCACCGCGCAACAGGCCTCGAAGGCCAAGCTCGCGGCGACCAAGAAGAAAAAGTAAGTGTGCCGCGCGGTGGGGTGGATCGTTTCACCCCACCGAATTTCGCCACGCGATTATTTCGCGGCGATCGTTCTGCGCGTGAAAATCGCGCTGCGGTTGCAGGCGGGTTCCGTTCAGTTGCGCGACTCTTTTGCGCCGGCGGGTGAATCTTGGCGCCGCTGGCGCCGCCAACGTCAGGGACTACTTGACGACCGGCATGTGGATGTTGCCGGAATTGGTGATTACACCAAAACCATAGAGCAGCCAGATAACGACCGCGATCACGACGACGACATTAAGGATGCTTTTGATCGTCGATTGCATCGGGATGTAGCTGTTGATCAGCCACAGCACGACACCGACGACGACGAGGGTAAGGACAACATTGATGAGAGGCATCTCGCGACAATAGCGACGATGCTCAGCAGCCGGAATGGGGTCTTACCCTACCACGATGGCGAACAGAAGTTGGTATTGCGCCTACGCGTAAGCGCGTAGGCCTGCCGGCGTTTGCTGATTGTGATTTTGCCCCGTGTGGGTCCCTGTTCGGCTCATGCGCCTCCCTTTCTCCGTCGCCTTCGTTGCGTGCAGTGTTTTCGCACTCCCCGTTTTCGCCAAACCGCTCATTGGCGGACCCAAGACAATTGCAGTTGAAGCCAGCGGCGTGGTGTCGGAGGTCGTGGCGTCTCCGATGATGGGGCAGGGCAGCTATGCCAAAGGTGCGACGAAAGTGGCGGTGCCCTTGATTGCCGTGGCGTTTGAAACCTCGGCCCAAGCGCGAATCAGCAACGCGGGGCGGGAAAGCTCTACGGTTAAGAGTCTCGAACTGCGTCTGTCCATCGACGACGCGACGCTCCAGGGAATCTGCGCGGAGCTTCAGGCTATCGTGGAGAAGGATCTGGCTGCTCAGGGCTTCGAGATTCTACCGAAAGAATCAATCGACACGGAAGCGCGCTGGCTCGGCATCGCGAAGAACGGCAAACCAGGCGAAGACGCGAAGGACAACTTCATGTCGGGTTTCATGGGCAACGGCAGTATGAACCGTTGGTTTACCGCCGGCGACCGGCCGCTCTTTGGCACCGGGGCGACCGGCGCACTGAGCGAGCTATCTCCGTTGATCCGCACGGCGCGGGAGCGAAAAATCTCGCTGCTCTTTTATCGCTTCAAGGTGCAGTTCACCGACCTCGAGGGAAAGAACGGCCTCGTCTTCAACTACGTGAAGGGAAAAAATATTCTTCGGATGGTGAGCGCAGACGTCGCGGTGTTCACTCCTGAGCACACGCTGGGCGGGATGATCAAGCTAAACGCCAACCTCACCGCGGGGTCCGATTTTGTGCAGGAACTGCAGGGCTCACCGGGACGCTACAAAGTCGTAGCCGACCCCGTGAAATTTAAGGCCGACAGCCTGCTCCTGATTCAAGCGACCTCCAAGCAGTTTGCCCAAGCGCTGCGCAAGGCACAGTAAGAGGCTAGAATTCAGACGCAGGCGGACCGCTGGGGCGGACAGATACCGCCCCGCTCCATCACATCGTGGGCGTGAGCATGATATGCGCGCGGTGCGTGCCGGGATCCATGATCCATGGGCCGCCGGGGATTTCCGGTTTGAGCGGCAGGCCGGTGCTCTCCGGCGTCGCGAACGGAATATAGATCACGTAGCGTAGCTTGCCTTTCACTTCGCCGGTCGCGGGATCGTAATCTTTTTCCGGCGCGGCGAAGACGGCGAGGGTGGAGGGGCCCTTGGGCATGAAAAGTTTTCCGGACTTCACCTCGACCTCACGAAGGTCGAAGATCTGCTTGGTGTTTTTGCCCTCCTTCCGCAGTTCGCGGCCGCGGGCCATGAAGGGCTCAAGATCCTTGTGGTAACACGCGGCGCTGAATCCCGGCACCTTCGGATCGTCGGCGAGGCAAATCTGGCTGTTCGTGCCGGGCCGCAAGACGACGAGCGCGCCCTGTTCGTCGTAACCCAGCACCATCGCGCCATCGCGCCACTGGGGTGACGCCGCGAGGAGCGCCGTCTTGATCTGAATTTCTTTGGACGGGATGACGGGCGTCTGCGCGGCAGCGCGGAGACAAGCGAGAGCGAGCAGCGTGAGGAGCGTGACGGTTTTCATGCGGGTAATTTCGGGGTAGTGGGTGAACTAGGATTGGCGCGTGATCGCCGCGCGGTCACGCGGAAAGGAGCAGCGAATTTGCTGCTTCGCTGAACCGGCTTCGTTTCGGATTCGTGGAGCTGGCGTGGTTCTGCCAACTTTGGTTGCATTTTCGTGATTCGCTTTTCCCTTTCTCGCTCCAGTTCAACCACCATGCACCACGCTTCACTCTTCACGCCCGTCACCCTCGGCTCGCTCGCGCTGCCGAATCGAATTCTCATGGCTCCGCTCACGCGTTGCCGTGCCGATGCCGATCATGTGCCCACTCCGGTCATGGCGGAGTATTACGCCCAGCGCGCCAGCGCCGGTCTGATCGTCGCCGAGGCGACGATGGCGATCGAGGGGAACTCCGCGTTCGGCGGGCGGGAGCCAGGCATTTATTCCGTGGCGCAAGTGGCCGCGTGGAAAAGTGTGACCGACGCCGTCCACGCCAAAGGCGGAAAGATCCTATCGCAAATCTGGCACGGCGGCCGCGCGTGCCACTCGCTGTTGAACCGCGGTGCCCAGCCGGTTGCGCCGAGCCCGCTGCGGATCGAAAACGACGAAACCCACACGCCGCAGGGCAAGAAGCCCTACGAGATTCCGCGCGTGCTCAGTGATGCAGAGCTGCCGGGAATCGTCGCGGGCTTTCGGCACGCGGCGGAAAATGCCCAGCGCGCGGGCTTCGATGGCGTTGAGGTCCACGGCGCCAACGGTTACTTGCTCGACGAATTTCTACGCGACGGCAGCAACCGCCGCAGTGGTCCCTATGGCGGATCCGTGGCCAACCGCGCGCGACTCCTGCTGGAAGTAGTCGATGCGGCGGTGGGCGTTTGGGGTGCGGGCCGCGTGGGGGTGCGCATTTCGCCGTTGAACAGCTACAATGACATGAAGGATAGCGACCCGGTCGCATTGACGAGCTATGTGTCGGCGCAGCTCAGCGAACGGGGAATCGCCTTTCTTCATTTGATGCGCGGCGATTTCTTCGGTGTGCAAAAGGCCGATGTCGTTACGCCGGCGCGTGCGGCGTTCAAAGGGGCGATCGTTGGCAACATGGGCTACACGCCCGCGGAGGCGGCGCAGGCGATCGCGGATGGCACCCTGGCGGCTGTCGCCTTCGGTCACCACTATGTGAGCAATCCCGATCTCGTGGCTCGGGTGCGGGCTGGGGTCGCGCTCGTCGAGCCGGACGCCAAGACGTTCTACAGTCCCGGCGCGCCGGGCTACTCGGATTATCCACCGATGCCAGCCGTGTAGGGCCAGCCACCGATGCTTATCGATCGCAGTGACGGATCGCGCGCCGGCTGAACTTGAATTGAAAAATTCCTGACCGGCGCAATCGCGCTGCGCTGGTCATTTTTCCACGGGGGGGCTCTGCAACCGATCGATTTCCTGATCGGCGATGGCGGTTTTTGACTCCCATGCGGCTGAGGCGGATCGGGACTCCGCGAGCTGGGATCGTAGCAGGGTGTTCTCCGCCTGGACGCTGGCCAACTGGGCTTTCATTCCGGCCGTCTGGGCGAGGGCAATTTCGGTTTCGCGCTGACGCTTCAGGGAGGCGATTTTTGCTTCCGCCATCTGGGT
>JANOAF010000626.1:0-30001 GCA_031411015.1 Opitutaceae bacterium | reverse complement strand
GGGCTCCGCATCACGCAGCTTACGAAGAGCGGCTATGTGCCCGTCGGATTCGACGACCGCAAGAACTACTCCTATGCGCGACTGTCCACCCAAAACAGCGAAATCTTCCGGCCCGATCCTGTGGCGCCGGTGATCTACAAGATGTGACGGCAGGAGGGCTCCCAGAAACTTCACTCGATCCAGTTTTACTATGAGGTTCCGACGGACGGAACGGTGCAGCGCACGGGCACTCACAACGGGCTGCTCGAAGGGGAGTTCCGGCTACGTTTTCAGCGTGGCGAAATCGCGAACGCGAAGAAGACTGTCTATGACTGGACCTTCACGATCGAACTCGAGCGCGGCGGTGTTCAACACAGCATCGATGAATTCATGTTTCTCGCACCGGCCGACGGCTACAACCAGCGCTTGGAAATCACGATGAAGTCGACCAATCCCAACTGGCGTCAAACGGCGACGGTTGGTTTTTTTGCGCGGACAGCGAGTGGCAGGTTTGGCCGGTTCGTCATCAACGTCGCCGGCCCGTATTTCGGCGACGGACCGCGCGCACGCGTGAGGATCGACGGCGTGTTGAATCCCACAGGTTCGCGAAACCTTGAGCCGACCTCGCCTTCTGGCGCGACTCCGCCGGGCAAGTAGTCATCGTGATCCTGTTGGCGATTCCTCACAGTGATGCCCTCGGCAGGGTGGGCCGTTGGGGGCGGGAAAAGGACGGGTGAGCAGTCGCGACATGACAAGTCCGCACTCGCGTGGCACACGCGATCCGGCGAGTCTGACGGGTTGAAAAGCCCACTGGCGACGAACGCCGCCGCAAATGCACCGGCAAGCGCCGCTACTGCTCGCAGGGTGATGCACTCGACGCGGCGGCAGTCGTGGGCGTCGAGCGGCGGCGCAGGGCCTACCCCTGGGCGCTGTGCGGCAACTGGCACCTGACCTCGGCGTGACTGCCTGCGCACTTGCGCGGCGCGCCGTCGCCGCCTGAATCGCGCGCATGGCTGCACGAGACCTCGACAACGGCTTCGACGCCGACGACACCCTCTGGCACAACGAAAGCATCTTCGAACGCTCGCACGAACGCTACCGCGCGCTGCTCGCGCACTACCACGACACCGCGACGGTGGATCGCACCCTCTTCGCGACCGAGATGCGCAACCTCGATCTCTACGGCTACGGAGTAAAAGGCTTCACGCTCTCTGCCATCGAGACGGCGATCCAGCTCACGCACGGAAAGATCAGCGCCCGCGAAATCCAGGAGCTGATCGATCTCGGGCGCGACATGCTCGCGCATCCGGTGGACTTGCTGGACGGAGCCGCAGACACGCTCGCCGCGCTCGCGCCGCACCATCGGCTTCTCCTGATTACGAAAGGCGACCTGCGCGACCAGGAGCGGAAGCTCGCGAAGTCGAACCTCGCCGCACACTTCCGCGCCATCGAAATCGTCTCGGAGAAAAACACCGAGACCTATGCGACGATCTTCCGCCGTCATGCGATCACGCCGGAGCGGTTTCTCATGGTGGGCAACTCGATTAAGTCGGACATTCTGCCCGTGCTCGCGCTCGGTGGCGCGGGCGCGCACGTGCCGTATCACCTCACGTGGGCCCACGAGCGCGTCGAGGAACTGCCGCGTGCGGAGGGACGATTCTTCGAGCTAAAGACGCTGCGCGAACTGACCAACGTGATCGCGAGCCTCGGCTAACGCGAGGCTTCGGAGGTGACTCACGCGGAGGCGCAGAGATCGCAGAGGAAAAAACATGATTTGTCTTCTCCGCGATCTCCGCGCCTCCGCGTGAGACCTTCCGGTCTGAGCGCTTGACGCATCTCCCCCTGCATTTTGCGCCGGACTTTTCGCACGCGCCTGCTTCGCTGCTGCGACCACCCCATGATCCCATTCCTCCCGCGCGTTCTCCCGTTGGTTACCGTTTTCATTTCGCTCCCGCTTTTCGCGGCCGATGCTCCCGCTCCGCGTTTCCGCGCGCAGACCATCGATGCCGCGATCCAGATCGGCTACGGGCTCGCGGTCGCGGATGTCGATGGCGACGGCAAACTCGACGTGCTCCTCACCGACCAAAAGCAGATCGTGTGGTATCGCGCGCCGAAGTGGGAGAAGTTCGTCATGGCCGAGAACCTCACGCCGAAGGACAACGTCTGCATCGCCGCGCGCGATCTCGATGGCGATGGCAAGTGCGAGGTCGCCGTCGGCGCCGAGTGGAATCCCGGCGACACGGTCGGCAGCGGCGCAGTGTTCATCCTCGAAGCGCCCGCGGACCGCACGCAGCGCTGGACGCCGAAGCGACTCCCGCACGAGCCGACGACGCATCGTATGCACTGGACGCGCGGTGCCGATGGAAAGTTCCTTCTCGCCGTGCTGCCGCTGCACGGCCGCGGCAACAAGAACAACGCCGGCGACGGTGTGAAATTTCTCGGCTACGAATGGCCGTGGCGCGATGGGGCCCGCCCGGTCACGATTTTCGGCGATAGTCGCAACCTCCACGCCACCCACAATTTCGACCTGCAGGCGGACCAATCATCTCTCGTTGCGACGAAGGAAGGGGTGATGCAGGTCGATTCGCGCAGCAGCTTTGCGCCGTTGAACGCGGTCGGCGCCGGTGAGGTGCGGAGCGGTCGCTCCGGCAATGGCACGCGATTCATTGCGACCGTCGAGCCGATGCATGGAAACACCCTCGCCGTTTACCGCGCACCGCGGCCAGAGGAGTCGACCATGGCTTGGGACAAATCCCGCACCGTGCTCGACGAATCCCTGATTCAGGGCCATGGCCTCGCCACCGGCGATTTCACCGGCACGGGCAGCGACCAAATCGTCGTCGGCTGGCGCGGCGCAAAGGCCGGCGACAAAGTGGGTCTCAAGCTCTACGGCTCGACCGACGCCACCGGCGTGACGTGGAAACTGCTCGCGACCGTCGACGACAACCAGATGGCCTGCGAAGACCTCAAGGTCGTGGACCTCGACGGCGACGGCCGCCCCGACATCATCGCCGCCGGCCGCGCGACGAAAAACGTGATTATCTACTGGAACGAGACGGAGAAGGTGAAGCGGTGATATTTCCGTCGTAGGCCAGCGCGCTTGCGCGCGCCTAATCCGCGCCCGCGAGCGGGCTGACCTACACAAAGCTGAAACCTAATGAAGATTACCGGAGAAGTGACGGAGTTCAGAGGTAGGCCGGGTCTGTGACCCGCCCATTTCGCACCCGAAGGCGGGTCACAGACCCGCCCTACTTTCAAGCCCGGCGGCCACATCTTTGGGTAAGTCTCAAAATAATGTTCGCCACTGCCGCTCATTCCCTCGTCAAAAAATCCTCCGCGATCCGCACCATCCTCGCCGCCGGGCTGCTTGCGGGCGCGCTCGACCTCGGCTTTGTGCTCGTGCTCTACGGGCTGCGCGGCGTGAGCCCGGAGAAAATTCTGCACGGCATCGCCGCGGGCGCGGTGGGGCGCGAGGTGGCCGTCAATGGCGGCCTCGCCACTGCGGCGCTCGGATTCGTGGCGCACTTCGTGATCGCGCTCGGCGCGGCGGCGGTGTTCTACGCGGCGAGCCGCCGTCTGCGAGTGCTGACCGAGTGGCCGTGGATCAGCGGGCCGCTCTACGGGGTCGCCGTGTGGCTGTTCATGAAGCTCGCGGTGCTCCCGCCTCGGCCACGCCGCCGAAATTATTTCTGCCACCGGACTGGCACCTGATCCTCATCGCCCACCTCACGTGTGTGGGCCTTCCGATTGCGTGGGTGGTGCGGGTTCGGAGGTTCGGCGTCGGTCAGTGCGTGAAGGGTGCAGCAAGCTTAACCTTGTAGCAAGGCGGTCGAAAATCGGTTTTGAGCAACAGAAACGCCATGACCTTCCCCGCTGACGAAAATGGTGACGTCCTACGGCGCATGCAAAGCCAAGGCGTCAATTTTGCGAAAGCACGCGATATCGATTTTAATCACGTCTTCGAAAGCGAAGAAAAAGCAAAATGCTTTTTAGAAGCTGTTAGAAAGCTCGGATATTTGAAATCGAGCGATGAGTTTGAGAAGGAAACTCGAGCCTGGGGCGTGCTCGTGAAGATTTTGAGTTTACCCACTCACTCGGGTATCACCGAAGAAGAATCGAAACTCGATTCTCTTGCCCGCCAGTTTGGCGGGCGTGCCGACGGCTGGGGATCTATGCGGACCGACTAACTATCCTGCGTAAAACCCGGTTCTTTGCCTCGATTACCGCGTAAACACCGCGCCATGAATCGGCGCGGGGTAGGGCACGTCGCCTTTGGCGACGAACCAGAGGATGCGGTTCAATTGGTCTTCGGGCGCGCGGTCGTATTGCGTGAAATCCATCTTGGATGATTCCTGCCAGAACGCGGATTTCTTCGTGTTCTTCTCCTGCAGGTCCACCTGCGGCGTGAGGACGTTGTAGGCGACGACGACCGGATCGCGCTGGAAACAATTATGCATCGGGGTCGCACCTGCGTCGTATTGCGTGAGCGGCGGGAGGCCGAGGATGAGCTCCATCGTGCGGATCATGCTGGCCGTGGTGTAGAGCGTGGAATCCTTGAAGCCGCGCTTCACGTAGGGGCTGAGGACGTAGCCGATGGTGCGGTGCGCGTCGACGTGGTCGGGGCCGTTCTGCGTGTCGTCTTCGATCACGAAAATCGCCATCTCTTTCCAGAATTTGCTGCGGCTCGCGGCGGCGATGATTTTGCCGAGGCCGATGTCGTTGCTGGCGACGCAGGCGTTGGGCGTGAAGGCGCCGAGCGTGGTGCCGCTCGTGTGGTTCTCGCCGAGCGACATGATGGTGAAACGCGGGAGCGCGCCAGTCTGCTCGGCCTTTTTCAGATCGGTAATCCAGTTTTCGACGAGGTCCATGTCGCGATCATTGTTCGTGCGGCGGCCCCATTTCCCACGGTTGACGGAGGGGACGCGCTGCGCGCCCTCGCCATAATTTTTGTAGGTCACGCCGTGGCGCCGGCAGAGATCCCAGAGGTAGCCGGCGGCGGGCGTGTCCATTTCCTCATTGCCGGGGAGTTTGCCGTGCTTCGAGTAGCTCATGATCCACGAGCGCTGGTTGAAGTCGGTGGCGATGGCGGCGTCGGTCCAGCTGTGGCCGTCCACGCTGACCTCGCTGTTGGAGTAGAGATTGTCGAGGAGCACGTAATCGCGCGCGAGCTGGTGGTGGTTGGGCGTGACCTTCTCGCCGAAGATGGCGAGGTGGGGATCGCCGTTGCCGAGCGGCTTGCCAGAAGCGTCGGTGAGATCGCCGAGGACCTGATCGTAGGTGCGGTTTTCCTTGATGATGTAGAGCACGTATTTGATCGGGCTCGGGTCGCCGACCTTCGCCGGGATGACGCTGCCGGCGGGCACGGGCGCGTGGGTGAGTGCCTCGGGCGTGTAGGAGGAATTTTTTCGAACCTGAGTCGTGTAGGCGACCATCTGCGGTGTGTCGGGCCGCGCGACGAAGGACACCGAGCCTTCGAAGATTTGGCCGGGATGGTCGTAGGGCTCCGGGCTGTTGGCGGTGCGCGGGCCTTTCGCGAGCGCGGGGAAATTCGCGCGCGTCGCGAGGCCTTTGCCGTTGCCGATGAAGAGCGTCTGGTTGTCGGGGCTGACGGCGAGCGCGGTGGGATACCAGCCGGTGGGAATAAACCCATCGACGATTGAAACGGTATCGCCGCGTTCGGCGGCCTCCTCGACGAGGCGGTTGGAAATATCGACAACGACCACGGAATTGTTGTCGGCGTTGGCGATGAAGAGCGTCTTGCCATCGGGCGCCACGGCGACTGCGCACGGCGTGCTGCCCTCGGGCGACCCCGGGTAGAGCGAGGTCGAGATCACTTCGCGCGTGCCCTCCCACAGCCGCCGCGTGGGGCTCGCCGCCTCGGGCACGGCTTCGAGTTTGCCGGTCGTGAGGACATGCACGGTGTTGTCGCCTGAGCACGCGACGAACATCCGGCCGTCGCGCGCGAGTGCGAGATCGTTGGGACGCAGGCCGACGGTGATGTCGTGCAGACGGCGATTCTTCGTCGCGTCGATCACGCTCACGCTGCGGCTGCCCCAATTGGTGACGTAGAGGTGCTTGCGGTCGCCACCGAACGCGACCGAGTGCGGATGCTGGCCGACGGCGATCGTGGCTTCGTGCGCGAGGGTGTCAGCGTTGAGCACCCACACCTCGTGGTTGCCCTCGTTGCAGACGTAGAGCTTGCCGGTGCCCGGATGCACGGCGATGCCCGCGAGGAAAACGGGCGCATCGCTCGTGAGCGGTTTCACCGGCGCGGCGGGCGTGGCCTTGCCGTCGGCGTAGTCGAAGACATGCACCAGCCCCGAATCGCCGCCGGAGACGAAGAAGCGTTTGCCATCGCGGCTGAACGCGAGGCCGTTCCAGCATTGTTTCAGCGGGAGAAACTGCGCGACCGCGCGCGTCTTGAGATCGATGAGCGAGACCCCCTGATCGTTGTAGCCGGCGCCGACGGAAACGAGGACGCGCTGATCGGGCGCGACGACCATCTTGAGCGGCATGTCGCCGGCGAGCCGCACGTGCTGGCCGGCGGGGGTGACGCCCCAGCCGGTGTGCAGGAGATTGCGGCCGGGAATCATGCCGGCGCGCTCGCGGACGGCGGCGCTTTTCACATCCTCATCGGGCCCCCGCGTGGGCGAGGCGGCGGGGTCGAGGCGCTGCGCCGAGGCGAGCGAGAGGAGGCAAACGAAGGCGAGGGCGTTGCGGAGGGAGCGAATCATGGCGAAAGGGGGGTGGGCTTCGTTTGCCCATGAATCGGGACGATGTCGAAGCGGATGTTGTCACAACTGCGTTTCGGAGCATGCGTGATTTTTTCAGAGAGAGGATTCGCCATGCGCAGAGTTTTCACGCAAATCCCTAGTCTACCCTCGGCGTGCGTCGCGCCGGCCCTTCAGTCCCAACTCGTTTCAACCCCATGAACTCGCCCATCACTCCAGCGCTGTCTCGTCGTGATTTCGTCAAACTCTCCGCCGTCACCACCGGCGCGGCGGTCGTCGCCAGCCTCGGCGCACCGCGCGCGCTGGGCGCAAATGCCGGCTCGGATCGCATCCGTGTCGGGCTCGTCGGCTGCGGTGGCCGCGGCACGGGTGCTGCGCAGCAATGCGTCGAGTCGTCCCCGGGTGTCGAGATTGTAGCGGTCGGTGATTTGTTCGAGCGGCAGGTCACGACGGCGAAGACGAAACTCAAGCTCGACACCGCGCAGGGCTTCTGGGGCTTCGACGCCTACCAGAAGGTGCTCGCGAGCGACATCGACCTCGTGATCCTCGCGACGCCGCCGGGGTTTCGGCCGAAGCACTTTGAAGCCGCCATCGCCGCGGGGAAAAATGTGTTCATGGAGAAACCCGTCGCGGTTGATCCCGTGGGTTGCCGCTCGGTGATCGCGACGGCGCAGATCGCGAAGCAGAAAAAACTCGCGGTCGTCGCCGGCACGCAGCGCCGCCACCAGCACAGCTACATCGAGGTCATGAAGCGCATCCACGATGGCGCGATCGGCGAGCTGGTCGGCGGCCAGTGCTACTGGAACGGGGACGGCATTTGGTTCCGTGAGAAGACGGGTTGGCTGGCCAACGTGAGCGACTTCGAGTGGCAGTGTTGGAACTGGTATCACTGGGATTGGCTGAGCGGCGACCAGATCGTCGAGCAGCACATTCACAATCTCGACGTGATGAATTGGGCCTTCGGGGGCCCACCCGCGAAATTCTACGGCATGGGCGGCCGCCAGAACCGTGGCACGCTCGCCGGCAACATCTGGGATCATTTCGCGACCGAGCTGGAATATCCGAACGGCGCGCGCGTCACGAGCATGTGCCGGCACACGCCGAAATCCTCGCAACGGGTTTCCGAGCGCGTCGTCGGCACGCGCGGCACGTCCGATTGCGCCGGCTCCATCAAGGGTGAAAAGGGCTACAAATTCGAGGGCCCGTCGATCAACCCGATGGTGCAGGAGCACACGGATTTGATTGCGAGCATCCGCAGCGGCGAACCGTTGAACGAAGGCGAACGCGTCGCGCTCAGCACGCTCACCGCGATCGGTTGTCGCATGTCGGCCTACACCGGCCGCGAGATCTCCTGGAACTGGCTGCTCAACGGTTCGACGCTGGATATTTTCCCGAAAACAATCGCCGCGGGTCAGGGACACTTTCCGCTCGTGCCGATACCGGGCCAGGCGGAGTTGGTGTGATTTGCTGTAGTCCTAGCCGGTGGTCCACGGCCGTTGAGTTAATGTCCGAAGAGGAATTTTTCCTCGGTCAGCTCGCTTGCGAGCGCACTGGCCGCAGGAAGCCTGAGCCGGAACGATGCAGAAGGAGTCACCACGAAACACACGAAAGACCCGACAAGCAGAGAGAGATTTTGCCGGAAGGTTCAGTCGAAATTCGATCAATGTCCTGTGGGCATAGCTAATTCCGATTGCACGGGTCAGGGTGAGCGCTCGCAAGCGAGCTGACCTACAAAATCAAAGGCCGGGTAATTCCACGGCAGGGGCAGGTGGCCGGGCTGTCCGCCCCACGGGCGGGCCTGCGATACGAGCAGCTTCGGCTACGGCAGACGGCGATACATCGCGCCACCGAAAAACATCCGATCGGGTTTGATCGGGGTCTTCTCATCGTCATCGGGAAGCGCGAGGCGGCGGAGGATCGCGGCGTTTTCGGCCGTGAGGACGAGTGAACAGCCGCGGAGCTCCCAGCGCCCGCGCGAGCTGAGGGTGGAGCCGATCAAAGGTGCGGCGGAGGCGGAGAGAGTCACGCCGGTCCAGTGAAATGAACCGTCGGCGCGCAGTTCGAGTCGCGTCGACACCGTCGGTTGCCCGGCGCTGCCGGTCTCGTCGCCTTCGTAGATTCCGGCGGCGTCCGCGCTGTATTCAAACGGGCCGATGGCCGCGAAGATGCCGCGATCCCAAGTGAAGCCGGTGCCGTCGCGTTCGAGTTCGGCTCTGGTTTCTTTGCCGTCGCTCCAGCGGATTTCGAGCTCGCGACTGTTAACGCGGACGGTTCCGCGCGGCCCGGTGTGGGCCGTGAGATCGTCGGAGGAGAAACCGCGGCGGAGATTTTGGTAAACATGGCCGTCGGGCGCGAAATACCACGCGAGCAACTCGGCGGTGCGCGTGAGCGGAAAGTAGCGGCTCATCAAGTAGAGCCCGACCGGCACGCCAGCCTTGAAGGCGGCGGGCGCGGGTAATTCGAAAACGACGCTGCGCTCGGCGGCCAGCGTCGGAGCGGTTGTGGGTGTGAGCTTCGACGACAACGGCGGAATGACAATCGCTGACTGGGCGGCGGCGGCGGTGGCGTTGTGCGCGACGTTGCGGATGATTTCAGCGAATTGCAGATCACCGTGGAGCGGCTCAAGGTCGGGATCGCTTTGGAGGTGAGCGGCGTCATCGAACCCGAGCGCGACGGCGAGGCGGAGGGCGCCAATTGCCACGGGCAGCCGCGGGCCGCCGACCTGCGCCTCGATGCAGGCGAGGTTGTAGTGATGCAGCGGGTTTTGTGGCTCCCAAGCAATCGCCTGATCGCAGATGTTGCGCGCACGACCGTAGTTTTTCGTTTCCAGCGCCTGAATCATCAGCGGATAGATCGCCTCAATGGCGGCGCGGCGGCTCGCGGGATCGTTTTGCGCGCGGAGTGGCACCGTTGCCGCACTCAACAGGAGCGCGGCGGCGAGGAAGCGAAAGGAAAGACCGGGGAAAGCGGGCATGAGTCGAATCGAGCGGAGCCTGTCGGAGCCTAAAGTGCTGTTGCGAAACACCCGGTCAAGCGCCGCGCCATGGGCGACTTCGTCGGCGGCTGGGCGAAGGAGGGCGAGTCTCCGAACGGCCCTTGAGAACTTGGCCAGGCGAAAGGCGGGTCGGAGATCCGCCCGACTTCAAATCGCCGCCGCCATCGGCTGCTCGACACGAAGGAGGCGGCCGGTGCCGGCATCGAGGCGCACGATGGCGCCGGAGGCAGATAGAGCGACGAGTGCGCCGTTTTCCTCGCCGTGGATTTCCGTGCAGGGGCCGGCGGATTCCGGCCACTCGGCCAGCCATTGGAGGCGCAGCGCGCCGTCGAGGCAGTAGAGATTGGGCAGGCCGGGCAGCAACCCGTAGGGATGCTCGCGCACGTAGTAGCAGAATGGTCCCGGGCGGAACTCCACGACAGCGGTCGCGAGTGGTGGGTAACCGCCGGCGCGCGCACCGGTGCGGGTAAGTTGGCAAAGCACGCCGTCGATCACGGCCAGAGCAGGGGTCGCGTTATTCACAAGCTGGAGCCGGGGAGGCCATCAGCTCGGGTGCAGGTCGGCGAACCAATTTTTTGGGTTGTTTCCGTGCGTGCAGCTCATTTGCAGGCCGTGGCATCCGTGGGCGCAAATCAGTTTGGAGCGACCGCCGGTTTGAAGATACGGGCGGGACGCTCATGCCCGGGGCACGGGCTTCCCATCCGTGTGTTTGAGCGGATGCTCAAAACCTGATTTGCGCCCCGTCCGTAGTTCCGCGCCCAGCCGAGGCTTGCCGGTGCCAACGCAGCCCGCATAGCGTCGCCGTTCGCCGCATGAAAAAAGCTCTCATCACAGGTATCACCGGTCAGGACGGTTCGTATCTCGCCGAACTTTTGCTCGGCAAGGGTTACGAGGTTCACGGTGTCATCCGCCGCGCCTCGACCTTCAACACGAGCCGAATCGACCATCTTTACCGCGATCCGCACGTGAACGGTGTGAAGCTTCATCTGCATTACGGCGATCTCGCGGACTCGGTGCAGATGGTTAAGCTCCTCTACCAGCTCCAGCCCGACGAGATCTATAATCTCGGTGCGCAGTCGCACGTGCGCGTGTCATTCGACATCCCCGAATATACGGGTGATGTCGTCGGTGTCGGCGCGGTGCGCATCCTCGAGGCGATTCGCGAGGCGGACCTCGTGAAGAAATGCCGTTTTTATCAGGCGTCCTCCTCCGAGATGTTCGGAAAAGTGCAGGAAGTGCCGCAGACGGAGAAGACGCCTTTTTGGCCGCGCTCGCCCTACGGTTGCGCCAAAATGTATGCGCACTGGCTCACGGTGAACTATCGCGAGAGCTACAATCTCCACGCTTCCAGCGGAATTCTGTTCAACCACGAAAGCCCGCGCCGCGGTGAGACGTTCGTCACGCGCAAGATCACCCGCGCCGCCACCCGCATCAAACTTGGCCTCCAAGAGTCCCTTTACATGGGTAACCTCGACGCCAAGCGCGATTGGGGTTACGCCAAAGAATACGTCGAGATGATGTGGGTCATGCTCCAGCAGGACCAACCCGACGATTACGTGGTCGCGACCAACGAGACGCACACCGTGAAGGAATTCATCCAGGAAACGTTCGGCCTGCTGAATCTCGACTGGGAGAAATACGTGAACTACGACGCCCGCTACGAGCGCCCCGCCGAAGTCGAACTCCTCATCGGCGATCCCGCGAAAGCGAAACGTCAGCTCGGCTGGGAGCCCAAGGTGAAGTTCAAGGAGCTCGTGAAGATCATGACCGAGGCCGACCTCGAACTCGCCAAACGCGAGGCGCAGATCGCGCAGCTTCCAGCGGTGTCGCGCACGCCGTTCGCCTGAGACCCTGATTTTCTCCCGCGGAACACACGGAAGACACGGAAAAATCTGAAGCCCGGTTTGTTTCCGTGTCTTCCGTGTGTTCCGTGGGCCATCTGGTTTGATTGATCATGAAACTCTTCATCGCAGGTCACAACGGCATGGTCGGCGGCGCGCTCGTCCGGCGCTTTCAGCGTGAGCCGGGCATCACGCTCCTCCTCCGCACGCGCCGCGAACTCGACCTCGGTAGTCAGGCTGCCGTCGACGCGTTCTACGCCGCGGAGAAACCTGATGTCGCGATTATCGCCGCCGCGAAAGTCGGCGGCATTCACGCCAACAACACCTATCCCGCCGAGTTCCTCTTCGACAACCTCGCGATCGCCGCGAACACGATTCACTCCGCGCACCGCCACGGCGTGAAGCGCCTGCTCTTCCTCGGCAGCTCGTGCATTTACCCCAAGCACGCGCCGCAGCCGATGCCCGAGGATTGTCTGCTCACCGGCCCGCTCGAGCCGACCAACGAAGCCTACGCCATCGCCAAGATCGCCGGCCTCAAGCTCGCGCAATCCTACCGCAAACAATTCGGCGTGATGTTTCACTCGGCAATGCCGACTAATCTCTACGGTCCCGGCGACAACTACCACCCGACGAATTCGCACGTGCTCCCCGCGCTTATCCGCCGCTTCGACGAAGCGCGCGAAAAAAATCTTCCCGAAGTCGCCGCCTGGGGCACCGGTTCTCCGAAGCGCGAATTTCTCCACGTCGACGACCTCGCCGACGCCTGCGCCTTTCTTCTCCGGATCGAAAACCCGCCCGACTGGATCAACGTCGGCACCGGCACCGACGTGACGATCCGCGAGCTCACCGAAACCGTCGCCGCCGCCGTCGGCTACAAGGGTCGCATCGCGTGGGACGCGACGAAGCCCGACGGCACCCCACGCAAACTCATGGACGTCTCCCGCCTCAGCGCCCTCGGCTGGCGCGCGAAGATCGCCCTGCGCGAAGGCGTGGAAAAAACCGTCGCCAGTTACCGCACCGAAAAAGCCGCGGGCACGCTGCGGAGCTGAGGCTGGCGCTTGATCCAGCGCGTGCGATTTCGCGTGGGGGCCGTGGGGCCTGTTCACTTGCGAAACACCGGCGCAGCATGGCGCTTGAAGCTGAGCGTGAGATTCCATTTCCGTTCCTCGGGTTCCGCGGGATCGGGTTGCAGGGTGAAATCGGTCACCTGATGGCCGGGTGACGCGAGGACGAGGCCGCCGAGATCGGCCATGGTCCAGCCGCTGCCGCTCGCTTTTGCTTTCACTGTGAAATCACCGCTTGCGTCCGGCGTGAAGACCGAGAGGCCGCTCAGGAGCACCGTTCCATCGCGGCGAAAATAATGCACGTCGACGACGTAGAGCCAACGGTGCCCCGCATACTCGAGTTCCGCGGCGACCTGCAGCGAGTTGGCCGGTTCGGCCCACTGAAACAAGCTGTCGATGAAATTGGTCGGCCGCTTGACCATGCGCTTTTCCAAGACGACCTGAGCCTCCAAGCGGTGTTTGCCGGCAGTATCGGTCTCAAAGTGTTGCCCCGCGACCGACGTCTGCCAATCGCGCTCTCTGCCGAACACAACCCGCACGCTCGCACTTTGAATCGGTTTCGATTCGAGGTCGGTGAGTTCGAAGGCGACGGCCAGAGCGACTGGCTGCGCGGGCGAGTTTTTTATGGCGAGTGAGGTGAAAAATCCCATGGCTGGAATTGCCGTGAACCGCGCTTGTAAGGTGAAGCGGGTGCTAGGCGTCATTATGGCGTGGCAGCGGCTGAATTGGAATCTATCGCATTTTCAACCCTTGCTCAACTAGCCGTTCAGCGGTGCGAGCTAGTCTTTCGGCCCGCCGCAGGCCGCTTGGCCGGAGCATTCTGCCGTCAATATCGTGCACGAGTTAATCGTTGAGGAGATATGCCGGAAAAATCCCGCCGAAAAATCTTCCGGCGCGAGGCACAGTGGATTCTCCTGAGCGCCGACTTTCCCCGCGTGCTTTCCCTTCGCTCTAAAATTTCCCCACCGCCCCGCTGGGCGTTCACGCTCGTGGCGCTGGGGGTGTTGGCGTTTCTGCTGAGCGTTTACGTGCGCATCTGGACGCCGGAACATGGGATCACGAAATTCCTCCGCGTCGGCCAGGAATTTGAGGATCGGGGAACGGCGGTGTTTCGCGCGACGCCGAAGTTCATCGATCCGTTTCCGGCGCACCGCTGGGGTTTCGATGGCCAGCTCTACGCGGAGATGGCGCTCGATCCGCTGCTGCGCGATCCGCACCTGCACGTGGCGCTCGACGATCCGCCATATCGTGGGCAGCGCATTCTGCTCTCGTGGATCGCGTGGGCGCTCGGGCTAGGGAAACCCTTCTGGGTGCTGAACGCTTTCGCGGCGCTCAATTTGATTTTCTGGCTCGGGTTCGCGTGGCTCGCCCACCGGTTGTTCGCACCGCTCGGCTGGGCCGGGCTCGCGGGTTACGCGGTGTTGCTGCCGACGTGCGGCGTGATCGAGTCGATGCAGGCGTCGCTCACCGATCTGCCGAGCTTCACGTTGATTCTCGGGGCGCTCACGGTCGGCGGCACGGCGGGCGCGGGCATCCTCGCGTTGGCCGCGCTGGTGCGCACGACCTCGCTGATCGGGTTTGTGGGGCTCGCGGAATTTTCGCCGCCGTGGGGCGAGGCGCTGCGGAAAAATATAATCCGCGGTCTCATCGCCGCCGTCCCGGTTGCGCTGTGGGTCGCGTATGTGTTGTGGGTTTTTCGCGGACGGCAGGTGGGCTTCGACGGCGGGAATCTCGCGATGCCGTTTCGGGGCATGATGGAGAAACTCGGCGAGCTCAGTGTGACCCTCGCGCATGGCCCGATTCGCTGGCACCGCCTCTTCTTCGAACTCTATAAGAGCTACGAGCTGCACGCGTTGCTCACGATCATCGCGGTGCTCACGCAGACAGTCTATCTCGCGCTGCACCGGGAGTGGAAAAATCCCCTCTGGCGCTGGGGCGCGATCGTGGCGGTTTATTTTTCGTGCATCAGCTTTCTCTCGTGGGAGAGCCACTTCGCGATCACGCGGCACGCGCTGCCGATGACGCTCGCGTTCAACCTCCTGCTCGCGATGCGGCCGACGCGCGCGTGGCTGGTCTGGTTTTTACTGGGCAACTGCTTCGTGCCTTTCGGCGTGCGCTACTTTGATCAGATGACGATTTATCGCCCACCGCCGGCGCCGGTGGAGTTTGTCGTGCCGGCGGCGACGCCCGTGACGCTCGCGTATGGTCCGGGTTGGTCGGGCCAACAGTGGGATGGCGATGCCACGTGGCGGTGGGCGCGGAGCGGTCCGGCGGAACTGGTCGTGCGCAACGCCGCCGCGCAACCCGTGCGCGTGGAGCTGCGTTTCCTGACGCGGTCAGCCGTGCCGCGCGAAGTGCGCCTCGCGATCGCCGGCACGATCGTGTGGCGCGAACCGCTGCCCGCCGCGCGTCACATCGCGACGATCCCCGGCCTCGTCATTCCACCCGGCGAGACGCGCCTGGTGTTTACCACGGAAAAGCCCGGTGGAAAAACCGAGGACAGCACATTGGAGGATGCGACCTTCCGGATGGAGAGCCCGCGGCTCGTCGCGGAGGCGCGTTGAGTGGACTTGCTCCGGGGTAGGACGGGGTCGCCGAACCCCGCCGTCAGGGAAAAACGGACGCGGCTTCAAGCCGGCGGGGTTCGGCGACCCCGCCCTGCACCCGACACGTTCTTGCCGGATGCGGTTTGCGGCCTTGTGCTTTGCGCAAAGCTCCGTTCTCTCAGGCGCTCACTCTTTTTCGCATGCTCTCCACTGAAAACCTAAACCAAATCGAAGGAATCAAGAAGCGCTCGGGGCATCTATGGAGGTTTCTTTGACTGCGATCAAAAGCAGCGGGAAATCGAGGCGATGGACGCGCAGATGGGTGCGCCCGATTTCTGGCAAAGTAATGAGCGCGCCCAAAAACACATTGCCAAGCTCAACGGCCTGAAAAAGGCCGTGATGCCGGTCGTCGCCTTCCAGAAAAAAATCGATGACATTGGGTTGATGCTGGAACTCATGGCCGGCGAAGACGCCGCCGCACAGGGCGCCTACGATCGGGAACTCAAGGGCACGCTCGCCACACTCACGGCCGAGCTGGACGAAATCGAAATTGCGTCGTTCCTCACCGGTCAGTTTGACCGCAACAACGCCATCTTCTCCATTCAGGCGGGAGCGGGTGGCACCGAGTCGAACGACTGGGCCGACATTCTCTTTCGCATGTATGCGCGTTGGGCCGAGCGCCGAAATTTTCAGGTCGAGCTGATGGATGTGCAGCCCGGCGACACCGCCGGCATCAGCAAGGCCACCATCCTCATCAAGGGGGAAAATGCCTACGGCTATGCGAAGGCCGAGCGTGGCGTGCATCGCCTCGTGCGCATCAGTCCCTTCGATTCGAACAAGCGCCGTCACACGTCCTTTTGCGCTGTCGATGTCGTCGCGGAGATCACGGGTGACATCGAAATCGAGATCGCCGAAAATGATCTCCGCGTGGATGTTTACCGCTCGTCCGGCAAGGGCGGCCAGGGCGTTAATACCACGGACTCCGCGGTGCGCCTCACGCACATTCCGACCGGCATCGTGGTGGTCTGCCAAAACGAGCGCTCGCAGATCAAAAACAAGGCCACGGCGATGGTCGTGCTCAAGGCCCGCATCTACGAAAAAAAGCAGGACGAACAGCGCGCTGAGATGGACAAATTCTACGGCGAGAAAGGCGAAATCGGCTTTGGCGCCCAGATCCGCAGCTACGTGCTCCAGCCCTACCAGATGGTGAAGGATCTGCGCACCGGCATCAGCACGAGCGACACGCAGGGTGTGCTCGACGGCGACCTTGATCGCTTCGTGAACGCCTGGCTCCGCGCCGGCTGTCCGCGGCATCGGAACAAGGATATTCAGATGGAGGAATAAATTCTTGAAGAAGGAAGCCAGGAAGCCCGGAAAAACGCGGCTGAATTTCCTTTTCTTGGATTCCTCGCTTCCCTCTTCACCTCATGCCCGGACTCGCCTACGAAACAATTCAGAGCGCGCTCGCCGCGCAGCCGTTGTTCGAGGCCAAGACGTGGCAGCTTTCGCCCGAAGCGTGGCCGGTCACGGCCGAGCAGCACGCGCAGCTCGAGGCGATCGGGGAGGCTTGTTACGAATTTCATCAGGCGCTTGAGACGCTCTATCTGCGCTCCGCCGCGGGGAAAAATCTCCTGCGCAACAAACCGCTGCTCGCGCCGTGGGTGGCGGACTACCTCGACCGCGGCAAGCCGCCCGCGCTGATTGCGCACTCCCGTGATCCGAAAAATCGCGGGGTGTTTCCGCCCGTGCTCCGGCCGGATTTACTGCTGACGGACGAGGGCTTCGTCCTGACCGAACTCGACTCGGTGCCGGGTGGCATCGGTCTCACGGCGTTTTTGAATCGCGTCTACGATGAGCGGGGTGAGGGCACCCCGCCGACATCAAGCAGCGATCAGGTTGTGGGCGGAGTGCCGGCACCCCGCAGTGGGGCGATCGTTGGCGCGGACGACGCGATGATCAAAAATTTCCATGCCGCGCTCGCGGCGCTGCGGCCGGGCCAGCGCAACCCCGCAATCGCGCTGGTGGTGAGCGACGAGGCCGCGACCTACCGGCCTGAGATGCAGTGGCTCGCGCACCAGCTCCAGTTGCAGGGCAAGCGCGTCTTCTGCGTGAAGCCGGAGGACTTGTTTCCGCTGGAGAACTCGCTGTTCGTGGACATCGAGGGCAACCCGGAAAAAATCGATGTGCTCTACCGGTTCTTCGAGCTTTTCGATCTCGAGAATATCCGCACCCAGAAATTCATCTTCGAGGCGTGGTCCGCCGGTGAGGTCGCGATCGCGCCGCCGATGCGCGCGTTTCAGGAGGAGAAGCTTTCCCTCGCGCTATTCCACCATCACCTCCTGCAGGATTTTTGGGTGGAGACGTTGAGCGGTCGCGCGCAGAAACTCCTGCGCACCCTGATCCCGCCCTCCTGGATCATTGATCCGGCGCCGCTGCCTCCGGGCGCGGTGCTGGATGGCCCGCGTGTCGGTGGCCGGGCGCTTTCGGACTGGCGTGATCTCACCGGGGCGTCACAGAAAGAGCGCGACCTGATCATCAAAATCAGCGGCTACCATGAAACGGCGTGGGGCGCTCGTAGTGTGGTGTTGGGCAGCGACTGCTCGCGCGAAGAGTGGCAGCACGGTGTCGAGCACGCGATTGCTTTGGCGCCGTCGAACCTGCACGTGCTGCAAGCCTACAAGAAGCCGCGGCGACTGGAGCACCCGGTTTTCGAGCGTCAGGATTCGACCCATCAACCCGCAACCGCGGTCGTCAAAGCGGGCCGCCTCCGGCTCTGCCCCTATTACTTCCTGTTCGACGGCAAACCGCGGCTTTCGGGTGCGCTCGCTACGTTCTGTCCGCCGGACAAAAAGATCATCCACGGCATGCAGGACGCGGCGCTGCTGCCGTGTCGCGTGGTGGGGTAAGGCGAACCCCGACCGATTGGGGACGGCCCAGAAATGTGACGACGCGGGTTTGACGGTAAGGCGGGTCTTTGACCCGCCTTACGTTTGGACACGGAGCGTGTAGAGGAGCGGGTCTGAGACCCGCTCGACTCAGGCCGCGACAGCCTTGCGGAGCATGGTGCCAGTTGGCTTCGAGGCCTCGGCCGCGAGGGTATTGAAGAAGGCGTCGCGGCGTTCACGGGCGACGATGACATCCTTGGTGCCGAGCGAGCGGCGGATGCGTTCCTTGGTGAAAGGTGTCGGATGGACGGTGTAGTGCAGAAACCAAGTCCCGTGGTTATTCCACAGGTGGTGATTGGCGTTTTCCGGGCGGACCCGGATGCCGGGGAGGGTGGCGAATGCGTTCATGAGGCGTGATGTTCTTTGTGGGAGTTATCGCGCGTCAGGTTTTGAAAACAAAAAACCGATCTGGGCATCAGATCGGTTTCGTCTTCGGGAGCGTTCTTGGTTCGCCACCCTGGAAGGGAAGCGCACATCCGGGGTTTCCCCCGATCCACCGTGGCCGCTCCCGGCCCGGTTGGCGGAGCCGGCTTTTGAGGGCCGACTCGTTCCTGATGCGTCGGAGAAAGTGTGGATCATTTTTTCGCCGTCCAGACTTTTTTTCGGCGATTTTGCCTGACCGAAAGGCGAGCTGTGCCACCGGTGGAGCGGCGGTTTCCGAACCACCGAAAAATGAGCGCGTGGGAAAGCGCCCGTTCCATCGCCTACTTCTTCGCGTGCTCTTTGGCGTAGTGTTCGGCCAACAGATCGTGGCCGAAGTCGCCTTTGAAATCGCGGAACGTGCTGTGCACGTGGTTGCCGTTGTTCTGCGAGTTGTCGAACTCGATGAGGAAGGTCGGGCCCTGAATGCGGTAGTAGGTCTGTTGGCTGCGATCGAGGCCGCCCGCCCACGCGAAGGTGAGATTTTCGAGGCCGGCCGCAGAGATTTTGGCGAAGTTTTCGGCCGCGAGTTCCGGGCGCCAGCGGGCGAGGTGGTGCTTCACGAGCGCGACGAGCTTCTCGCGCTGCTCGGTCGTAAGCTGTTTCGCCGCGATACCGGCGGGCGAGAGCGGTTCGACCCGCTTTTTGTTCGTCGTCACGATTTCCGTGAGCGCCTTCTCCGCGATGATCGCAGTTTTGCGTTGGTTGGCGTCGAGGGAGTTCACGAATGCGATGCCCATATCTTCGTCGCCGCCAAGGACGCGTTCGCCCTTGCGCGGACCGGACCGAACCTCGGCGGGATTCGTGCCCATGAAGCCGGGCGCGAAGAACACGTGCTTGCCGTCGACGACCGTGAAGTTGAAGGACATGTGGTGCCCCTCGAAACGCCAGCCCCAGGATTGGTCCGCCGCGGGTTCGCCGAAGATCGTGACGAAGTAGTTGACCGGGTCGCGGGACTGCTTGGGGTTGGCTTTCTCCGCCTCCTTGAGAAACAACTCGAGCTGCATGATGGCTTGCGCTTTCGCGAGGCCGGTGTGGCTGAGCCCGGTGCGGAGGAGCGCGATACCGAGCGCGCCCTGCTCGGGCGTCATCTTCTTCATCGGCAAACCCTGCCGCGCGATCGGGACGAAGTTCCAGTTCTCGCGCTCGGCGTCGGTGAGCGGGTAGGTGGCTTGTTTCTTTTGGTCGGCGTTCAGCGCACCAAGGAAACTGTTGGCGGCCGCGGTCATTTCGGCCGGAACTTCGTGCGCGCGCGCCACGGACGCGGCGAGCAGGGCGATGCAGGAGAGGAGGAGGCGGGGATGGGGGCTCACGCTGGCGTTAAGCGCGAAAAGACCGTGCTTAGCAAGGGTGCAACGGAGGGCGACGGCGGTAAATTCTTCGGACAATCCGGTAAATTTCCCAGCGGCCTGGCGTGGGACGGGTCGAAAACATTGCGCCGCGCCGGATCGTGGGTTTCGTAGGTGCCGATGAACTCTACCACCGCCGTTTCGCCCGTGCCCGAGTCGGCAACTTTGCCGATGTCGAGCCCGCCGGCGGGATTGCCCGAGGGCGTGCGTTTGGGAAATGAGAATCTTGTTCACCTTACCGCCCCGGCCGGCGCCAAGGTCGCCGCGCTGATTGCGCGCGAGCAGCAGGGTGGATTTCTCCGCGTCGCGATCAGCGGCGGTGGCTGCAATGGTCTCAGCTACAAGATGAAGTTCGTTCCGGAGCCGCGCCGCGGTGACATTTTGGTGCGTTCGGCCGGGGTCCCCGTCGTGGTCGATAGTAAGAGCGCCCTCTACCTGAAGGGCACGCATCTCGACTACTCGAATGCGCTCGTCGCTGGCGGGTTCAAGTTTTCGAATCCCAATGCCAAGGCCAGTTGCTCCTGCGGCGAGAGCTTTAGCGTGTGAGGAGTTGGCGCGCCGGTCCTCCACCCCGGCTAAATAACCCTTGCTCCCATTCGCCGTCCCGGCGAGAAGCGTCGCGACCAGACACCAACCTTATTGATGGCCAATTCGTTTCCTTCCGCCGGCGGCGGCCGCCCCGGTTCTTATCAACGTCGCAATGTCGACCCGTTTGCGGCTATCCGCCGCAACCATCGCATCAAGGTCCCGCAGGTGCGGGTCATTTCTCCTGAGGGCAAGCAGCTCGGGATTCTCGACACCGCCAAGGCGGTAAACCTCGCGCTCGAAAACGGCCTCGACCTCGTCGAGGTCGCGCCCAACGCCGTCCCTCCCGTCTGCCGCATCCTCGACTTCGGTAAATACGTCTACGAGGAGCAGAAGAAGCAGTCGCACGTGAAATCCGTCGCGAGCAAGATCAAGGAAATCGAGTTTACGGCGCGTATTGCGCAGCACGATTTCGAGACCAAGCTCCGTCACGCCGAAGAATTTCTCGACCACGGCAACAAGGTGAAGATGCGCCTCAAATTCCGCGGGCGCGAGATGGCGCACACCGAACTGGGCTTCGACTTGATGAAACGTGCGGTCGCCGATTTGGCCGGCATGGGCCACCCGGATGCCGACCCGAAACTGATCGGGCGCAACATCCACGTGATGCTCACGCCGCTGCCGGTGAACAAGCGCAAGCCCAAGTTTCACGAGCCCGATGAGAACCGCGCCGAGCACGTGGCGGGCGACGACCACGAGGAAGAAAGTGAGCCGAGTTCAGACTCGAATCCGGCGCCGGCCTCCTCCTAGGCTACGCGCCGCCATGGCTTCGGCGGCGTCCCTGTTTCTCGCTGGCGTGCTCTTGTCGCACGTTCCGCTTTACTGCGGAGCGGCGGAGGCAATCTCGCGTGCTACGCCGACCCGTCCCGGCACCACTGCCCCGGCGTCGGCGCCAGGTCCCGCGCTTGCCACCCGGAAATTTGGTGCGGTCGACTATGTCGCGCTGTCCGATGTCGCGACGCGCCTCAGTCTCAAACTCACTTGGGTCCAACGCGGCAGAAAGGTCTCACTGTCCGCACCTACCGCCCGCGCCGAACTGGAAAACGGCAGCCGCGACATCTCGGTCAACGGCCTGCGCGTTTTCCTCGGCGATCCGGTGCTCGCGTCCGGTGGCGAGTTTTTCGTCAGCCGAATCGATTTCGAACGCTCTCTCTCGCCGCAGCTTCGGCCCGGCTTCGGCATGCCGCCGCTCCCCGCGCCGAAAACCATCGTCCTCGATCCCGGCCATGGCGGAAAGGACAACGGCACAAGCACCCACGAAAAGACCTTCGCCCTCGATGTCGCGCGCCGCGCCCAGAAAATCCTCGCCGCCTCCGGCCTGCGGGTCGCCCTCACGCGCGATGCCGATGTCTTCCTCGATCTCGCGGAGCGGAGTGCGAAGGCGAATGCCGCCCGCGCGGATTTGTTTGTGAGCATTCACTTCAATGCCGTGGCGAACGACACCAAGACGTCGGGCGTCGAACTCTACACGTTCGCGCCCAAGGCCCAGCATGCGACCGGCTGGCTGGGCAAGAAGGACGATCCGGATTTGGAAATCTCCGACATGCCGATTAATCGTTTCGACCCTTGGAACGCTGTCCTCGCGCAATCGATTCACCGCCGTTTCGTCGGCGATCTGAAGACCTACGATCGCGGTCGTAAGCTGGCGCACTGGGGGATGCTGCGCGGACTGGATTGCCCCGGCGTGCTGGTCGAATGCGGTTTTCTTACGAGCACGGCCGAGGCGAAAAAAATCGCCACCCCCGCTTATCGCCAGAAAATCGCCGAGGCGCTCGCGGCCGGCGTGCGCGACTACGTCACCACGCTCGAAAGCCTCCAGCCGAAACCTGCGACCGTCGCCCGCACTCCCTCCCCCTGAATTTTCCTCCCATGCGTTTCCACTCTCCCGGTTTTTTTCGTGCCGCCTCTCTCGCGGTCCTGCTCGCTACTCCCGCGCTGCGCGCGTGGGACGCCGAGGGGCATCGCATCGTGAACCAGCTCGCGCTCGCCGCGCTGCCGGCCGATTTCCCGGCGTTCGCGCGCGAACCGGCCGCGGCCGAGCGCATCGTGTTCCTCGCCAATGTCCCCGATCGCTGGCGCAACGTCGACCCCGCGCTGCGGCAGACGGGCGGGAGTTGGACCGATCATTACTGTGATCTGGAATATCTCACCGATGCGGGTCTCGATCCGCGCACGGTGCCGTCGCTGCGGCTCGACTTCGCCCTCGTCTTTGCCGCGGGCCGCATCGCCAACTCGGGCAAATTTCCCGCCATCGATCCCGCGAAAAACACCGACCATACGCGCGAGTGGCCGGGCTTCGCGCCCTGGGCGATCGCCGAGTATTACCACAAACTGCGCTCCGCTTTCGCTTACCTGAAGGCTTATCAGGAAGTCGGCGGCACGCCGGAAGAAATCGCCAACTCGAAGGCCGACGCGATCTACGTTATGGGCGTGATGGGTCACTACGTCGGCGACTGCGCGCAACCGCTGCACACTACGGCGCATTTCAACGGCTGGGTCGGCGCGAATCCCAACGGCTACTCCACGTGGCCGGGGCTCCACTCTTGGATCGATGGCGGCTTCACCGCGAAGGCGCGCGTGAAGACGGCCGATCTCCTGCCGCGGGTCACTGTGGCTGACCCGATCGCGTTGGCTCCGCGCACCGATGGCCGCGATCCGTTTTTCGTCGCCGCCATGGACTACCTGTTGACGCAGCATGCCTTGGTCGAGCCGCTCTATCGGCTGGAAAAGGCGGGTAAGCTGGGCCACGGCGAGCAGCTCATCACCGACGAAGCCCGCGCGTTTTTCGAGGGCCAGTTGCTCAAGGGCGGCACCATGCTCGCGCGCGTTTGGCTCACGGCGTGGCAAACCGCGCCGGTGGACACGTATCTCCGCACGCAGCTTGGCAAGCGCCAGCAGGCCGCAGCCGCGGGTAACGCCGTGCCGTGAACGCGCCGACGCTGCTCCTTGTCGCGCTTGGCGGTGCGCTGGGTTCCGTGGCGCGCGCGCTGGCGGGCGCGTGGATTCCCGCCGGTCGGCTGCCGTGGGCGACGCTCCTCGTGAACATCACGGGCTCGCTGCTCATCGGTTGGTTGATCGCGCGCTTCGCCGGGGCGAATGAAGCCAGCCTGCGCGCGCAAAGCTTCTGGGTCGTCGGGGTCTGCGGTGGCTTCACGACCTTCTCGTCCTTCAGCTGGCAGACGATCGCGCTGATGCAAAAAGGCGATTGGCCCGCCGCGTCCGCCAACATTCTGCTTTCGGTCAGCCTCTGCCTGCTCGCGACCTGGATTGGATGGAGACTCGGGCAGTGAACCTCTCGTTCGGGCGCGCGATGCTTCCGTTGCGGCTGTGGCCGTAGTGGGATCGGTGCGCTACCACTGTAAGCGGCCCGACGGCAGACCCAACACTTGGCTCGTCTTGGTCGTCCACGACCACAGGTCGGGATCGGCATGGGAGAACTTCACGGGTTGGCGCTCGGCGGCCATCGCGGCCGCTTGGGGAATGTCGAGGAAGCGGAGGACGTTGAGGTAATCGGGGCCGGTCATGTGGGACGTGGGCGGCGATACGAGTTCGATGCCGGCGAGCCCGTCGATGAAGAGCGAGGCGTAGAGCGCGTTGATGGCTTGGTCGCGGTAACCGACAAGCACGATGGGGGTGTCGCCAAACATTTCCTTGCTGCGCAGCGCGGCGATGGCGCGGCGGATGTCCCACACGCGCATGCTGTCGATGGTCTGGCCGAGGAGTTGGTAACGGCGGCGAACTTCGTTTTGATCGGCGGCGGCGAGAGACGACGCGGTCGAACCGATTCCTCGGGGGAAAAACTGCACCACGACCGTGTCCGGCGATATGAGCGTGGCAGGTTCGGCGCGGTCAAGAATCTGGAGCTGCACGCGTTTCGCGGCTTGGCCGTTTGCCGCACGTTGCACGGTGAGCGGTAGTCGCACGGCGCCTTGCGTGGAGAACTCCCACGTTTCGTGCCGGGACGCGGTCACCCGCGCGAGCTGCAGCGGCTCGTCGCTCGTCGGCCAGCCGCGGAATGATTTTTCCCGCAGGGCCTGCATCCAGGCCTCGCGCTGCCGCGACCACCCGGTGGCATTCGCGGGAATCGCCGGCGCGGTCATCGGCACGAAGGTGTCGTGGATTTTGGTGGTGCGTTCGTCGCGCGGCGCCTCACCCGGCGGAAAAACTTTCAGGTGCGCCGGCGTGAACATTTTCTCCGCAGCATCTTTGACGAGCGTGTCCGGCTCGCCTTTGAGCCAGCGATTGAACCAGCGGAAAGCGGGCACCTGCAAATCCTGCGTGTCCTTGTGCGGTCCTTCGGTGATGAGGAGGCCGAGTTTGTCGCTCGCCTTGTGCAGCGCATAGAGGCGGGCGAGTTCGCTGTGGACCCGTAGCACGCCATCGAGCGGGAAGATCGTGTCTTTGTCGGAATTCGCCAGGAGCAGCGGGCGCGGCGCGAGGAGCGCGGCGAGTTTCGTGTAGTCCCAGCGATAGGTGTTCACCATAAACATGCAGTCGCAGTGGCCCTTCACGACGCCGTCGACCACGTGGTTGTGCAGGTCGGTGATGCCGGCGACGGGCACGGCGACCTTGATGCGCTCGTCGAGTGCGGCCGTATACCAGGTGTAGGCGCCGCCGCCGGAGCGGCCGGTCATGCCGATTTTTTCGCCGGCCACCTCGGACCGCGACTGGAGGTAGTCGAGGGCGCGAATGTTATTCCACGCCTCGACGCCCGCCGGCGTGTAGCCGCGTGAGTTCCACCAATACATCCCGAAGCGCCGCGTGCCGTGATGCACGCCCTCGAGTTCGCCGAGCTGGATGGTATCGACCAACAGGCACACGTAGCCGTGCCGCGCGAACCACGCGCCGTGGTGCTGGTAACCGGTTTTGTTACCGAAGCTCACATTGCCTTCGCGCACGGACGCGTGGCCGCACACGTAGAGAATCGCGGGCGCCTTGCCTTTGAGATTTTTCGGCACGTAGAGATCGGCGGTGACGTAGAGGCCGGGCAGCGACTGGAAGTGCAGCTTCTCGACAAAGAAATCCGCGAGCTCCACGCGCCCCGTGATCGTCGGTTTGAGATCGGTGCGCTCGGGCCGCGGCGAAAGGCCGAGCATCTCGAACAACTGCTCGCGATACTCCGCGCGATGATCGGTCCAATCGCGGAGCGTTTTCACGGTGGCGAGCGACGACGCCGCGAGTTTCTCGGTCTCAGTGCGGAAATATTCCGCAAACATCCGGTCGGCGGCATTTGGTTCCGACAGGGCCGGGGCTTGGGCGGCGCGAATGGATCCGGCGGTGAAAAACAGCAGGGCGGACGCGAGGACAAGAGCGCGGGGAAATTTCATGGCGGCGGACTCCAAGGGATTGAAAAGCGCGAGGCGATGGCGGACGCTCGGCCCAGTCGAGCCCACCCTACGCCCATGCGCAAAAGCTTTCTCGCCCTCCTCCTGTCCTCGCTCGGCGCAAGTCTCGGCCTGTCGCGGCCCGCGGCGGCGGCGGAGTCCGCGCCCGAGGCGATCTTCGTAAACGCCAAGGTCGCTACGGTCGACGCCGACTTCAGCGTGCGCGAGGCCTTCGCCGTGCGCGCCGGAAAGATTGTCGCGACCGGCACGTCGCGGGAGATGCGTGCGCTCGCGCGCGACGGCGTCACGCAGGTGCGCGATCTCGGCGGGCGCACGGTTTTGCCGGGGCTGATCGACTCGCACGTGCATGCGCCGGCGGCTTCGGTGTTCGAGTTCGACCATGAGATTCCCCCGATGGAAACGATTCGCGAGGTGCTCGACTACCTCGCGGCGCGGGCACGCGTCGTGCCCGAGGGCCAATGGATTCAGACGCAGCAGGTCTTCATCACGCGGCTCCGCGAGGCGCGCTACCCCACGCGCGCCGAGCTCGACGCCGTCGCGCCGCGGCATCCGGTGAATTTCCGCACCGGTCCCGACAACATGCTGAACACGCTTGCGCTGAAAAAATGCGGCTTCAACCGCGACTGGCGCGTGACCGACGGCGGCCCCGGTTACCTCGAGAAAGACGCCGCTGGCGAACCCAATGGCCTGACTCGCGGCCTCGCGCGCTACATCAAGACCGGCACCATCGGCCGCACGCCGAGCGCCGCCGAACAGGACGAGCGGCTGAAATTCCTCTTCCGCGACTACAACCAGATTGGCTTCACGTCCGTCTGCGACCGCGGCGCGACACCCGAGTCGATCGCGCGCTATGAGAAACTCCGCGTGGAAAACGGCCTCACCGTCCGCATCGCGCTCTCGCAGACGTTTCCCACCGTCGGGGCGATGTCGTCGATCCTCGGTGCTATTGATCAGATCGCAGCGAGTCCGCTGCGTCGACCCGACCCGTGGCTGCATTTGATCGGCACGAAAATCTGGCTCGATGGCGGGATGCTCACGGGCAGCGCCTACATGCTCCAACCGTGGGGCCGAAACGAAAACTACGGCATCCGCGACGACACCTATCGCGGCGTGCTGAACGTCCCGCCCGACCAGCTCCTCGCGATGGTGCGGCGCGTCGCAGGTCACGGCCTGCAGTTCACCGCCCACGCCGTCGGCGATGGGGCCGGCACCGTGCTCCTCGACACCTACGAACAGGTGAACCGCGAGATCCCGCTCCGCGATCTGCGCATGGGCGTCACACACTCCAACTTCATGACGCGCGACCTCATCGAGCGCAGCGCGCGACTCGGCGTCGCCCTCGATATCCAACCGATCTGGCTCTATCTCGACGCCCGCACGCTCGTGCAACAGTTCGGCTACGACCGGCTCCGTTATTTTCAGCCGCTGAAAAGCATCCTCGCCGCCGGCGGCCACACGGGCGGCGGCTCCGACCACATGTTGAAGGTCGGCGACCTTCGCGCGATCAACCCCTACAATCCTTTCCTCGCGATGTGGACGACGATGACGCGCCGCGCGAAATGGTATGAGGGCCAGCTCCACCCGGAAGAAGCGCTCACCCGCCGTCAAGCGATCGAGTTCTACACGCGCAACAACGCCTGGCTGATTTTCTGGGAAAACGAAATCGGCTCCCTCGAACCCGGCAAACGCGCCGATTTCATCGTGGTCGATCGCGATTTGCTCTCGTGCCCCGTGGACGATGTGAAAGACACACGCGTGCTGGAAACGTGGATCGAGGGCCGGAAGGTTTTCGGGCGGTAGAGTCCTTTGCCGCGGTGACTTACTCGGACCGGTTTGGGCGATTTTTTGCGACGAAGGTCCGTGCGTGCTCGCTCCGGCTGAGACCGGCGTCGGCCGCGGCGGCGACTTGCGCCAGCTGCTCGTAGTAAAGGATCGCTTTCGACGGGTTGCCCGCGCGCTCGGCGGCAAGGCCAGCTCCATACAACGTGTTGAAACGATTCGGACTGGCGACGAGCACGGCTTCAAACGCCACGAGCGCCTCCGCGGGTCGTCCCACCTCGAGCAGCATGTCCCCCAACAAATCGCCGGCGGGCAGCACTTCGCTGGGCGTGACGGCCTCTTTGTCCGTCGTGGACTCAAGCTGGGTCGCGCGGCGCATCAACGCGATGGCCTCGTCCGGGTTTTTCTCCGCCAGCTGCACCCACGCGCGTGCGGCGAGGAGCTGGGTCTCCGCCTGCGAAATCCAATAAGGCGCGCGGCCGGCTGCAGCCAGTTCACGATGGACGCCTTCGAGCTTGGTGATCTCGGTGCGGGCGGCGGCGAGCTTTCCGCTGCGTGCCGCACCGATCGCCCGCGCGAAATGGCCGATCGAATCGCAATTGAGATAGGTCTGGCCCCAGGCAAACGCGGCGGGCTGATGGAGCGGGAGTTCCGCCGCTTCGCTCCAAGCCTGTCGCTCCAACGCGTAACGCGCCGGAATGGCGGCGAAGGCAAACGCGATCGCCGTGGGCGCCGCGGCGGAATACGGCGGCCGCAGCGCGAGCACTCGACGGCGAATCGTGTCTGCTTCCCGATACTGGCCGCGTTGCAGATACGCATAGGCGAGGTAGTCGAGCGCATGGGGTTGGTGGCTGTCGGTCACGCCGGCGACCTCGCTCAGTTTCCGCGCCGCCTCGGCCGAGCGCAGGTTGAAGTCGATCGACTTCTCCCACAGGCCGCGGCGGGTGAAAATATGCGTGGGCATGTGGAGAGCGTGCGGCACGTCGGGAGCGATGCCACTGTAGCTGTCGCATACCTCGAGCGCACGATCCGCCAGGAGTGGAAAATCGTAGGCGTGGATCTTGTAGTGTTGCGCGCCGGGGTGGTCCGGGATTTTGGCCTGCACTTTTTGCAGCGCGGCCGCCGCTTCGAGTTGGAGCCGGTGCGACTTGTCCTTCGCGACGAAGCGGGCAGGCGCGAGGTGGTAAAGCGCGCTGAATGCGAGGGCGTCGAAATCATTCGGATAGCGCTCGGCCAGCGCGGCCCACGCGCCGTCGAGGGCTTTGAGCCTTGAGACATGATCGCCCGCCGCCGCCGCGCCGAAATAGGGGTCGAGCGTTTCGAGATACGCGCGTTCGCGCGGCGTTGCAGGCGGGCACGCGAGCCCCCGCCGAATATACTCCGCACCTTGCTGCCGCTCGGCGTCGGTCGGTTGGTCGGGCCAGAGCGGATGAATGATCGCCATTGCCCGGCCCCAGTAAGCGAGCGCGCAGGCGGGGTCGATGGTCGCGGCCTGAGCGAACTCGCGGTCGGCCTCGGTATACATCATATGGTGCACAAGCTTTACGCCGCGGACGACGTGCTCCTGCGCTTCGGGCCGGCCGCTGACCGCGAAGTCGATGGTGCCCAATTTTTCGCCGGGCCGATGGTCGGCGAGACTTTGGGATGCGGTCAGGATCGCGCCGAGGATGGTCGCGGCGATGAGAAGACGGGTGGGTTTCATGGGGGCTTTCCTTGGCTTTAAGGTTTGTCGACTGGCTGGCGCTTCGTCCCTCCGGACGATCACCAACCACTTGAGTTGTAGCCGACGGTTGGCCGCGCGGCACTGTCACGCGCCACGAATAAAATCGGCGTGACTGGAAACGTCAAGGGACGCGCCGCGCGGGTAGTGTCTCATGGCGAGGAGCGCACCGACGAAGACACCCCGCTGGAATTCCAGCTGGATTGCCGCGCCCGGCTTCACCGGGCTCGCAATGACAAACCAAACTAAGACACCACCGCCGCGCGTTTACCGAAAGTGATAACTCAACTGCGGCGGGTAGAGGTAGCCCATGGTTTGGAGGGAAACGTCTTTGCGATAGAGTGGGTCTTGCAGGAGGCAAACACGGCGGCGGGTGGTGGGAATCGTCGTCGTGTAGATGCGGATTTCGCCGGGCACGCTTACGATGATTTCTTCGCGCCAGTCGCCCATGATGTCGGCGATAGCGACGAGGCGGCCTTCGAACTCGCCGATTTTTCCCGCGCCATATTTCATGATCGCGCTCGGGCCGGTGGGGCCGAAGCCGCTGGTCGCAATTGCGACGGCTGCCGGTGGCACGGGCGTCCCGCCCGTGTGTATGTACACGGGCGGGACGCCCGGGCCACCACTAGCAGCCAGCGGTCGCGGCGGGTTCGGCGCTGGCGGCCCGAGCGCGATCATGAAATACGGCGCCGGAAAAATCGG
>JANOAF010000625.1:0-5754 GCA_031411015.1 Opitutaceae bacterium | reverse complement strand
CACGGGCGTGATTCACACCGTGCTGAACGCAAAATTCCACCAGCAGGAAGCCGACATCGTGGCCCGCGCCGGCCAGCGCGGCTCCGTTACGATTGCGACCAACATGGCGGGCCGTGGCACCGACATCAAACTCGGCGAAGGAGTGCGCGAACTCGGCGGCCTCTACGTCATCGGCACCGAGCGCCACGAGTCGCGCCGCATCGACCGGCAGCTCCGCGGTCGTTGCTCGCGCCAGGGTGACCCGGGTCTCACGAAATTTTATCTCTCGCTCGAAGATCAGCTCATGCGGCTGTTCCTCCAGGGCAATCTCGCGTCGAAACTCATGGAAGGTTCGATGCAGGAAGGCGAGGAGCTGGAGCACCCGTGGCTCAACCGCTCGATCGAGAGTGCGCAGAAGAAGGTCGAGCAGCAGAATTATTCTCAGCGCAAGCGCCTGCTCCAATACGACGACGTGCTCAACCAGCAGCGCGAGGTCATCTACGGAATCCGCAACGCCGCGATCCACAAGGATCGCCCGAAGGACATTATCTTCGAGCAGATCGAGGAAGAGCTGCACAACCGGCTCGAAGTCGCCGGCGTCGGGGAAAAGGGCGGGGCCACGAAGTCATCGCTTGAGGGCGTCGTCGGCTGGCTCAACGCGCACTTCCCGATCAGCATCCGCGTCGACGAACTCACGGGCAACGATGCCAATGCACTTGTTGCGCTCCTCGCGGATCGCATCAAGCAGGCCTACGAGGTGAAGGAGCGTGCTGAGCACCCCGAGGCGATTGGTTCCCTGGAGCGCTACGTGATCATCAACGCCATCGATCACCACTGGCAGGAGCACCTCACCGAGATGGAGGACCTGCGGAAGAGCATCGGTCTGCGGAGCTACGGCCAGAAAGACCCGCTCGTGGAATACAAGAGCGAGGCCTACAAGTATTTCGAGGAGCTGATGAACAACGTGCGGCTGCAGATCTGCACGGGGCTGTTCCGCAGTGCGTCAAATTTGGAGAGCTTCGAGAACATGCTCTCGCTTCTGAGCCGCACCGCGCAGGCCGTCGGTCCGGCGGATGCGCCGGCCGCGCCGCCCGCCGCCCTGCAGATTACCACGACGGTGACCAGCAGCGGCCCGACGGTCGCCCCGGATGGCACCCCGCCCGAGCAGGAAATTGTTTTGCCCAAGGTCACGATTCGCCGCGAGACGCCGAAGGTCGGCCGCAACGAACCCTGCCCCTGTGGCAGCGGGAAGAAGTTCAAGTCCTGCCACGGCGCCTGAGCCGTTAACCGTAGGATCGGAGTAGGGCGGGTCGAAGACCGCGCCCTACTTGCAGCGCGGTGTGGAAACGCGACCGCCGCTGCCTCAGATGTTTCCCTCAATCCTGACTTTGGCGAAGGGTGGCGAGGTCAGGTCGGAACCCAGACGCGCGGCCGGGCCGCCCTGCACGGCGTCTTCGCGGATGACGTGCATGGTTTTGTAGGCGAGTTGAATCGCGGGATGCGTTTCGAGTTCGGCTACGAGCCGGCGGTTGATCCGGTTGCGGGTGGCGGATGCCTCCCGGTAGTGAGAAACGTAAAACAGCGTGAGCTTCACGCCATCTTCGTCGATTTGGGAGTGGATGCGGGGCTTATAGACGGCGTCCTCGACGCCGTAGCGCTTTTGGATGGCGGCGGCGGCCTTTTGGGCGGCGGCAAATTGCTCCCGCGTTTCTTCTTCCAGAACCCGCCCGAAGAGCGTGAGCGCCGTCGCGACCGGCGTCGAATAGGTGATGGTTACATCCACCTTGTTCCAGATGAAGGGATGACCGTGGGTGAAGTTGAAGACCTTGGTCTTGAAGATGTGGTTGTTTGGAATTGTGATCACGCGGCCCGTCGGTTGGTCGGTGCCGAGCCAGCCGTTCACCTCGAGCATGGTCGTGCGGAACAGCTCGATATCGAGCACATCGCCGCGGGTGCCGTCGATTTCGAGGCGGTCACCGATCCGGAATTTGCCGCCGAGCATGATGACGAACCAGGCGAACATGGAGGTGCAGACATCCTGCAGCGAAATCACCAGCGCGGCACCCGCGACGCCCAAGGTCGTGCCTACCATGGCGAGATCCTGAAACATGAAACCGGCGACGACGCCAACGGCCACAAGGAAGTGCAGGTAGCGCACGAGCCGCCGGATCAGGAAGATGTTTTCCCGCCGGCACGTCATGGGCAGAATCAGATAGGAAAAAAGAATATAGATCACAATGAGCGTGCCGAGCGCCGCGAGCGGCCAGCGCAGTCGACGCATATAGCCGTCCTTCGCAGTCTCGAACTGGTCGGTGAGGGAGGCCGATTCCAGCGAGATTAATTCCTGATGGAGGCGCACGGCGGCGAGGCGGCGCTTGATGGCTTCCACCTGGGCGGCGAGAAACGGCGTCCGGTCGACGAGCGCCTTCTTCTGGCTGCGCTGAATCGCGAGCTGGGGGTTCACCGTGAATAGTCCGGTCTGCCGTTCGAGAAACGCGACTTCCCCGTCGAAGCTCGCGAGCTTTTGCTGTTCGAAGTCCAAGTTGGACTGGTAGGTCTTGAGATCCTTTTCGAGGTTGGTCGTGTCCAGCACCAGCCGGGTGTCGTTTTTCTTTTTGTCGCCGAGCAGGGTGTAGTTCTCGAAGAGCGAGCGGAGCGTCAGCTTGGCGGTCGGCTCAGTGGTCTTGAGCACGTCGCGCAGGCGGTCGCCTTCGCGGGCGAGTTCTATTTCGCTTTCGACGGCCTCGCGTTCAAGGGCGAGCGCCCGCAGTTCCTCGTTGCGCGTGAAGAGACTCTCCTCGAGCTCCGCCATCCGTGCGGCGTTGGGCTTGGGATCGCGCCGGGCGGTTTCGAGGTGCACGCTGGTCGCGTCGCGATCCGCCGAGGCTTTTTGCCGGCGGGTGCCGAGCGTCAGCAGCTGGGCGTTGCCCTCGTCGGCGGTGCGAATCACGGCGCGCAGTTTCTCGCGCAAGGCATCGAGCGGACTGGCGTTGATGCCCTCGGTGAGTTCGCGCTGCCGGGTGTCGATCGCTTGGCGTTCCTCAATGATGCCGAGTTCCTTCTTCAGGCTCAGTTGGCGCGCGTCGAGCGCCCGTTTCTCGTTGTCAGTTTTCGCGTTTTGGCGCGCGCTGTCGATGGCGGTGATTTCAGCCTTGAGCCGGGTTACCCGCTCGTCGTCGCGGGCCGCCGCACTGACATGAGCAACCCCGGTGAGCGCGAACAGCAGGACAAGCGTTGCCCGTAGCGGGCGCTTCCAGGGCAGGGGGCGGGAGCTTTGCACGTCGTCTCAGGCTCGTAAGAACAGGCCTAGCCGACAAGCGCAAAGCCGCCGTTCGCCAAACCGGTGCACCGCGACGAATCAGGGCTGGGGTCCGGCTTCGGGAAACAGCTCGGCGAGCATGAGTCGCAGCTTGGAAGGAAAGACGGGCTTGTAGATCAGACGGTCGACGTGCAGCCCGCGATAGGCCGTAGCGACTTCGTTGCTGAGCTCGGAGCAGAACACGATGATCTTGCCCGGAAAATTGCACTGGCGTAGCCGTGTGACGAGTTCCAGTCCGTCCATCCGCGGCATGCAGTGATCCGTGATAACAAGATCGTAGGCGTGGCCGGTGGTAATTTTTTCCAAGGCGACATCGCCATCGTCCGCGCAGTCGATGTGATGGCCCGCACGTTCAAACGACAGTCGTGCGATTTCGCGGAGCTCGCGCACATCGTCCGTGTAGAGGATGTGTAGCGCCCGCCGGGAGGCCGTGTTGGCGACAGATTGGGAGGGGAGAGAGTGCACGGGATCGGTCGCCGCCGGTGAATGGAACTACCCCAGACCTGTGGAAAAGATTCCGGTTCGCAGCGGCCGTGTGAAAGATTTGTTTAGTCGCGCCGGATTGGGCTGCGACTGGCGTCAATCGCCGGTGCGAACTGCGCAACCGCTGTGCGTAGTCGGGGGGCGCCGAACGCCGCTAGAGGGGGAAAATATGGGATGCCGGTTCGGGCGCACTTGAGACGGCGCGACTTTTCATGGCGGGGCTCGGCGACCGCCCCCCTACAATTTATGATTCTCCGCCGCGTGCTTGGGCTCAGCCGGGCAACGCCGGCGAAGTTTTTGCCGCAAGCTCCGTCCGAGCGTGGTGGCACCTGAAACTCGTGACCAAGCTGATGACTCCGAGTGTGACGACCAGAGCTGAGAGCCGTAAGGCCCACGGCACGGTCGGGCTGGATGATCCGCCGCAGAGTTCTGGGCCGCCGAGACCCAGCGCCGCGCCGAGCCCGACGTAGGCCGCTGCGCACAGGACGCATTTCGGCACGAGGGTGAGCAGCGCCGCGGCCGTCAGCCAACCCGACGACCGCCGGATGATTTCAACGCGTCGCGGCGACATCGGCGAGTGGGTCGTAGCGGTCGTGATGGCGGATCCACGCCATGCCGTATTCCAACTCCTCCTCGTCGCGACCCTTGGGCACGAGGTCGAGCAGGTTGTAAGTGGTCATGACCAACTCCACGCCCCGGCCATAGGTGGAGTAGGTGTGGTAGACCGTGCCGGCGCTGTCCTTGGCGAAGATACTCATGCCGGGAAGTTCGCTATTGGGCACTTCCTGCAGAGTGAAATTATAGAGGACTTTGCCGTGGGCGACCTCCTCGGGTTTGAACGACACGTGGAAGTCGGAGTTGAAGTCGGTTCCTTGCGCGGAGACCCAATTGATATCCCAGCCCATGCGGCGCTTGAACGGCTGGATTTCAGCCAACGGAGCATGGGCGATGGCGGCGAAGGAAACGTCCCGGGCCTTCAGGTGCAAGACGGCCGGATTGATGTGATCCATCATGAAGGAACAGCTTTTGCAGCCTTCCTCCCAGCCGGCGCCGAACATGAAGTGCTGGACGATCAGCTGGCTCCGGCCCTCGAATAAGTCGGCCAGCGACACGCTTCCGCGCGACGAGTCGAAGACGTAAGATTTCTCAATCTTTACCCAAGGCAGTGCGCGCTGGCGGGCGGCGAGGGCGTCGCGTTGACGGCTGAGCGCTTTCTCCTGACGAAGTAGTTTCAATCGGGCGGCCAGCCATTCTGCGGATGACACTATGGTCGGATTTTCGAATGAGTGTGCTGGCAGGGTAGCGGCCGGTGATTGCCGGGAAAGTTCCTGCTGGGCGGCGAGCCACTTCTGGCTGGGGGCCGCGAGGGGCGTTTGGTCTAACGACTTGTTTTTCATGGGATGGGGTCGGTTGTTTTTGTGGGTCGGATTCAGGAGATGCGGGTCGAGGAGCAAGGCAGTGGCCTCGCGCGGATTCTGGCGGGAATGGCGGGGCGCCTCAGCGAGGCGGACCTAGCTGGGAATCTGTTGGTCGCTTAACTCTTCGGCACGGCGGCGTAGGCTTTCGCGTATTCCGCCTTGAGCCGTTTGTGCGTCGCCCAGAACGGCGGAGGTGGCGTGCCTTCGAGCAGCGCGATGAGCAGCGCGAAGTGCGTGTGCCAGCCGCCTGCATAACCGGGGATGGAGGGAATATCTTCGCCGCGGGCGCGATGGGTCAGCACGAGGAGCACGTCCTTGCCTCGCGGCGTGAGTTCGAAGGTCACGTCGGAAGCGTCGTCGAAAGTGTAGCTCAACAAGCGCGGTGGCTCATAGCGCAGGATGGTCGAAGGCATCTTGAAGCCTTCGTCGTTCATCTGCTTGTAGGCCTCGGGCGGCTCTTCGTTCGGCGACAGATTTTTGTGCTGAAACACGAGGTCGTTTTTTCCGCCCACCTTCGGTTCGCAGACTCCACCGGCAAACCAGCGGGCGCGCTTC
>JANOAF010000624.1:0-12858 GCA_031411015.1 Opitutaceae bacterium | reverse complement strand
ATCCCGCCACCGATCCGCTCTGGTCCATCGGCTGGGATTTCCGTTCGCTCATCCTCATGGTCCGCGACGCAACCGGGAGCGCGGGCGGCCCGCCCGCCAACGCAAGCTCCGCATCCACTGTGGGAGGGGCTTTACGCCCCGAAAGCCACTGGCACACCTACCGCCTCCCGAAATCGAGTCACTCCTACGACGGCGCGCACGGCTGGAACACCGAGTGGCCGCGCATCCGCGACATCGGCGAGAGCGATCTGCTCATGACGATGCACGGCGCGTTCTGGCGTTTCCCGAAGAATTTCGATTCCGCGCACTCCGCCGGCCTCGCGCCGCGGTCGAATTACCTGAAGGTGATCGGCGACTTCACCCGCTGGGGCGATCGCCTCGTCTTCGGTTGCGACGACGCCGCGAAGAGCGAATTCCTCAACCAACGCCGCGTGAAGGGCGAGGTCGCCGGCCCCGGCCAGTCGCAGTCGAACCTCTGGTTCCTCGATCCGGCGCAACTTGATCGTCTTGGTCCGGTCATCGGTCGTGGCGCGGTGTGGCTCGACGAGCCGGTGAAAAAGGACGTGCCGTCCGATGCGTTTCTGTTTTCCGGCTACGACGAGCGCACGCTCCACTTGAAGCACGACGCTCACGAACCCGTTTCCTTCACGCTCGAGATCGATCGCGCTGGCAGCGGCACATGGACGCAGCTGCGCCGAATCGACGTTCCTGCGAATGGCTACGCCTGGACGGCGTTTCCGCCCAGCGAGGCTGGCGCGTGGATTCGAGTGCGTGCGTCACGCGACGTCGGGAAGGCGACCGCGCTCTTTTCTTTCCGCAATGCCGATTCGCGCGTTACTCGCGCTGATGTCCGCTTCGACGGTCTCGGCACGGCTGGCGCGCGCGGCGGCCTCCTCCATGCGCGCGGCGCCGAAAAGAAAACGCTCGGCGTCGCGGTCGGTGACGCGTTTTACGAAATGGGTCCCGACCTGCAGCTCCGGCGCACTGAAGAGCCCGGTGCCGCCGCATGGATGCGCGAGAAAATTTCGCCTCCGCGCGACGCGCTCGCATTGGATGCCGCTTCTGTGATCTACACCGACGAGCAGGGCAAACGCTGGCGCCTCCCGCGCGGTCGCGCCGATTTTTCCGCCGCGTCACCGCACGGCATCGAGCGCACGGCTCGCGAGGTCGTGACCGAGCGCGACATCCTGAATGCCGGCGGCAGCTTCTTTGAGCTTCCGGCGGAAAACGCCGGCGGCGTCGCAAAAGTCCGTCCCATCGCCACGCACAACCGCCACATCCACGATTTCGCGAGCTGGCGTGGGATGATGATTATGAGCGGAGTTGCCGCCGACGCGCCCACTGCAAATCCGCACATCATTCGCTCGACCGATAACCGTGCCGCCGTGTGGGTCGGTGCGATCGACGACCTTTGGAGTTTTGGCAAACCCGTCGGCGTCGGCGGTCCGTGGAAAGACACGGTCGTCACCGCCCAAACTCCTTCCGACCCCTACCTTCTCACCGGCTACGACAAAAAATCCCTCACGCTCTCGCACACCTCCGCAATGCCCGTGCGGTTCCGCGTTGAACTCGATCTCAGTGGCACGGGCACGTGGGTGAACTACGCCGCGCTCGACATTCCCGCCGGCCAGACGATCACTCACGCGTTTCCTGCCGGCTACCAAGCCTACTGGCTCCGCGTCTCCGCTAATATCGACACCACCGCGACCGCGCAGCTCACCTATAACTAAACGCCGTTTTCCAATATTGTCCTTCTGAGCGAAGCGAAGAATCCACTTTGATCCACGAACCGCGTTGGTGGTGCGAACCTCCTGCTGGATTCTTCGCTTCGCTCAGAATGACAAAATATATTTCTCCATGAATCGCCTAATCTTCTCCTTCATATCCGCGTTGGTTTCTCTCCCTGCCCTCGCTGCTGACCGCCTCCTCGTCGAGGCCGAGAGTTTTTCCTCTCACGGCGGCTGGGCGCTCGACACGCAGTTCATCGAGATCATGGGCTCGCCGTATCTCATCGCGCACGGGCTCGGGCAGCCGGTGAAGGATGCGGCGACCGTCGCCGAGTTTCCCGCGACGGGCACGTATCGCGTCTGGGTGCGCACGAAGGATTGGGTCGCCGAATGGAAGGCGCCCGGCGCGCCGGGAAAATTTCAGGTGCTCGTCAATGGCGCGCCGCTGGCCGAGACCTTCGGCACCAAGAGCGCCGCGTGGTTCTGGCACGATGGCGGCACGGTTAGCATCGCGCAGAAAAAAACCCCGCTCGCGCTCCGCGACCTCACGGGCTTCGACGGGCGCTGCGATGCGCTTTATTTCACGACCGATCTCACGGAGACACCGCCGAGCGACACCGCTCCGCTCTCCGCGTGGCGCAAGACCGCGCTCGGCCTGCCGCCCGCGCCGCAGGACATGGGCGAGATCGATCTCGTGGTCGTGGGCGGGGGCTATGGCGGCATGGGCAGCGCGATTTCGGCCGCGCGCATGGGCCTCAAGGTCGCGCTCATCCAGAACCGTCCCGTGCTCGGCGGCAACGGCAGCTCCGAGGTGCGCGTGTGGGCGATGGGCCTCATTCGCCGTGGAAAATACCCGCACATCGGCGAGATGATCGAGGAGTTTGCCGATCGCGCCAAAAATTCCCCCGGCACCTACGAGGAGTTTGGCGATGCCCAGAAGGAGGCACTCGTGCGCTCCGAGAAAAACATTTCTCTCTTCCTCAACGAGCACGTCTATGCCGCCGCCACCGCCGGCGGAAAAATCATTTCCGTCACCTCGCTCAACACCGCCAGCAGCCGCGAGCGGACGTTTCGTGGGAAGTATTTCTCCGACTGCACCGGCCACGGCACACTCGCGCATCTGGCCGAGGCGAAATACGAAATCGAGCTCAAGGATTTGCTCGGCATGTCCAACATGTGGGTCTGGTCCAACGACGCCACGCCGCGCAAATTTCCCGAGACGCCGTGGGCGCTCGACTTGAAGATGGACGACTTTCCGTATCCCAAAATGGGCAAGGCCGACATGGAGAAACAGGGCAAGGGGGAGTGGTTTTGGGAAAGCGGCTTCAACAAGCACCCGATTAACGATCTCGAACTCATCCGCGATTGGAACCTCCGCGCCGTCTTCGGGGCGTTCAACGCGATGAAAAACCGCGACGGCGCGGCCGAGCATTTGAACGCGAAGCTCGATTGGGTCGCCTACGTCGGCGGCACGCGCGAGTCGCGCCGCATCGTCGGCGATGTGATGCTCACGCACGAGGATATCATCACGAAAAAAGATTTCCCCGACGGCTGCGTGCCCAGCACGTGGAGCATCGATCTGCATTTCGCGAAGAAGGAATTCATCGGGAAATTTGGCGACAATCCCTTCATCTCCGTCGCCGAGCACGACCGCCGCATCGACCGCGATACCGGTTACCCGATTCCCTACCGCTGCCTCTACTCGGTCAACGTCTCGAACATGTTCATGGCCGGCCGCAACATCAGTGTCACCGATCAGGCGCTCGGCACCGTGCGCGTGATGAAGACCATCGGCATGATGGGCGAAGTCGTCGGCAAGGCCGCCGCCATCGCACTCAAGCACGGCGTCACGCCGCGCGAGGTTTACACCCTCTACTGGTCCGAGCTCGATGCGCTGCTCAAGCTCCCCGGCCGCGCCCGCCGCGCGCCCGACAACACCTTTGACATCAGCGGACCCGCGCCCGGCCCGGTCATCGACGTGGGCGGCGGCAATTTCGGCGTCAGCATCCCCTCGCTCAAAGGCGTCGTCGTGGACAACAAGGCCGCGAAACTCACCGGCGCGTGGACGAGCGGCGCGAACCTCGCTCACGTCGGCCCCGACTACGTTTACGCCCGCGGTGCCGGCCACGCGGCCGTCTTCGAATTCACCGTGCCCACCGACGGCCGCTACGAAGTCCGCTTCGCCACCGCGCCGCACGAAAACCGCGCGAGCAACACCGCCCTCACCATCCGCCACGCCGACGGCACCGCCGCCGTCACGGTTAACCAAAAGAAACCCGCCACGATCGATGGCTACTGGGTCTCACTCGGCACGTATCGGTTCACTGCCGGAAAACCCGCCGCCGTCGAAGTCGACCCGACCAAAGCCGACGGCAACGTGCATCTCGACGCAGTGCAGGTGGTGGAGGTGAAGTGAGAGCCGATATCTAGAGGCGCGGTAGCGATAGGCAAAGTTTCCAAGCAAGGATACCCCAAAATGCGCGCCATAGTTGCGACCATCCTATTATGCGTGCTGGCTGGCTGTTCTCCCTTCAACCCATTCGCTAACGAATTTACGACACATGAGCTTAAGGTGGAGGATGTCGTAGGGGACTACATTTTGACGCTGCAAACTATGCAGCACTACGAAGCGACATTAGACATGACGCTGAAGAAACGTCACTCGCCTCCTAGCATTAGGTTAAGCGCGGATGGTATTTTCTCATTTCAGGATGTTCCTTTCTTCATCGACGAGCGTGATCCAGCGCGCCCCAAATTCGCCGAGTTATCGAACCTAACGGGCCGGTGGACGTTGAGTGTTGTAGGCGGAGTCGGGGACGGGTCTGGAAAGATCGAGAATCATTGGGGCATCCACTTCAAAGGAGTTACTGGCTCAATGGGTAGCCCTGGATTTATGGGTAAAAGAAAACCCGACCGCTTGATCTTCACGTTCTCAGACCCGGATTCGGGAGAAGTGATGATCTTTAAAAAGCGCTGATCTCTTGGTGTTGAAACAACTCGCCCTCCAACTTTACCGGCTCGCCGTCGTAGTGGTGATCGCGTGGTTGATTCGCGACCTCGCGTTGTGGCAGCGGACGCAAGGCGAAGCGCCGTTGCGGGCGGAGGCGGTCGCAGGCTTGCTCCCGGGCGCGGCTTCGCTGCGGCCCGACAGTTCGGCGCGAGATGGGCTCTTCGTGCTCGATGCGGCGGGGCGCGAACTGGGCTACGCCGTGCGCACGCAGCCGCGGGCCCGCGACATCATCGGCTACGCCGGCATCTCGGACACGCTCGTCGTGCTCGATGGGAATTGGAAAATCGTCGGCCTGAAAATCACCTCTTCTGAGGACACGGACAGCTACGTGCGCGACATCGCGGCCGACCGGCGGTTTTTGAAGAAGTGGAACGGCCTCACGTGGGATGCCGCCGCCGCGCTCGATCTCAAGGCGGCGGGCATCGAGGGCGTCTCCGGCGCGACGATGACGAGTATGGCGATTGCCCGCAGCGTGAAATCCCGCCTGCAAACCAGCGCCGATGAAATCGCCGCGCGCACTCCGTTGCGTTTCGCGGCGCGCGACTACGCGATGCTCGCCGTGCTCGCCGCGGCTGGCGTGATGGCCTTCGGTCCCGCCGCGTGGCGCCACCGTTGGAAGCGCCCCTACCAAATCGCGCTCATCGTCTACGTCGGCCTGATCGCGGGCGATTTGCTGGCGCTGAAACTCTTTGCGGGCTGGGCGCGCGCCGGCGTGCCATGGACGACCGCACCCGGTCTCGTGCTTCTCGCCGCCGCCGCGCTGCTCGTGCCGTGGGCGACGCGCAATCCGATCTATTGCCACCAGATTTGTCCGCACGGTGCCGCGCAGGAATTGATCGGCCGGCTGCGGCCCGCGCGCTGGCAAGTGACGCTGCCGGCGGGAGTGGTGCGCGGCCTCGAATATTTTCCCCCGGGCCTTCTCCTAGTCGCCTTGTTCGCCGCGCTGTTTGCGCTGCCGCTCGACCTCGCGAGCTTGGAGCCATTTGCGGCCTACGTGATCCGCTCCGCGGGCTACGTGACGATGGCGGTGGCGGTCATCGGGCTCGCGGCCTCGTTTTTTGTGCCGCAGGCCTACTGCCGCTTTGGTTGCCCCACGGGTGCGCTGCTGAACTTCGTGCGCGCCCGCGGACCGACGGATCGATTTTCGCGTCGCGATGGCGCGGCACTTCTGCTCCTGTCGCTCGCCGTGGTGCTGCATTGGAAATACCTGCCGATCTTCGAGTGGCTGAGGGGAGTCGCGTGAATCGCGTCGGTCGCGCCCTGTTTGCCCTCGCGGCGTGCGCGAGCGTGGTGGCGGCCGGTGCTGCCGAAACCCTCACGCTCACCGGCCGCGCGATGGGCACGGCGTGGACGGTGAAAATTGTTTCGACCGACCGTGATTGCGACATCGATGCGATCCGGCGGCAGGTGGTCGAAAAACTGGAGCAACTCGAACGGCAGTTTTCCACCTATCGCCCGAATTCCGAGCTCTCGCGCTTCAACGCGGCGACCGGCACAGACTGGATCGCGGTCGCCCCGGAAATCGCGCGCGTCGCCGCGGAGTCCCGCCGGATTAGTGAGCTCACGGACGGTGCTTTCGATGTTACGGTGGAACCACTCGTGCGGCTGTGGGGATTCGGCGCGAAGTCTCGGGCAAATGAAATCCCCTCGAAGGCTGAGATCGCTGCGGCGCGCGAAAATGTCGGTTGGCGGTTGCTCGACGTGCGGCTGAGCCCGCCGGCATTGCGCAAGCAGCGACCGCGACTGACGGCGGATTTTTCCTCGATGGCCAAGGGGTTTGCGGCCGATGCGGTGAGCGCGCTGCTCACGGTCGCTGGCGCGCCAAATCACCTCGTGCAGATCGGGGGCGACGTGCGCTCGGGCGGAACCGTAGCCGAGGGCGATGGCTGGCCGGTCGCCATCGAGCAGCCGCTCACCGACGCCAGCGGAGTGGCATGTGTCGTCGTGCTCACAGGGCAGGCAATCTCCACCTCGGGGGATTATCGGAATTTTTTTCACATCGGCCGCCAGCGTTACGGGCACATCATCGACCCGCGCACGGGCCGGCCACCGGCGGGCAATCTCGCCTCGGTGAGCGTGGTGCACGATTCGTGCGCGACCTCGAGTGCGCTGGCCACGGCACTGTTTGCGCTCGGCGCAGAGGATGCCATCCGACTCGCGACGAGCGAGGGCCTCGCGTGCCTCTTTCTTCTGCGCCAGGGCAACGGCTTGGTCCGCCACGCCACGCCGGAGTTCGAGCGGTTGCTCCGGTAGAGTGGGGGATGGGATAACTTCGAGGATTACCCAAAGAAGTGCCGCAGGCTTCGAGGTAGGGCAGGTTTTCGACCTGCATATTTCACTTCCGAAGGCGGGTCAGAGACCCGCCCGACTTTCAAACCCGCGCCGTCACATCTTTGGGTAAGTCTCACTATGGCTCGAGCCACACGCCCTTGTAGTTGTGGAAACCGAGCGGGGAATTTTTCCATCCGCGCACGGAGGCGGCGACCAGCGTGGTGCGCGAACCCCAGTAGATTGGGGCGACGGGCATTTGCGCCATGAGGAAAGCCTCGGCTTCTTGCAGGGCGGTCAGCCGCGCGGTGGGCGTGGGCGCGTGCGCCGCGGCGGCGATGAGCGCATCATAAGCGGGGTCGGCGAAGCCGGTGCCGTTAACGCCGTTGCCCGTTGTAAAAATGGAGAGGTAGGTGAGGGGATCGGGGTATTCCGCAATCCAGCGGCCGCGGGCGATCGTGTAGTCGAGCGTGTCGAAGGCATCGAGCAGCACCTTGAATTCCTTCTGCGTGATCCGCACCTCAAGCCCGAGGTCGCGGCGCCACATTTGCTGCACCGCCTCGGCGATGCGCTGGTTGATTTCGGACGAAATGGTGGTGAGTTCGATGGGCGGCAAGCCGCGGCCGTCGGGGTAGCCAGCTTCGGCGAGAAGTTTTTTCGCCGCCGCGAGATCGTAGGTGACCGTAACGGGCGGCGTGTAGCCGGCGAGGCCCGGCGGGGTGAGCGAGGTCGCGACCGTCTGACCACCGCGGAGCACATTCTTCACGATGGCGTCGCGATCAATCGCGAGGGCGAGTGCCCGGCGGAGGCGGGCGTCGCTGAAGAGCGCGCGCTTGGTGTTGAAGCGGAAAAAATAGCTCTCAAAATACGGTTCCACGCGCAGGAGCGCGGGCGCGTCCTTGCGGTAGGCTTCCACTTTGCTGAGCGGCACGTCCCACGTCGTGTGCAACTGGCCGGCGCGGAAGGCGAGTTCCTGATTCTGGGTGGACTCGCTCGGGTAGAAAAGAATCTCGTTCAGGCGCACTTTGGCGGCGTCCCAGTAGTGCGGATTTTTTTCCACGGCGACGTGCTGGTGATCTTTCCACTCGCGGAGGCGGAAGGGGCCGTTGGTCACGAGTGGCGCGGTGCGGGTCCATTTGGCCGTGCGGTCGTCGAAGCGCGCGCCGCTGCGCTCGACGGAGGCGGCATGGACGGGAAAGCAGACGTTGGTTCGCAACACGGTCAGGAAATAGGGCGTGGGCTGCGCGAGCGTTATCTTCAAAGTGAAATCATCCGGTGCGCGGAACCCGACCGCCGCGAAATCCGTGAGCCGCCCGTGCGCGAAGGCCTCGGCGTTTTTCACCGGGAAGAGAGCATCCTTGTATTCCGAGCCGAGGGCGGGCGTGAGCGCGCGGCGGAAGGAGTAGAGAAAGTCCCGCGCCGTGAGCGGATCGCCATTGGACCACTTCGCGTCGCGGTGGAGGTGAAAGGTGTAGACGAGACCGTCACCGGAAATCTCCCAGCGCTCGGCTGCGCCCGGTCGGGGTTGAAACGTTTCCTCGTCGAGCGTGACCAGACCCTCGAAGAGCGCGCAAAGGACGTTGTGATCGACGGCCCCACCGGCGAGGTGCGGATCCAGCGACTGGATTTCCGCGCCGTTGCCGACGTGGAAGATGCCCGCGCGATTGCCGTGTGCTATGGTGGTCTGGTGTTTCGCGCAGGCCGCAAAGGTGAGCGTTGCAAGGGCGAGAAATAGCAGGCGCGAAATCACGGCCGTGAGCGTGGCAGGACGCCGGTCGCGAGGGCAACCGCGAGAAACTTGAAATTGCCGGCGGCGTTGCGGCGGTTCATCGTTCGTCACCGATGAATCTTCGTCCTCGTCTGGCCATCGCGCTGTGCGCCTTCCTCGGCATCCTCACGCTACCCGCTCATTCCGCCGACGGTTGGCGCGAACTTTTTAACGGCAAGGACCTCACCGGCTGGAAGGCCAACGCCTACCCCGATTCGTGGTCCGTCGTCGACGGCACGATCCGCGCGCATGGCACGAAGCAGAGCTCGCACCTTTTCTACGTGGGTGACGGCAAGGCGGACTTCGTGCGTTTCAAAAATTTCGAACTCGAGGTCGTCGCGCGGGGCGAACCCGAAGCCAACAGCGGCATCTTTATCCACACTGACTACGTGACGCAGTCGGAGGCGCTCCGGCTTTCGCACGGCTACGAGATTCAGCTCAACAGCACCGCGAAGGAAAAGCGCAAGACCGGCAGCCTCTACGCGGTCGTCGACCTCGACAAGTCTCCCGTGGACGAAACGAAGTGGTTCACCGTGCGCATCACGGTGCAGGGTCAGCGTATCGTCATTCAGCTCAACGGTGCGACGGTCGTTGACTATACCGAACTAGCGGACGCCAAAGCGCAGCGCACCGCTGAACGCAAAGGTCGCGTGCTCAATCCGGCGGGCGGCGCCATCGCGCTCCAAGGCCACGACCCGACGAGTATTTTCTATTTCAAGAGCGTGCGCGTCCGGGACCTCCCGTAAGGCCGGTTACGCGGAACTGAAAATCCCGCCGCATTCGCTCTCGAAATGCGCGGGAGGAAGCGACAAGTTGGGTGCGTGCTTCGACCCATCTTCGCCCTGACGCTCGCCGCCGCAGTCACCGCCACGGGAGGGGCGGCCGTCGCCCCCGAAAAACAGGCGACGTTTCCCGCCGCCGCCACGCGGCCGGTTGATTTTGCGCGCGACATCCAGCCCATCTTTGAGGCGAGCTGTGTGCAGTGCCACGGGCGCGGGAAAAACAAGGGGGCGTTCAGCCTGGAGACGCGGGAAGATTTTCTCGCGGGAGGCGATAACGGCGCGCCCGCGATCCTCGGGAAGAGCGCCGAGAGTCTGGTCGTCGAGCTGATTGCCAGTCGTGACCCGGAGACGGTCATGCCGAAGAAGGGCAAAAAGCTCACCGCGGAGCAGGTCGGAATTTTCCGCGCGTGGATCGATCAGGGGATGAAATGGCCGAAAGAGATCACGTTCTTCAAACACGAGCCAGCCAACCTCCGAGCGCGGGAGCTAGCCGAGCTGCCCGTGCCGAAGACGACGACGGCTTTCGACAATCCCGTCGATCGTTTCGTCGATGCTGGTTTTTCAAAAAACAAAATCGCGTGGCCCACGGTGGTCGGCGATCGTGTCTTTGCCCGGCGCGTGTGGCTTGACGCCATTGGCACGTTGCCGCCGCCGGCCGAGTTGGAGGCGTTCGTGGCTGATCCCGCCACCGACAAGCGCGCGCGGCTCGTCGCGCGGTTGCTGGCGGACAACCAGCGTTATGCCGAGCACTGGCTTACTTTTTGGAACGATCTGCTGCGAAACGACTACAAGGGCACCGGCTACATCGACGGCGGGCGCAAGCCGATCACGACGTGGCTCTACACGGCGCTCGCGCGCAATCTCCCCTACGACCGCTTCGTCGCCGAGTTGATCAATCCCGGCACGGAAGCGGAAGGTTTCGCGAACGGCATCACGTGGCGCGGCACCGTCAACGCGAGCATGGTGCCGCCGATGCAGGCCGCGCAGAGCGTCGCGCAGGTTTTCCTCGGCGTGAACCTCAAGTGCGCGTCGTGCCACGACAGTTTCATCAACGAATACACGCTCAAGGATTCCTACGGGCTCGCGAGCATCTACGCCGACGGGCCGCTGGAAATCGCCGAGTGCGACAAGCCGACCGGCCACGTCGGCCAGGTGAAATTTCTCTACGCCGAACTGGGCGTGATCGACGCCAAGGCCGATTCACTCACGCGCAAACGGCAGCTCGCCGAAGTAATCACCGGTCGGAAAAACGGCCGCCTGCCGCGCAGCATCGTGAACCGCCTCTGGCAGCGCTTCATGGCCTACGGGCTCGTCGAACCCGTGGACGAAATGGATCGGCCCGCCTGGTCGCCCGAGCTGATGGACTGGCTGGCGGAGGATCTCGTCGCGCACGGTTTTGATCTCAAGCACACGATGGCGCGGATCCTCACGTCGCGCGCCTACCAGCTCCCGGCGGTGAATGTCGGCGAGGTGGAGGAGCATTTTGTTTTCCGCGGCCCCGGCGTGCGTCGCCTGGCGGCCGAACAATTTTCCGACGCCCTGATGAGCCTTGTCGGGCTGAACTACGGCAAGACCGACGCCAAGGTGAACCGCGAGGTTGCGCTCCAGCGGGGAAAATCGGAAGCGCTGCCGCTCGCGCCGAAATGGATTTGGGCCACACCCCACGCGAATGTGAAGGCGCGGCCGGCCTCCGTGGTTTTCAAACGCGTCGTGACGCTCACGGCTGTGCCCACCGAGGCTTCTCTGACAATCGCGGCCGACAATACCTACGCCGTTTCGATCAACGGGAAGAATGCGGCCTCGGCTTCGAAGCGCACGAGCACCGGGGCCGACATCTACGACGTAAAGGCGCACCTGAAAGTGGGCGACAACACGATCACGGTGACCTCGCAGAATTTTCTGCCGGACGGCACGTCAATCATTCCACGGGATGCCGAGAGTCGGGAGCAGCAGCCACCAACGCCCGAGGCCGACAATCCGGCGGGCTTGATCCTCTACGCGCGGGTGCGCGCTGGTGGTGAGACAATGGATTTCGTTTCCGACGGTTCGTGGAGCGCGACGGTAGGGAAAGATCTCGGCGCTCCGGCCGTCGAACTCGGCGGCGTGGACCTCGCGCCGTGGCGGCTCGGTTCCTATTTTCTCGAACTCGCGGCGTCGCACAGGGAGACGCTTCCCGTCCAACGCGCCGCTCTAATCGTCGCGGATCCGTTGATGACGGCGCTCGGCCGGCCCAACCGTGAGCAAGTCGTGACGGTGCGGCCGAGCATGGCCACGACCTTGCAGGCGCTGGAGCTGACCAACGGCGGCACGCTCGCGGCATTTTTAAAACGTGGCGGCGAGAGCGTGCTCAAGAACAGCCCGATGACGACTGACGCGCTCGTCGCTTCGCTCTATGTTCACGGTCTTAGTCGCCCGCCGACCACTGCGGAACGCGCGATCGGCGAACGCATCGTCGGTTCCCCCGCGAGCGCCGAGGGTGTGCAGGACTTTCTGTGGGCGCTCGCGATGCTGCCCGAGTTTCAACTGATCTACTGACCAAAGGTAGGGCGGCTCTTTGACCCGCTCTCGCCCACATACTCATATTGCCAACGCCCCAAAGGGCGGGTCAGAGACCCGCCCTACCTCCTAATGAATCTCCACCGTCTCACCGCCCAACACACGTTTCAGCAGGCGCATCCCGAGCTAAGTTCGCGCCGTGATTTCCTGAAAACCGCCTCGGCCGCCACGCTGGCTGCGCTCGCGGCCGGCGCACCGCGATCGCTTTTTGCCTCCGACACGATCGAGAAAATCGCGCCCACCGCCGACCGCGTGATCGTGCTGTGGATGGCGGGTGGCATGGCGCACACCGAGACCTTCGATCCCAAGCGCTACACGCCTTACGCGGCGGGGCTGAATCCCAACGAAGTGCTCAGCACCTTCCCCTCGATTCCGACTGCCGTGGACGGCGTGCGGTTTTCCGCGGGACTCGAAAATCTCGCGAGCGTGATGGATCGCGGGACGCTCGTTCGCGGGATGCAGGCGGCTGATCTTGGGTTTATTCTGCATTCGCGCCACCAGTTCAACTGGCACACGGGCTACGTGCCGCCGCAGACCGTCGCCGCGCCACACCTCGGCGCGTGGATCGCGCGCACGCTCGGTCCGCTCGATCCGGCCGTGCCGCCGTTCATCAACATCGGCCAGCGCTTCGATCTCGGCGAGGGCGAGGAGTTGAAGGCGTTTACCACGGCGGGTTTCCTCGGCAGCGAATATGGACCGTTCAACGTCGCGTTTCCCGAGCAGGCGGCGGATGCGGTGCGCCCGCCC
>JANOAF010000623.1:0-2190 GCA_031411015.1 Opitutaceae bacterium | reverse complement strand
GTCGATTTTGGCGGGAGAAAAAACTTCGCCGACGCAACCGCGTCCACTGAAGCCCGCGCCGTTTGCACGGCAGCAGTTCACGGAGGCCGAAGTGACGGATGTTTCGCCGGCGTCGCACGAGGCCGTGCTGAAACGACTGCGGGCAGCGAGTCCGCACGTGCCGTGGGATCCGCCGAGCGAGAAGGGGACGATCATCTTGCCCGGCTTTGACGGCGGGGCGGAGTGGGGCGGCGTGGCCGTGGACCCGCGCGGGGTGCTCTACGTGAATGCGAACGAGATGGCGTGGATTTTGACGATGGTGCCGGCGAAAATTGGAGCGAAACCTGGCTCCGGTGCGGCGCTCTACCAGCAGCTCTGCATGTCGTGTCACGGTGTAAACCGCGAAGGCAATGCCGCACAAAATATTCCACCGCTCGGTCCGGTCGCCCAGAAAATGAAGGCCGAGGAAATTCTCGCGTTGTTTGCCACCGGCAAGGGCGTGATGCCGTCGTTCGGATTTTTGCCCGAGGAACAGAAGCGCGCGCTCGCCGATTTCATCCTTGGTCTTACGCTATCCTCTACCGGGTCCGCGACCGGCAAGGCCGCGGCACCCGCTGCGCGCAGCCCTTACGCGACGACCGGCTACAACCGCTTCTTCGATCCCGAGGGTTATCCGGCGCTCCGCCCGCCGTGGGGCACGCTCAGCGCCATCGACCTCAACACCGGCGAATACCTTTGGAAGAAACCGCTCGGCGAATTTCCCGAACTGACGGCGCGCGGCATTCCGCCGACCGGTGCGGAAAACTACGGCGGCCCCGTCGTGACCGCCGGCGGCGTGCTCTTCGTCGCGGCGACGAAGGACGAAAAGATGCGCGCCTTCGACGCGAAGACGGGCGAGAAATTGTGGGAGACCGCGCTCCCCGCCGCCGGCTACGCCACGCCCACGACCTACAGCGTGAACGGCCGCCAGTTCGTCGTGATCGCGTGTGGCGGCGGCAAAGTCGGCACGAAGTCCGGCGACGCGTATGTGGCGTTTGCGCTGCCGTAGGTTTAGAACGACGACCAGCTACGAGAGCTAATCTATTCCTGAGATTTCGCGAGGTAACGAATGCAGGCGGCGTTCTGATTCAATATACATTTGATCGAGAGTCCTCTCGATAAGTTCAATAACAGCTTCCCGACTGGGCAATTCTACCGCAGAGTGCGACATGATTCCATAGTGACGCCTATTCGCGATAGAATAGATGTGAAGCCGAGCCTCTTTAATTGTGAGGTCGGAATGGGCTAGCACTTTATTGCGGAGATCTAGAATCCTTTTGTGAAGTTCCAAGAACTCAGATCCCAACTGGGGTGCCGGCAGCATGCGGCGTCTGTGAACGCCATCGGAACGAGTGTGGGGCTTCGCATACTGAATAAGCGCGAATCGGAATGCGGCGTAACCAGCGGAAGGCTGTGTTGCCGTTCCGAGTTCATGAAGGATACTCCATGCGCAGTTGAGGCTCTCGATACAATCAACGTAGTGGATAAAATCTTCTTCGGTGGCGGTCATCGCGAAAGGTCTGGCACTGTTTTTTGCGCGAACGAAAAACGGAGCGCTGAATTGTGCGTCAGGGCCGATTCCGCTGATGTCGTCTGTGCGAACGTAGGCCCAGTTAAGGCAGCGTAATTTCCCCCGCTGCCAACCGGTGCAGAAACAGCGCCACGATTTGGGCGCGGGTGGCCATCGTGGGGATGATGATGAACTCGCGGGCGCTGTGCAGGTGATCGCCGATGGGGCCGATGCCGTCGAAGGTCGGGAGGCCGGACTCGGCGAGGAAATTACCGTCGGATGCGCCGCCGGTGTGGACCCACGAGAACGGCGCGATACCCACATCGCGCGCGGCGCGCTGCCACTCGGGAAACAGTTTCTCTTCAAGCGGTAGGCACTCTTTCGGCGGGCGGTTGAAGCGGAGATCGAGTTCGAGGCGCAGGCGCTCGCGCGCGTTGATCGTGGCCGCGAGTTTTTCGAGGCGCGCTGTGAGGACGGCGCGGTCGGACATCTTGGTGACGCGTAGATCAAGTTCGGCGGTGGCGAAGTCGGGCACGACGTTCGTGGCGGGGCCGCCACCGCGGATGTTGGCGACGTTCACCAAGACGCCGGGCAATTCGGCGGGGAGCTGGCTCGCGGCCTGGAGAAATTCCGCGAGCGCGAGGATGGCGTTGCGCGCGTCG
>JANOAF010000622.1:0-2353 GCA_031411015.1 Opitutaceae bacterium | reverse complement strand
CGAACGGCGCGAGATAACTGCGCAGCGCGTCGGCCGAGAACGGATCGACCACGAGACCCTCACCGCCGGGCGCGGCGCGCTTGACCATCATCTTGGTGGCACGGCCGGTGATTTTTCCATCAACGAGCACGGCCTGCTTGAGCGCATTGGCCTCGTCGATCCACGGGCCGCCGAACGGCCAGCCGGTGCCGGTCGCCATATCGACGCCGAGATCGAGGCGCTTCGCCTCGCGCCCGACGTGCTCGAGCATTTCCATCCATTTCGGCGAGAGGAAATCGATGTAGCGATCCTCGTAGCCCTTGGCGCCGTAGATGGGCGTGATTTCGACGCCGCCGAGGCCGGCCGCGGCGAATTTTTCGAGCTGTGCGGTGAGGCTGGCTTTGTCCACGCCGCTGCCGGGCCACCACCAGCGCGTCCACGGTTTGTTGTCGCGAGTGACCTCGGGCCAGGTGAGTTCGGCGCTTTGAGCGCGGGCAGCGAAGGCAACGGCGAGAACAGTGAACAGCAGGCGAAGGGGGCGCATGTTGAAGAACCAAAGTGAGTCGCACCGCCGTGGCGACAACGGAGCGGCGCGTCGGACAGTCGGGTGGCACCCCGCCTCCAAGAAATTCCGAGACCTACTTCGCGGACTTTTTCTTCTCCGCTTCGGGCACGTGGCTCCATGCCTCGCGGTATTCCGCCAGCATGCCCGCCTTCTCCAGTGAGCGGAGGAAACGAGAGTCGTCCCGAATCGCGTCGAAGACAGGATGAGTGTAGGGTGTGCCCGAGCCCGTTCGGACCAGGGTGCTCTGCGTCAGGAGCGCAAAGGCATCGTCGGTTCGACCCAGCGCGAGACAAGCCTGGATGAGGTTGTCTGACCTGATGGTGCTTGGATTGGTCAGATAAGGTGCCGCGAATTTCTCCGCGGCGGCGATCTCCCCTCCCATGGCCAGTCCAACGATGGCCGACAGGCGCCCGAAGTTACCCAGATTCGAATTCCGCTCCACCCAGCTGTAGGCCAACGCCAAAGCTTCGGATCGGCGGTTCAATTGAATCAGGGGCAGAATACGCTCGACCTGCGCCCGTTCGAAGTCCGGCTGCAGCGCGAGGGCGCGGTCGGAGGAGGCCAGCGCTTCCGGCCAGCGGCGGACCGATCTCAGGATTGCACCGTGAATCGACCAGATCACCGGCGCCATCGGATCCAGACGGAGGGCAATTTCCAGTTCGGCGAGAGCAGCCGGGAATTTTCCGCGCTGGCCCAAGGTCGAACCATACCACTGATGCGCGGTGGCATAGTTCGGGTTGAGAGCCAGGGCTCGCTGAAACGCCGCGTCGGTTTCGCGATCGGGACGCTGGTTTCGAATCATCATGCCCCGTGTCGCGTAGGGCTCGGCCAAGTTGGGATCGAGTGCCAGCGCCCGTTCGATGTATTCGTGGGCGCGTGCGTAGGTAGTTTCCCGTTCCGCGGAGTTAGGTTCAATGCCTTGCCCACGGACATAATAAACGTCGGCCAGACCCGCGTGGGCCCGCGCAAAACCCGGATCCAAGGTGATGACTCGATCAAACAGCGTCTCGGCGTGGGAGTTTCCGGCCGCGGTGCGCTTGTTCCACTCCTGCCGGCCTTCGAGATAGAGCCGAAACACCTCGGGATTGACGGACTTGGCTGGCGCGCTTGCGCCGAGCTTGAGCGAGAGATTCTTCGCGATGAGCCCGGCGATTTCGTCCTGCAACTTGAAGATGTCCGTTAGCTCCCGCGTGAACTTGTCCGACCAGACTTGGAAGCCGTCGGAGGCGTTGATGAGCCGGGCGGCGATGCGCACTTTCGTGCCGTCGCGCGCTACGCTGCCATCGACGAGATAGGCGACGCCGAGCTTTTGGGCGATCTCCGCCGCGGGTGCGTTCTTGCCTTTGAAGGAAAACGACGAGGTGCGGCCGACGACGCGCAGGCCGGGCACCTTGCCGAGCACGTCGAGCAACTCCTCGCTGATGCCGTCGGCGAAATACTCGCTGCCCTTGTCCGCGCTCAGGTCGGCGAAGGCGAGGACGGCAATGGATTTTCGGGTGGAGAAATCGACAACGGGTTTCTCCGGGGTGGGCGGTGCGCTCCGCCGCGCCGCGGCTTCGGATGACGGCGCGGGGGATTTCCACGGTTGCCAGAGGGCGAGCGCAACGAGGGCGGCGAGGCTGGCGATTGCGGGGATGAGCCACGGGCGTGTAGCCCTTTGTAGGGGCGTCGCTTGTCGGCGCCCGTCAGTGGCGGGTGAACCATGGGCGCCGACGAGCGGCGCCCCTACAACGGAAGAGGCCGGGGTGGTTGCGTTCTCCAGCAGTTTTTTCACTCGCGCGCAAAACGCGGCGGAGGTTTCGCCACCGG
>JANOAF010000621.1:0-1922 GCA_031411015.1 Opitutaceae bacterium | reverse complement strand
ACCATTCCATGCGAAGCGTTGCAACTCAAAGCCGGCCGTTGCTCCCATGCTGCGCGCACCCAATGTGACCGTGCCGAGCGAAGTTTCACACTCAAATAGGATGAAGCTCGCTTCGCCTTTGAAATAAAATTTGCGGCTATCGTCGGTCGAGTGTTGGCCGAACCGCATATCGCGCTGACTGTCGAGATACAGATACTGCAGCGTCGAGATGAGGGCTGTTTTTCCGAGACCATTCACGCCGACGAGCTGAAAGGGTTGAGTGAGGTCCAGCTCGGCGTAATCAAATTTGCCTGACTGAATCAGGATTAAACGGCGCGGACCGGTAAAGGGACGATTTACGGTATTCACGATGAAGCCTCCCCGACATCCCTCGTCACCGGGCTCGCGCCTTCGGAAGAGCCGGCCCCCTGCTCGTCATTCGGGTTTGGTCGGGCATTGAGGCAAACGTCAAGTAGCCGGTGAAACGGCTCCCGCACCGTAAAACGGCCCTCCGTATCGAGAACCAAGAAGCCCAGTCGCTCCATACCCCGAAGCACCGTCAACAAATCGGTAGTCGTGTTGACCCCAACCTCCGCAAGATTGCGCCGATAGGCGTCGGCGTGTAGGTGAGGCAAGTCGGCGACGCTGTGGTCTGGGGCGAAGAGTGTCTGCCCGATGTCATCCCCAGCATCGGCGACAGCATCTACCCAGATGGCCGTGAAAATCACAAACCGTGTAATCTGGTCACTCCCCTTATAGTCATCGTCGTCGGAGGTTGAGAAAATGAAACCCCGGCTGTCACGATGCAGAGTTAGTTCGAGCTGCGCAAAGAACGCCTTATAGTCTTCAAATCGTTCCCCACTTAAATCCGCATACTCGGGATCGCCGAAACACCAATGTCTTCGCACACTACCAAGGTTCCGCAAAGGCAACCTTGCTTCGCCACAAGATGGGCAAGGAACTGGGATCGCGTCCCTCCGGTGCCGATCTTTCGAATCCATGGCCGCGGATTAGCCGCCTTTGCCTTTTCAATAAGGTTTTGGAGGTCAAATTTTGTCGGATTAGCCTCTACGGCGGGCGCGTCCGCGATGCAGCGGCGATAGTTTACCGTTTTCCGTTTAGCGGTTGATGACATGCGAGTTGGGGTTGCGGGAAACCAGGTGGAGGAAGTTTCCAAGCCGTTGAAGCTCTAATCTACCGTGGCGGACGTGTGGTCCGTAGGGAACTGAATTCTTCTGAAAGGGACCGATCCTTTAGAAGCACTATACACGACGCGTGGGACAATGGCGGTCCCACCCTTGCTGTGATCTAGCAACCAGAGCCGCATCGCTCTTCCGGCAGCTCAGATGTTGAGGCGTTACGTCGAATGAATTTCACTCGATGCTTCCGGGGAAACGCCTTTCCCCGCGGTCGAGTCTGCGTCTCGCCTCCCCATTCGAGCGGGGACACCCCGCAACGCCCCGACGCCGGCTGACGCCGGAATTCTTCGTGCGCGAGCGGCCGGGGCCTCCGCTCCGGCGCTTGGGTTCCGCTGCGCGACCGACGTGCGCTGCGTTGGAGACGGCTGCGGTCTCCGCGCTCACGCCGCCTCCGCCGATTCGTCGCCCGAGCGCGACCATTCGGCGGGATCGCTTTCCTCCGCAGGCTGCGGACGCGACACCGGCGGCTTGCCGCGCTCCAACCTGCGCCGACTCCACCTGCGCTCCCTTTCGGTCTCTCCGCTCCACGTCGCGTCCTCCGCGCCGGCCCCGGCCGCTCGTCTTGGTTTTGACCGCTCAGTCGCCGCTGGGGCTGGGTTGCTCGCTCTCGTTGCACCGCTCGCGCCCAAGCCTAGTTAGCAAAGCCACACCCAGAGGGCTGCCTAATTATAGCACCTGCGCCGGCTGGCAGTCCTCGGCGCGAGCGCCTCCGCCTGTCCGCGCCTCAAGGTATTGCTCGCTGCG
>JANOAF010000620.1:0-5533 GCA_031411015.1 Opitutaceae bacterium | reverse complement strand
GCTGCGGGGTGAGGGCACCCCGCCTCCACTCCAGGTTATTCCAATCGCTCTTTGGAATCAGATTTTTGAACAGAGGGAAACGAGGAGAACGAAGCCTCACTTCGGGGTGCCTCAACGTCTTCGTTTCCTTCGTTAGATTCTGTTCAAGTCCCGTTTTTTGCCTCGTTGGTTTTTCTCTCCGCCCCTTGATGAAAATTCTCCGCCCTGTCTTTATCGCGTGCTGCGCGATCTTTTCCGCCGCCTTCGCCCAAACCGTCGCGCCTGTTTCAGCCAGCATCGCCACCGACGAGACCAAGGCCCCCGTGCAGTTGAGTCCGTTCGAGGTCGTCGAGAGCAACAAGGGCTATTTCTCCGGCAACACCATGTCCGGCACGCGGCTCAACTCGAAGCTCGAGGACCTCGGCGCCGCGATCACCGTGATGTCGAAGGAGCAGATGGCGGATTTCGCCATGCTCGATATCAACGACATCTTCCTCTACGCGGTCGGCACCGAGGGCAGCGGCGACTTCACCGACTTCGCGGTGAACAACGCCGGCAGTGTGGCCGACAACGTGCAGAACAATCCCCGCGGGGCGAACCGCATGCGCGGCATCGGCTCGGCCAACATCTCCTTCGGCAACATCGCGACCTCCGGCCTCACGCCCGTCGATCCGCTGAACATCGACGGCGTCGAGCTCAGCCGCGGGCCCAATGCGAATGTCTTCGGCCTCGGCAGTCCCGGCGGCACGCTCAACATGATTCCGGCCACGGCAAATTTCTCCAAGGACCGCACGCAGCTCGGCGCGCGCGCGGACAGTTTCGGCGGCAGCCGCTTCGATCTCGATGCCAACCGCGTGCTCTTGAAGAACAAACTCGGACTGCGCGTGAGCGGCGCGTTTCAGCGTGATGGCTACGTGCGCAAGCCCTCCGGCACCGACTCGGTCCGCTACAACGGCATGGTGAAATACCAGCCGTTCAAGTGGACGACGCTCAACGCCTCCTACGCCTACTACCGGATGAACGGCAACCGCCCCAACACGATCATGCCGCGCGACGGTGTTTCCTACTGGGTGCAAAGCGGCAAGCCCGCGTGGGATCCCGTCACGATGACCTACACCGTCAACGGCGTCACGACGGGCCTCAACGGCGCTGGCCCCGCCGCCACCCGCACCGCGATCACGAGCGACGCGAATCTACCCGATGTTTTCCAGCGCACGTTTTCCGGGGCGGACAAGAGCTACGTCTTCGTCGACGGCGGCGCGGTCGCCTACTGGACCACGCCCACCGGCAACACCAACACGGCTGTCTCCCCGTTGCTCAACAACTCGAGCAACCGCTACATGTCCGCGAGTCCCGCGGCCGGCGTGGCCTCGGGCCGCATCACGAGCCAGCCGCTCTTCACCACCACGCCCACGCTTAGCGATCGCACCTACTACGACTGGTCGGAGGTGAACCTCGGCGCGATGAACCGCCTGATGGATCGCACGCTCACGTCGCGGGTGCAGCTCCAGCAGGTTTTTATTAACACGCCGCGGCACACGCTCGTCGCTCAGGGCGACTGGGCGCGCGAGGACTCGATGCGTTATCAGCGCAACATCTTCGGCACCGCCGCCACGAACTACCTCCTCGTCGATGTAAACGCGCGCCTGCTCGACGGCTCGACGAATCCGTTCTTCGGCCGCCCCTACCTCGGCCTCGACCAGCCGCTCACCCAGCGGATTCCCGGCCGCGGCGAAACCACGCGCGGCCAGCTCGCCTACAAACTCGATCTTACGCAGGAGAAAAGCGCGCTGCGCTGGCTCGGCCTCCACCAGCTCACCGGCTACGACGAGTTCAGTTCGTCGATCACGCGTCGTTATAGTTACCGCGACGTGCTCGCATCAAACCACGCGTGGGTGCCCGCCGGCACGCTGCCCGCGCTCAACGGCAACATCGCCGGTGGCCAGACCGCCGGCGCCGCGCGTTTCCGCGGCTACTTCCGCTACTACGTCGGCGACGCCTCCGGCACCAACGTGGACTACGCCCCGAGCACGTTCAAATACGGCCCCGCGACCTACGTGTGGGGCAACGCCGCGACGGGCGTTTTTCAGCGCGAGCCCGCGCTTTTCGATCAGCGCCCCACGCTCGACAGCGCGGGCGGCGGCAGTAACTCGATCACGATCACCAAGACCAAGGGCGGCGTGATCCAGAGCATGTTTCTTGACGGCCGGCTCGTCACAACGTTCGGCCTGCGGGACGACAAGGTTTACGACAAGCGTGGCGCCGAGCCGCGCGCGCTCCTCCCCGACGGCAGCGATTTCAACTATGCGCAAATCAACCGCTGGGCCGAAGGCGATTACGCCGTCAACGGCGGTCGGACCAAGACCGCGGGCGGCGTCGTGCGGCCCTTCCGCGAACTCGGCTTCGTCAGCCGCGCCGCACGCGGTAACGGTGTCGGCGGTCTCGCGGCGCGCCTGCTGGAGGGCCTCACGCTCACCTACAACCAGAGCGACAGCTTCATCCCGCAGGGCCCGCAGCAGGATGTGTTTCGCAACCAGCTCCCCAACTCCACCGGCGAGGGCAAAGACTGGGGCTTCTGGCTCAACCTCGACGACGGCAAATTCGTGCTCCGGGTGAATCGCTTCGAGACCAAGCGCATCAAAACCCGCAACGGCGACGCCGCCACGATCGCGCAACGCACGCTGCGGCTCGACGTTTTTCAGAGCGACGCGTGGCAGCTCGTGAACAACGCCCGCGCGTGGATCACGCAGTTCAACCCCGCGTTCACCCCCGCCCAAGTCGAGGCCGAGATCGCGCGGCAGACCGGCCTCTCCGTCGCCGAGCAGCACGATCTCGTGCTCCCCGATCCCGGCATCTCGGCGACGCAGGACGTTGAGTCGCGCGGCACCGAGATCGAACTCAACTTTAATCCCGCGAAATTCTGGACCCTGCAGGCGTCGCTCTCCGAGACCGAGACGACTAATACCAACGTTTCCCGCACCACCACCGATTGGATCGCCCAGCGCATGCCGATCTGGACCACCATTCGAGACCCGCGCTCCAACACCCTTTGGTGGGACACGACCTATGGCGGCAACTCCCCGCACCAGACGTTCACCAACAACGTCGATATTCCGCTGAAAATTATCCTCCAGCAGCAGGGCAAGGCCAACCCCCAGATCCGCAAATACCGCTTCAAGCTCGCGCAGAGCGTGCAACTCGGCGGCCTCACGCAGCACCGCATCCTGAAAAATTTCGGCATCGGCGGCGCGCTGCGCTGGGAGGACAAGGGCGGCATCGGCTACTATGGCGTGCAGCAATTTCCCGCCTCCATTACCGACCTCGATCCCAACCGGCCGATTTACGACAAGTCGCACTACTACGTCGACGCCTTTGTCAGCTACCGCACCAAACTCTTCGGCGGCAAAGTCGGCGCGACGATTCAATTCAACGCCCGCAACCTCGGCGAAAACGGCCGCCTCCAACCCATCGGCGCCTTCCCCAACGGCGTCCCCCTCGCCTATCGAATTGTGGACCCGGCACTTTATATCATGCAGCTGAAACTCGATCTCTAGCAGCCTGTTGGACTTAGGGGGAACGTTGCCGTCGGAAGTGATTTTTAGTGGGCAAAGGTGGGGCGGTTTTCGACTGCATTGCAGTTGGGAAGTGGCGACATGATTTTCTCCCACAGGCGCGACCACCAGTCGCGTTCGCGAGGTGGCACGGCGAGTTTGATGGTCGTTTTCCGGGCGGGATGGGCGATGAGGCCGGGCGTAGCAAACAGCCAGAAGCGCAGGGAGTGGAGGGTGACTTTGATTTGCCAGCCGAGGTGGCGTTGGAAGAGCCCGGTGAGGTTGGCGGTGAGCGGCGCCAGCGACAGCGCGGCTTCGGTCGCCCAGAACGATGTGAGACAGAGCGTGGTCAACGCGAAGCCCTGCTGGAGTTACTTGATGACGTTCTCGCAGTCCGCGCGGCCGTTGGAGTAGCGCCACACCGCGAGCGGCGGCTCGCTCGGCGGCAGGCACTGTCACCGGTCACTCAAAACCAGCCAGGTAGGGTCGATTCAAAACCAGCCACCTTGAGAGGGTAATTTACGTCGGCGGCGAAGATCGCTTCGCCGGTGAGCGTAATGAACCAACTCAACGTGAGCATTCAACAATCGATAGTCGCCCTTGTCGCCAGAGGCTGGTCGCAGCGCCGGATTGCCCGTGAGCTGCAGCTGGATCGTGCGACGGTGGGGCGCTACGCGCCGCCAGTAGCGGCAAAACCAGCCACCATTTCGACCCTCGGTGCGGCGGAAGTGGCGGAATCAAAACCAGCCAGTAACCCGACCCACGGCTCGGCGCCCGAGTCCGAGGCAAAACCAGCCACTAATTCGACCCACGGCTCCGGGGCGGCGCCGCCAGCAAAACCAGCCATTTCGACCCACGGCGTCATGGCCGGTCGCAAGAGCCTGTGCACGCCGTTCACGGCCGTCATCACCGCGAGTCTCGAGCTCGGTTTGTCCGCGCAGCGGATTTATCAAGACCTCGTCCGCGAGCACTCCTACACGGGCGGTTATCAGTCGGTCAAACGCTTCACCCGAAAGTTGGCGCATAAACTCGAGCTGCCGTTTCGCCGGATGGAGTGCGAGCCCGGCGACGAGCTGCAGATCGACTTTGGCTGCGGCGCCTGGATCAAGGAGGACGAGCGCCGCCGGCGCCGGCCGCATTTGTTTCACGCCGTGCTCAGCCATTCGCGCAAGGGCTACAGCGAGGTCGTCTGGCGCCAGGACACCGAGACTTTGATTCGCTGCGTGGAGAACGCGTTTCGCGCCTTCGGCGGCGTCACCGTGGCGCTCGTCCCGGATAATCTGAAGGCCGCGGTGCTCCAGCCCGACTGGTTCGACCCTGAGCTCAACCCGAAGCTGCGCGCCTTCTGCGAGCATTACGGCACCACGCTCTTGCCGACGAAGCCGGCGATGCCGCGGCACAAGGGCAAGATCGAGGCCGGCGTAAAATATGCGCAGGCGAACGCGCTCAAGGGGCGGGAGTTTGCGAGCCTCGCCGCGCAAAACCTCTTTCTCTCCGACTGGGAGCGCACCGTCGCCGACACGCGCATTCACGGCACGATCCGCCAGCAGGTCGGCACCTTTTTCGTGCAGGCCGAGCAGCCGAAGTTGCGGGCGTTGCCGTCGTCACTCTTCCCGTGCTTCGAGGAAGCGCCCCGCAAGGTGCATCGCGACGGCCACGTCGCTTATCACCGCGCCTATTACTCGGTGCCGCCGGAGCACGTCGGCTGCGACGTGTGGGTGCGCGCCGAAACGCGGCTCGTGCGGATCTACAATCAGCGCTTCGTGCCCATCGCGGTGCATGTGCGCGCCGAGCCCGGTCGCTTCGCGACCGATCAGGCGCACCTCCACAGCCACAAGCGCGTCATCGTCGAACGTGGCGCCGATTATCTATTGGAACGCTGTCGTCTGCTCGGCGCGCACAGTGGCGCGTGGGCCGAGGGGCTGATGGCGCAGCGTGGTCCCGAAGGACTGCGCGTGTTGCAGGGATTGTTGGCGCTCGCCCGCGAGCATCCCATCGGGGCA
>JANOAF010000619.1:0-7666 GCA_031411015.1 Opitutaceae bacterium | reverse complement strand
ATGGCTGCGCGAAGAGGGACGTCGCGAGCGCGAAAAGCAGGAGAACGAAGGAACGGGGCGAGCGTGTGATGGGTTTCATGATCGGGGAAAGGCAATAATCTGACGCGGCGGGGTGTGCGCTGCGCACAGAGAAGTGAAGTTACTCTTTCTTCGCGGCGTTTTGCCGGGCGGGCGGATTGCCGGACTTGGCACCCTCGGCGGCGATTTCGGTGCGGAGGGCGCGCATCGTGGCGGTCATGGATTTCACGCGGTCCGGGTGTTGGGCGGCGACGTTTTGTTTTTCGGAGATGTCGGACGAAAGATCGTAGAGTTCGATTTGTTCAAGGGTGGGGCTCGCGAGGAGTTTCCATGGACCGTCCCGGAGGGCGAGTTGATGGGGCTCGTTGAGGGCGAAGTCGTATTGCCAGTAGAGCGGATGCGGGCGGCTGACGGACTTACCGGAAAAAACGGGCAGCAAACTGCCGCCGTCTAGGGCGCGGTCGGTGGGCGAGGCAATGCCGGCGAGCGCGCAGGCGGTGGGGAGGAAATCGAGACTGCAAATCGGCTCGGCGCTCGTCGTGCCGGGCTGCGCGTGGCCGGGCCAGCGAATAATGCCGGGCACGCGGTAGCCGGCTTCGGTGACGTGGAGCTTCATGCCGCGGAGCGGGCCGGGCGAACCGTGGCTGCGCTGCGCGCCCTTGTAGCGGTTCAGGGTCTCGGGGCCGTTGTCGCTCGTGAAAAGAATGAAGGTGTTTTCGCGGAGGCCGTGGTCGTCGAGGTATTTCAGGAGCTGGCCGACCGCGGCGTCCATTTGCGTGGCGGCACCGTAGTAGTGGCGGCGGTCGAGGTCGGGCTCATTGGGATACTGCGCGAGAAATTCATCGGCGGCGGCGACGGGCTCGTGCGTTTCGTGAAACCAGAGGTTGAGGAAGAACGGGGCGTCGGCGGCGCGTTTCGTTTCGTCGAGCCAGCGCGTGGCTTCGGCGACGACGAGGTGGGACGACGGGCCGGAGAGCGGCCCGGCGGGCTGGCCGTTGCGGATGAAGTTGCGCGGATTGAGGTGGCTCGGGGCCGCATTGTTTTGGGTGTAGAGCCAATGATCAAAACCGGCATCGCCGGGCGTGGGCTCACTGCCATCGGTGCGGCTGTTGAGGTGCCACTTGCCGGCGTGGAACGTGTGATAGCCGGATTTTTTGAGCAGCTGCGCGACGGTGATTTCCCCGGGGCGGAGAAAAATTCCGCTCTGTGGCGGAATCCAATCGCGGATGCCGAGGCGGTTGGGATTGCGACCGGTCATGAGGCCGGCGCGAGACGGTGAGCACACGGGCGAGGCCGAATAACAGTGCGTGAACTTCACGCCGTCGCGCGCGAGCTGATCCAGATTGGGCGTGCGAATCGTCGGATGGGCGAAGCAGCTCAAATCGCCGTAGCCGAGATCGTCGCAGAGGAGGACGATGATGTTCGGGCGCGGTGCTGAGGCCCCGTGCGCCGCGAAAGCAGTGGCGGCGGCGAGGACGAAGGTGCGGACCACGCGAGGGAGGCGGTTCATGGCTGCTTTTTCTTGGCGTTCTTTTTGGCGGGGGCGGCCTCGGATTTGGCGTTGGGGTCGAAATCGGGATTGGTCGTGGGCATGACTGCGCCGACGGACTTGCGCCACGCGGCGAGCTGCGCGCGGAGGGCGTTCACTTTCTCCGGGTGGCGGGCGGCGAGGTTCGTTTTTTCGCTGATGTCCTGCGGGACGTGGTAGAGTTCGAGCGCGCCGTCTTCGAACCACTCAATGAGTTTCCAGTCGCCGTCGCGGATCGCGCCGTGCGGGGCGCCGCCTTGGTTGCCGTAGTGGGGGTAGTGCCAGAAGAGCGGGCGGCCGCGGGAGAATTTCTCGCCGCGCAGGAGTGGCGCGAAACTCACGCCGTCGAGGTGTTGCGCCGGCCGCGCGGGGAGACCGGCGAGTTCGAGGAGGGTGGGATAGTGGTCCGCGCTGATGACGGGCGTGTCGCACACGCTGCCGGGGGTGGTGACGCCCGGGGCGGAGACGATCCACGCGACGCGCGTGCCACCCTCGTAGGGCCAACCCTTGCCACCGCGGAGCGGGAGATTCGACGTGGGGTGGCCCTCGCTGGTGGAGAGGCCGCCGTTGTCGGAGGTGAAGACGACGATGGTGCGCTGCGTGAGGCCGTTGCGCTCGAGGGCGGCGAACACGCGGCCGAGGCCGGTGTCGAGCTGTTCGAGCATGGCGGCGTAGGGTGCGTGGTTCTGCACGAGGCGAACATCCCGGGCGCGTTCACGGCCCCACGCATCGGGCGGGGCGGAAAGTTTCTTTTTTTCGTATTTTGCGACCAGGTCGGCGCGCGCGCCGATGGGCGTATGCACGGCGAGAAACGGGAGGTAGGCGAAGAACGGTTGGTCGCGGTGCGCGTCGATGAACTTCACGGCTGCGCCGACGATGCGGTCGGTGGTCTTGGGATCGTCGCGATGGTCTGGAGGCGGCGTGTCGGACTTCGGGTAGTAGAACTGTCCGGTGCCCGTGAGGTCCGCGGGAAAACCCTGTGCGCCGGGAAAGAACTCACCGCCACCGAGGTGCCACTTGCCGGCGAAGAAGGTGGCGTAGCCGCCGTCACGCAGGGCCTCGGCGACGGAGACCTCGGCGAGCGGAAGGTGGTCGGCGTTCGGCGCGGAGAGCATTTTTCCGGCGCGCATGCCGGGGATGAAATCGGTGATGCCGAAGCGCGGTGGATATTTTCCGGTCATGATGCTGCCCCGCGTGGGCGAGCAGACGCAGCACGCGGAGTAGCCCTGAGTGAAGCGCACGCCGCGTTTGGCGAGGGCGTCGATGTTCGGGGTCTCGTAGAACGAGTTCGGGTTGTTCGCGCCGATGTCCATGTAGCCGAGGTCGTCGGCGAGGATGAAAACGATATTGGGCCGAGGCGCAGCGGCCGCGGCCGAAGCGGTGACGGCAAACAGGGCGGCGAAGACGATGGAGGTGGAGCGCATGGGGAGGGATTGGTCAGCGGTAGTCGGCGCCGGTGAGACTTTCGAGGACGGATTGCTGCCAGGTGCGGAGGCGCTGCTCGAGGCGTTGGGCGACCTCGGGGTGGGCGGCGATCACATTGGTTTTCTCCGCGGGGTCGGCGCGGATGTCGAAGAGTTCGCGGCCGCTGCCGCGAGTGCCGTCGACGACGAGTTTGAAGCGGTTGTCGAGCACGGCGCGGGGTCCGGCGAAATCCTCCGGCCGGATTTCGGAGTGCTCAAAATTGGAAAAATTGCGTGTGGCGGTGCCATCGGGGCCGAGCTTCACGAGTGGCGAAGTGCCTTTTTGTAGCTCCGGATCGAGGGTGGGTTTTGCTCCGGGGTGGCGGGCAATCGGATCGTCCCAGAAGCAAATCGGCGACGCGCGCTCAGTCATCGTGCCGTCGAGGAGCGGCTTCAGACTGAGGCCGTCGAGGGGCCGGCGGGGGAGCGGTTGGCCGACGAGTTCGCAGAGCGTCGGAAGCATGTCGGTGGTGACGCTCATGACCTCGCTGGTGCGTGGGCGGGAGATTTTCGCGGGCCACTCGATCACCCCGGGCACGCGGATGCCGCCCTCGTAGATCGAGCCCTTGTGGCTGCGGAAAGGGACGGTGGCGACGGCCTCCTGCGGCGTGCCGTTGTCGCCGCAATACCAGAGCAGGGTGTTGGCGCGCTGGCCCGTCTGGCCGAGGTGCGCGCGGAGTTGGCCGATGGCGCGGTCCATCGCGGTGATCTCGGCGAAACGTTCGCGGAGGACCTCGCGCTGGAGACGCTGGACGTTGCGGCCGGTGTTGTTGGACGTGAGCTTGACCTGTTTGGTCGCGAAGTCCGCAGGGAGATGGTCGTAGAGCGCGAGGTCGGCGGGGAGGCCTTGGTAGGGCTCGTGGGGGGAGCCGAACCAGACGACGACAAAGTAGGGGCGGTTGGCGCGCTTGGCTTGATCGATGAAGCGGATGGCCTCGGCGATGAGGATTTCGGAGCTCTCGCCTTTGAAGACGACGGGCGGGCCGCCGTCGCGGGAAAGGGCGGGATCGAGTTCGAAAAAATTGTCGTGCGAGAGCCACGTATCGAAGCCGAGCGCGCCGGGATTGATGGGCGACGAGGCTTTCACGGGGCCGAGGTGCCACTTGCCAAAATGCGCGGTGGCGTAGCCGGCCGACCGCATGAGTTGGGCGACGCCGATCTCTTGTGGGCGGGTCGACCAACCCGGGGCGAAGGTCCCCGCGCGATGATGGTGGCGACCCGTGATGACGGTCGCGCGCGTGGGCGAACAACTCGCTCCGCCCGAGTAGAAACGGTCGAGTCGCAGTCCGGTGCGGGCCATCTCGTCGAGGACGGGGGTCTTGAGGTAGGGGTGGCCGTTGTAACCGGTTTCGTCCCAGCCATGGTCGTCGCCCATGAGGAGAACGATATTGGGGCGCTCGGGTTTTGCCGCGGCAGCGGGAGCGGCGGACAGGGAAGCGGGCGTCAGGAGCGCGACGGCGGCGAGTGTGAGCAGAGCGAGGAGGGGGCGGTTCATGGGAGCGAGGAAGCGGGGTAAGTTCCGAGTCTGAAATTACTGGGGTGCGATCGACGTGGCGTCACGTCACACCACGGCGTTGATGCCCCCGGATTTCGCGGCCAGTTTCACGAGCCCCATCGCGACGTCGAGCTTCAGGTCCGCGAGTTTCTTGAAGTTGATGCAACTGCGGCCGGTCTTCACCTTGCCGAGCTTCGCGGCATTTTGTTCGACGAGGTATCCGCCCTCGCCGCCGACACAGAGGTGGAGAGCGTAGCCGTTTTTCCCGGCGACCAGTCCGATGGTGAACCAGTCACCTTCGCGACCGCTGGCCGACTTGTAGTGATACTTGCCGTAGCCGATGAGAGGCGACGGTCCCATGCCGGACGTCATGAACGGCGCGAGCTTCGGCACAGCTTTGCGGATGGCCTGGTGCAACGTCGTCATCGTGTCACGGCGATCGGCGGGGAGAGCGGCGAGGAATTCGTCGACGGTGGGGAGGGTTTGGGGCATGCGGCGAAACTGTGCGCGGGATTCTCAGCGATCAAACGTGAATACCCGCGAAAAGGGTCGCCAAGCTTTGGAAATTTCCACGAAGGGAAACGCCGTGGTCAAAGGTCAGGATTGTTCGATTACGGGTGGGCTGCGCACGAATGTGAAACGAAGCCGCCCGCAGAATACTACGAGAGCCATGGGGCATCGTGATGCCGCTTCACCATGGTCGGTCAGCGCAAGGACTGAAAAGGGAGGGGATTCTCGCTTCAGAAATCAGGGAAATGGCTTCGCGCGGGACCGTTCCCGTGACCTTCCTATTGGGAACGGTCGAAATTCGACTTCGGCAGGAAGCGAGGCAATCGGGCACTACTGCTAGCAAGTTGGATCTTCAGGGGTCGGGCCGGGAGATGTTACACCAATCGCCCGTCAAACTCTGACTTTCACGTTGGAGTTGCAGGCCCGCCCGCTTGGCGGGTGCCCGGCCACCGGCGGGGCACCCAATTGTCACGGGACGGTGGTATGAGTTGGCCCCCTGCGCACGATCGATTTTCAGAAGGCCGCGAAAGGGAAGCCTTTGGTTTTTCGGTTCGACCCGAATGTCGCCTCGATCCGATCGAAATATTTGGACGCAAACCCGCTTCGGCTCGCCCCTCTGGCCGGTGGCGCGGATACTCATCGCCATCATCTGGGAAGATCGCGCCGATCAGGGGAATCAGCCACGGCCCTGCTGGCTGTGGCTGATCGGAAACATCGAACAAGTCCGCAGTTGACGTCGCGGAATCGATCGCGAGGAAGCGATCCCACGCGCTACTTTGCCATCACCACGTCCCAAGGCGCTTCCGCGTGGATGAAAAACACCGCGGCTTCGTTGCCCTCCACCTTGGCGACGTGCGACGCACGATTGGAAAGCATGAAATACGAACCAGGTCCCAGTCGGTGATCCTTGCCGCCGACGGTCAGGGTGATTGAACCCGACACTACGGTCACGTGGTGGTTCGCCGTGTGATGATGCATCGGTGTCACGAGGCCCACCGGATACTTGAGGAAGAATCGGGACGATCCTTTCTCCATATCACCGGACACCGGTGCCGCTTCGATCCCGTTTCCCATCGCTTTCCATTTGAGATCGCCTTTCGACACCACGACCGATTTGCCGGCGTCAGCTGCGTAAACAAAGGCGGCCGAGAACAAGGCCGCCGCTATAACTGCGATCAGGGTATGTTTTTTCTTCATGGGATTTTTTGGTCTTTTCGAGATCCCGGCGGACCCCTGCGGATTGGAAACTGAATCTCGCGGGGGGTGGGGCCGAGGTTCCAGAGGAGACTACAAAATCCTAAAATCGGACCCGGTCCCCGTCGAGGAGGAAATCGGCCCCTATATTACATGAACCAATACCAATTGTATCTGTGATAGAAGACGGTGAAGGGTCGTTTTTCGCGGTAGGGTGTGGATCCCAAACGAGGGGGTTTGGAACACGCGGCGCTAATTCATGCTGCCCGAAACGAATTGGGCCGCGTTCACTCCAGGTAAGGGGTAGCGCGCGGGGACACCCGCTCCGTGCGGTAGGAGAAGTAAGTGCAACCGATGGAGAGGGCCGTGAGCACGTGCCAGACGGCGTGACCTTGGAACCATGCATCGGGTCCGCGGAAGCGTCCCGCGATATCGAGTTGCCCTGCACGTGATGGCGGCGACGAGCGCGAACACGGACAGCACCGGCCACCGGGGCGACATGCGGGCACCGGGACGTGCCCGCCGACCCCGATTTACTTCGATAGTTTAGAACAAAGCGGACGTTGGCCTCAGTAGGAGAACGTCGAGCTGAGGATGAATTGGCGCTCGCCGGGGGTCTTGCGCTGTTGGAGGAAAACGTTGCCACCGTTGTCGACGTCGGCTGACCACGGCTGGGCGGTGCGATCATTCCAGACGTTTTGCACGCGGGCTTGGGCCGACCAGCGCACCTTCTTGTTCGCCACCGTGAACGTGCGGCCGTAGTCGAGCCAGGCGTCGAGGTTCGTCGTGGCGCTGCCGTTGATCGGACGCGAGGGGTCGAGCACGCCGAGGGGGGTGTTGACGGTCGGCTTGCGGTAGTAACCGATGATCGGAGCGGCACGCCACCGGAAGGCGGTGCCGACCGCGAAGCCCTTCAGGGCGGTGGACTGGTCGAATTGATACCGCGTGATGAGGTTGGTCTGCCACTCGTAGACGCGGGTTTGTTTTTGCCCGATGACGAGGAGGTCGTCGCTGGCCTCGGCCTGAATTTTCGGGATGAGGTCGGCGACGGTCGTGCCGTCCGAAAGACTGGTGAGCAGCGGCGTGGAGCCTTTCGCCTGCCAGCCGGGGTAGTTCTGGGCGAGGTAGGCGAACACGATCGCACCGTGGTCGACCAGAGCATTCACGTTGCGGCTCGCGGTGAGATAAAGGCGGAGATTTTTGGTCGGATTGGCCACGAGTTCGAGTTCCGTGCCACGAGTTTTCTGGTCCTTGAGGTCGGTCCAGCTGGCGATAAGGTCGGGGCGCTTGCTGGGATCGATCACTTCCCAAATCGAAGTGATCCACGCGGCTTTTTTGCCGCGCAGGGTGTTGTCCAAACTGTTCGTCTGCGACGTTTCGAAATAGGTGACCGAGCCCGAAAGAAAGCCGCCGAGGTTGAATTTTAGTCCGGTGTCGACGCCCTCGCCTGCCTGGGTC
>JANOAF010000618.1:0-2088 GCA_031411015.1 Opitutaceae bacterium | reverse complement strand
TTTATTTCGACGCCACGGAAGCTCGCGCCCGCGTGGCTGAAGCGGCTGGCGTTGCGCTTCGTGTTCGGCCGCGTGCTGCGCCAGGATCAGGCTGTGTTGCGAATGCAGCAGGCGAACATCGACCGCTTCGGCCGCGCGGAGTTTACCTCGACGCCACTCGACGTAATGCGGCCACATATTTTGTATTTCCTGCGGCGCAGCGGAGAGAATTTACCGCCAGCCTCGAATTACGAGACGACGCTCACGATGGAGTTGTGACGGGCTGACCCCGTTGCCAGCGGACAAACGCCTCGATGCCCGTGGTGATCGAAACGGAAGGCGGGCCGAGCGCGGCAAGGGATTTGCTCACGTCGAACGTTTTCGACCACGCAAACACACTCACCCCGAAGCGCGTGATCGGGGGTTCGCCGAGAAAGGGCAGCAGGCGGTAAACCGCTTCGGTCACCGCCGCGAATCGCAGCGCGCGGGCGACGGGCATGCGTCGCGTCGGCCGCGCGATACCGAGTTGATCAAACACGCCGAGGAGAAAATCGAGAATGGGGACCGGCTGGGCATTGGTGAGATTGAAGTCACCGACGACGGCGGGATCGCGCGCGGCGCGAAGAATGTAGTCGGTCAGCGAATCGATGTAGATCAGATCACCGACCGCGGGGCGACCGGCCGCGACGAGGAGCGGCAGCCGGCCGCGTTTGGCCGCGGCAAGGATGCGCGGGAAGAGCACGGTGTCACCGGGACCGAACACGGCGCGGGGACGCAGTATGGCCCACGCACCGGCATAGCCGCGCACGAGCTGCTCACCGGCAAATTTGGTTTCGGCATAGGTGTTCACGAAGTCCGGGCCGATGGGCGAACGCTCCGTGAGATCGAACTGATGCTCGGGCCGGTAGAAAACCGAGGACGAGGAAATGTAGATGAGTTTGGGCCGGCCCCGAAGTTCGCAAAATTCAATCACGCGGCGGGTGGCCTCGACGTTGTGGCGGATGAATTCGGCGCGCGTGCCCCACGGCGACGAGCGCGCGGCCGCGTGCACAACGACATCAGGCATGAACGGCAGCTCGAACGGCCGGCTGAGATCGACCGAGGCGTAGTCCGGCTGATTGAGCGGCCGCCGGCCGACGCCAAAAATTTCCCAGCCGCCCATCGCGCGCGCGCGCTCAAGCAGCTTGCGGCCAACGAAACCGGAGGCGCCCGTCACAAGGAGTTTCACTTTAAAGATCCTGGAACGAAGGCGCGGTTACTTCGGTTCGAGTTTGAGAATCAGGCCGTCGAGGATGGCGTCGGTTTGGAGTTTGATGCGCTGGCCGGGCGCGGGCGGCTTGTCGGCGGGGGCGGTTTTCTTTTGCTGCGCGAAGGCGGCGTCGCCCTCGGCTTGGGCGGCTTTCATGAAGGCTTCTTTCACGTCGTGGAAAGCCCCGCCATCGCCGAGTTCGGTCGGCGTGGCGACGCGGCCGAAGAACGGCGTGGTGGAATCGCCGATGAGCCAGACGCGCCAGTCGTTGTCGTCGGCGAAGTAGGCGGCGACAGCGCCGCGTTTTTCCACGCCGAGTTTGGCCGCGAGCGCTTTCATGAACGCCCCGGGCGCGTTGTCTTCGGCGGCCGTGGGTGATTTTGCGAAGACGCGCGCGGCGAGGCGGAGGCCGGTGGCGCGCTCGAAGTTGGCGAGCTTGTAGTTGAAATTCTTCGCGCGCGGCGGCTCGGCGGGGAGAATTTTCTGGGGGTCGTCGAAATGCGAAGTGGGCGAGGGCTCCTTGGTGGCGAATGAGAGGTTGGAATATTTTTTGGCGGCGGCGGAGAGTTGGGCAAAGGTCGCGGCATCCGCGCGGAAATTTTTGGCGTCGGCCCCGATGCGGAGGATTTTGATCGCGACGGGGTCGTCCTGTTTGATCTGCGCGAGCACATCGAGGCCGCGGACGGTGCGGCCGAAGACGGAGTGGAGATAGTTGAGGCGGTTCGTCGGGGCGAGGGTGAGAAAGAACTCGCAGCTGTTGGTGTCGGGCCCGGCGTTGGCCATCGAGAGCACGCCGGTGGCGGAGTGGCGCAGGCCCGGCACGAATTCGTCGGGGAAGCGGTGCGGGATCGGGGTTTTCT
>JANOAF010000617.1:0-15448 GCA_031411015.1 Opitutaceae bacterium | reverse complement strand
CACGCCGGCGGGGAAGCTCTTGAAGAACGCCTCCACATCGTGATGCAGCTTGTTGTAAGTGCGGCTCGTGCTGATCCGGTTGAGATAGTTGGAAATCGCGCCGACGTTTTTCGCGATCGACCACTCGTTGTCGTTGAGGATAACGATGAGCCGCTTCGTCGAGGAGACGACGTTATTGAGCGCCTCCAGCGTGATGCCGCAGGTGAACGCTGCGTCGCCGCAGACCGCCACGACGTGCTCGTCCGTGCCGCGCAAATCGCGCGCCGTCGCCATGCCGAGTGCGGCGGAGAGCGCCGTGCCCGCGTGGCCCGCACCAAACGCATCGTGGACGCTCTCGCTCCGATAGAGAAAACCGCTGGCCCCGCCGGTCTGGCGGAGTTTTTTGAAGAACTCGCCGCCGCGCCCGGTGAGCAGCTTGTGCACGTAACCCTGATGGGCGACATCGAACACGAACTGATCGGTCGGGGAATTGAACGTGCGGTGCAGCGCGAGGGTCAGTTCGACCACGCCCAGGTTAGGCCCGATGTGGCCCCCGCTTTTCGCCGTGACGGCGATAAGTTCCTCGCGGATTTCCTGCGCAAGCTGGGGCAGCAGAGTAGGCGAGAGGGCCTGCACGTCGGCCGGGCCTTTGATCGTAGCCAAAAGGCCGGCCGAGGGCGTGGAAGAGGGTTCGTTCATCAGGACGGAAAGGGAGGAGCGATAGTGTTTCAGTCTTCTTTGCCGGCCTCGAATTTTTCGAATGCCACGCCGCCCTTTTGTTTCTTGAGCAGCTCGATTTTCAACTCTGCGTCCTTGAGCCGGGACTCACAAACCGTGAGCAGCTTCGTGCCCTCCTCGAATTTGGCGAGCAAGTCGGCCAGCGGCACATCACCCGATTCCATCGATTCCACGATGGTCTCAAGCTTGCCGAGGGCGGCTTCGAAGGAGAGTTTGGCGTCCACGGCGATGGACCATGTGTCGCGCCGGGCGCATTTCAAACCATCTTTGGGCTGGCAGCGCGGGTTGTTTCGCATGGATTGGGGCGATGTCGATCGTTCTTCTGTTAACCGCGGTGCTTTTGGGACTGCGGCTCGTCGCCGAACTTGTGCTCTCCGCGCTGAACCGGGCCGAAGTGAGCCGGCACGCCGATGCGCCGCCTCCGGCCGTCGCGGCGATCATGGATGGGCCGACGTATGCAAAATCCGTCGCTTACACGTTGGAGAAGTCACGCTTCGGCGTCTTGACTGAAATCTTCGACACGCTGGTGCTGGGCCTCGTGTTGATTGGCGGCGTGCTGCCGTGGCTGTTTTCGACGGTGGCGAGTTGGGGCGGGCCGGAGGCGCTGTGGACGCGCACCCTGTTCGTTTTGCTCGCGGGCGTGCTGCTCGCGCTGCCCGCCTTGCCCTTCGAATGGTGGGAGCAATTTCGCCTCGAACAGAAACACGGTTTCAACAAAAGCACGCCCGGCCTCTGGGTGACCGACAAAATCAAGGGCACGCTCCTGATGTTTGCCATCGGATTTCCGCTGTTCTGGGCGCTCTTGTGGGTGGTGCAGTGGACGGGGCCCTCGTGGTGGCTCTGGGCCTTTGGCCTGATGTTCGGGTTTCAGCTTCTGATGATGATTCTCTATCCGAAGCTGATTCTGCCGCTCTTCAACAAACTCACGCCGCTCCCCGAGGGCGATCTGCGCGTGCGGTTGATGGCGCTCGGCGATCGCACCGGATTTCAGGCGAAAACCATCGAGGTGATCGACGGCTCGAAACGCTCCGGTCACTCCAACGCCTACTTCACGGGCTTCGGCCGCTTTCGCCGGATTGTGCTCTTCGACACGCTCATCGCGCAGCTGACGCCCGAGGAGCTCGAAGCCGTGCTCGCCCACGAAATCGGCCACTACCGCCGCGGCCACATCCCCAAGATGATCGCGATGGCGGCGGTGATGATGCTCGGCGGCTTCGCGGTCATCGCGTGGCTGGCGCGGAGCAATTGGTTCAACGCGGCCTTCGGGTTTCCCACCGGCGAGATCGCGCCGTCATTTTTGCTTTTCGGGCTGCTGAGTGGCGCGGTGACGTTTTGGTTTTCCCCGCTGAGTAATCTGCTCTCCCGTAAACACGAGTATGAGGCCGATGCCTTCGCGCGCGACGCGATGGGCGGCCCGGCCGCAATGCTTGGGGCGCTACGCAAACTCGCGCAGAAAAATCTCAGCAACCTCACCCCGCACCCGTGGTTCAGTGGTTTCTACTATTCGCACCCCACGCTCGTGGAGCGCGAGGCGGCGCTGGTTCGATCAGTTTGACCGCGGATAACGCAGATGACGCGGATAACATGAGCGACCACGGCTGTTCATCCGCGAAATCCGCGCTATCCGCGGTGAAAATTGCTTGGTTGGTTTTCCTTTTCGCAGCGGTTATCCGCGCCGAGACGCTCACGGTCGCGACCTACAATATTGAAAACTACGGCCCGGCCAACCGCGTGACAGAGTCGGGCTATCGCAAAGATTATCCGAAACCTGAGGCGGAGAAGCGCGCCCTGCGCACCGTGATTCGCGGGCTCGGTGCCGATGTGCTGGTGATGCAGGAGATGGGGCCGCGGCCTTACCTCGACGAGTTACGCCGCGACTTGAAATCGGAGGGTTGCGACTATCCCTTCGCCGAGCTGGCATCGGCGTCGGACGCCGACCGCCATCTCGCGATTCTCTCGAAGCGGCCACTGAAGGGCGTCACGACTCACACCGATCTGTCGTTCGCGTATTTTGGCGGGAGGGAAACCGTGAAGCGCGGGTTGCTGGAGGCAACGGTCGCGACCGCTGCGGGTGACGTGACAATTTTTGTCGTGCACTTGAAGAGCCGCTTCACCGATCGACCGGACGATCCGATGTCGGCGGTGCGACGGGCCGCAGAGGCGACCGCTGTGCGCGATCGGGTGTTGCAGCGTTTTCCCAAGCCGGCGGAAGCCAGGTTTATCGTCCTCGGCGATTGCAACGACGGAAGGACAAGCAAGGCCGTCGGCTTCCTTCAAAAGCGCGGTAAGACCGAGATCGCGAAACTGCTGCCGGCGGCGGATTCGCGCGGCGAACTGTGGACGCACGCGTATCGCCGTGAAGAGAGCTACTCGCGCGTCGATCAGATTTTCGTTTCGCCGGGTTTGGTCCCGCTGGTGGCTGGGGGCACGGCGCGAATCTACGACGGCGCGGGCGTGCGCGAGGGTAGCGATCACCGGCCGGTGATCGTGACGCTGGCGTTGGAGCCAATAAAATAACGAAGGCCGCGAAATCTCGGTTGTTGTAGGCGGGGTGAGGGCACCCCGCCTACAACGGCCCGCTCGCAGAGCTGCGGAGCTTTAGCGGCCCGTCACCGTGACCGGGACATTCACCTCACCGGAGCCGAAGCCCTTGAGGAAGAGGCCGCCGTTGCCGGCCTTGCCGCCTTCGATGGAAATCGTCACGGAGTTTTGCCCGGCGGGCACCAGCACCTCGGGCATGATTATGCTCTCGGGGACATCGGTCGTGATGTCGAGGAGCGTGCCACCAGCGGGGGCGGGATTCGGCAAGGAGAAGGTCAGGGTCTGGCGTTCGCCGGTGCGCAACGTAAGCGCAGCGGGTGAAACACTCACGGAGCTCGGATCGACGCGGAACGTGCCGACGGGGGAATCGCCCGTGCTACCGGTGAGGTTCACCTGATAGTTGCGGCCCGGTTCCAAGGCGGGGACGAAAAAGCTAATCGCGTTGGGCGACTCGAAGACCGTGCGCGCCGCCGTGCCACTGAGGTTGATGGCGTCCTGCGGCGTGAAGCCCCGACCGACGACGCTGATACGCGAGCCGACGGGGCCGCGGTTGACTTCCAGTTTCAAAACCTTGCGGGCGATGATCTGGACCTGTTCCACCTGCGTATAAGTTTCCTGCGGCGTCTGGGTCGCGTTGCTCTCGACGTTATAGTTGACGAGGAAGTAATAGGCGAGGCGGTCGCGGCCGGCGGGCAGCTGATATTCGAAATCGTAGATGCCCTCGCCGAGGGAGCTCTTCTTCATCCCGTAGTTCTGACCGTCGACGACGATCCGTGGCGCGATGCCCGAGACCGTGCTCGAGCGCGGCGTGACGCGCAGGCTGAAGGTGTAGATGTGCGACGGATTGGCGTCCATCGCCTTGGGCGTCAGGTCCGTGAGCGTGACGGTTTCGCACCCGGAAAACAGGGCGACGGTCAGCAAGGCGGAGAGCCAGACAGTGATTTTTCTCGCGGGAGAAATTCGGTTGGTGTGCATTGGTTACTAGAGTGAAAAACCAGACAGATAAAAAAGGTTAGTAATGAGCGGCGAACCGGCAGAGCAAGCTAAAGCTGAGGCTCCGACACCGCTCGGCGTGTATGTGCACGTTCCGTTCTGTGCTTCGACCTGCGACTTCTGCGCATTCTACCAGCAGCAGCCGACCGCCAATGACGTGGATCGGTTCCTCACTGGGATAGAAAATGAAGCGGCGCTCGTGCCGTGGCCGCGGCCGGTAACCACCGTGTTTTGGGGCGGTGGGACGCCTGGCCTCCTCGCTCCCCGCGATCTCGCGCGGCTTGCGGAAGCGGTGCGGGTGCGCTGCGGCGGCACCCCGCAAGAGTGGACGGTAGAACTCGCGCCGGCGTCAGTGACCGACGCGCGGCTAAAAGTGCTGCGCGAAGCGGGCGTGACGCGCGTGTCGATGGGCGTGCAGAGTTTCCAACCGGCGCTGCTCGACGGGCTCGGGCGGCAACACACGCGCGAACAGGTCCTCACCGCGTATGAGCGGGTGCGCGCGGCGGGATTTCCGAGTGTGAACCTCGACCTCATGTTTGCCCTGCCCGGCCAGACCGCGGAGGAGTGGGCGGGCGACGTGCGCGAGGCTCTCGCGCTCGCTCCTGATCACCTCTCAACCTATTGCCTCACGTTTGAGGAGGACACAAAGCTCTGGGTGAAGCTCTCGCAGGGCCGCGTGAAGCTCGACCTCAACCACGAGGCGGATCTTTACGAGGCGACTTGGGCGCAACTCGCCGCGGCGGGCTACGCGCAATACGAGGTCTCCAACTTTGCGCGGGCCGGCCACGCGTGCCGGCACAACCTTAACACTTGGCACATGCACGAGTGGGTTGGGCTCGGGCCGTCGGCTGCTTCACAGCAAGCCGGATGGCGTGGTGGCAATATCGCCGACTTGGAAAAATGGCTCGCACACGTCGCCCGCGGCGAACGTGTGACCGAGGACCGCGTGCGACTTTCGCCTGCCCTCCTCGCGGAGGACGCGCTCATTTTCGGCCTGCGCATGAACTCCGGCGTAAATCTGGCGCCTTGGCGCGCCCGCGCGCCGGACGCCCCGTGGCCGATGGTGGAGGATACGCTCGCGACTCTTGCCGCCGCCGAATTGCTCGTGCGCAACGGCGATCTCGTGCAGCTCACGAATCGCGGCCGCTTGGTGGCTGATTCGGTGGGCAGCGAAATCATGACGGCGTTTGAGCCGCTGTTTGAAACGGCATGAGAAATTCATTCTTGGTCGGAACGATGCATCCAACCTTGAGTCTCCCCGGGATTGCTCGAACGGCGTGTTGTCTTCGTAGGTCAGCCCGCTTGCGGGCGCTTGACGGAGCGCGCGCAAACGCGCTGGCCTACGGTAGGCCTTGCCTGCGCGCGTTCGGTTTAGTGCTGGTGGCCCTCATGGCGTTGACCGTGCCCGCCGCGGAGCATCCGCTCGTTTTGCAGACGGATTTCGGACTTAAGGACGGTGCCGTGGCCGCGATGCGCGGCGTGGCCGCCGGAGTGAGCCCGCGCCTCATCGTGCACGACCTCTCGCACGACAACACGCCCTTCGATATCTGGGAGGCAGCTTACCGCCTGAAGCAAGCCGCGCCGTTTTGGCCGGAAGGCACCGTCTTCGTCTCAGTCATCGATCCGGGCGTGGGGACCGAGCGGAGATCCATCGTGCTTAAGACTCGTTCGGGACATTTCTTTGTCGGCCCCGACAACGGCACCTGGACTTTGATCGCGGAGGATCTTGGCGTCGCCAGTGTGCGCGCGATCGACGAGACGCGGCACCGGCGGCGCGGCTCCGAGCTTTCCTACACGTTTCACGGACGCGACATTTTCTCTTTCGTCGGTGCGCGATTGGCCGCGGAGGCGGTGGCGTTTGAGGACGTGGGGCCGCTGCTCCCCCCGCGCGTTGAAATGATCCCTTACGATAAGCCGCGGCGCGACGGGGCCGCGCTCATCGGGATGATCCCGTTTCTCGATTTCCGCTACGGCAACGTCTGGACGAACCTCGACCAGGCGCTCTTCGCGCAGTTCATCCCGAAGGTTGGGGAGCGGTTTCGCGTGACAATTTCACGCGGTGGCAAGCGCGTCTTTGCGGGCGATCTGCCGTATGCGCGCACGTTCGGGGAGGTGCCGGCCGGCGCACCACTGCTTTACTTGAACAGTCTGCTCAACGTATCGTTCGCGCTCAACGTGGGCGACTTCGCAAAAAAACATGGCATCGGGAGCGGCGCGGATTGGACCGTCCGCGTGGAGCGGGCGAAGCCATGAACCGCGCGCGGGCCATTGCCCTCGTTTCGTTTGTGCTGGTCGCGAGCCTTGCTGGCTGCCACTCGCGCCCGGCGTCGCGGGGCCCGGCCCCGAGCGAGGTGCGTTTTTATTTGGAGGCGGCGAGTGGCGATGGCACGCCCGTCACCCTGCCGAAAAGCGGTGTGCATCTTGCCGTAAATCCCAAGCCCGTGATCACCGAGGGCGATATCGTGAACGTCGAGCTGGTGAAAGTGGATCTTGGGTTGTGCCTGCTCTTCCAGCTCACGCCCGCTGGGGTGCGCGATTTCTACCGGTTGTCAGTCACCCATCAGGGTCGCCGCATCGCGCTGGTGGTGGACGGTATCGCGCTCGGCGCGCGAACCATCGACGGCGCGGTCACCAACGGTGTGATTTACGTGTTCGCGGAGTTGCCCGACGAGGACTTGCCGGCGCTTGTGGATAAATTGAAGAAAAGTTCGGTGGCGATGCAGCGCGAGCTGGCGCGCAAGGGATGAAGCCGGCGGCGATCATTATCCTCAGTGTGCTGGCAACGATCGGGCGCGCTGCGCCGGCGGCTCCGGTTGTCGCCCTGGCCGCAGAGAAATTGCAACTCGTCTGGCCGACGCCGAACACGGCGTGGGCCGACGGCAAGCCGCCCGCGCAATGGTTGCAACACGCCGGCTCCGGCGAACCGGAATCGGGTGGATTCGGCGGCGTGCGCAGCGGCGGAACGCATTTTCACGAGGGCGTCGATATCCGCGCGTTGGCGCGCGATCGACGCGGTGAGCCGCTCGACAGTGTGTTCGCCGCGATGGCCGGCGTGGTGCGGCACGTGAGCGCCGCCGCGGGCGACAGCAGCTACGGCCGCTACATTGTGCTGGAGCACCCGGCGCAGTCGCCCGCGGTTTACACGCTCTACGCCCATCTCGCAAAAATTACGCCGGGCCTACGCGCGGGCGACGCCGTCACGGCGGGCCAGACGATTGGCACGATGGGCCACAGCTCCGGCGGCTACATGATTCCCACCGATCGCTCGCACCTGCATTTCGAAATCGGCGTCGCCGTCACCCGGAATTTTCAGGCGTGGTATGAGCGCCGGCGCTTCGGCAGCCGCAACAGCCATGACATGTGGAACGGGATGAACCTCCTCGGCCTCGACCCGCTCGCGTTTTTCAACGAGTGGCGGGCCGGCCGCGTCGCAAGCACGCAGGAGTTTTTTGCGCGGATGGATCCGGCGGTGCGCCTCCGCATCGCCACGAGTCGCATGCCGGATTTTGTGGCGCGTTATCCCGCGCTCCTGACGAAGCCGGTGTCCCTCGGCGTCATAGCCGGTTGGGACATCTCTTTCAATTGGACCGGCATCCCGTTTTCGTGGACGCCGCTCTCCGCCATGGAAGTCACCGGCATCCCTCTCGATCAACCGCGGATATTGGAGGTCAACGCCCCGCTCCTCAAACGCGAGCGGAGCAAAAGCCTTGCCGTCGCCCGCGGCAGCTCATGGTCCACGGGCAAGGACCTAGATATCGTCCTGCAGCAGTTATTCGGCGTGCGGTAAGGAGACTGCTTTGGTCACGTCGTTGCTGGCGAAGAGAAGAATATCGCCACTCAACTCTGCGGTTTGAGTTGCAGCAGCAACGCGCGGAAATCCGGGTGGGCTTTCAGCGCCTCAAGATCCGGGTCTTGCTGCATCCAATCAAAATCGCGGTAGCCGAGATCGACGGCTTGGCGCAGTTCGCGGAGCGCGTCGCCCTTGCGCTTCGAGAGGGCGAGGCTGCACGCGAGATTGTAGCGGGCGGTGGCGTTGTCGGGTTGCAGGCGGACGAGTTTCCGATCCATGCGGAGACCGTCGGCAATGCGGCCTTGGCGCGTGTAGTGGCCACCGAGAATCTCAACCACAATGGCGTAATCCGGTTCGCGGCGCAGCACGGACTCAAAAAAAACGATCTCGAACTCGATGTCGCGGCTTTTGTCCTTGGCCATGGGAGAATCGGTCAGCCGCGGCGCGGGCAGGTGCCGGTTTGGCGGAAGGCGTCGCACTGCGCGCTGACCTGGAGGCGCTGGGTGACGGGCGTGAGGCCGAGCTTCGAGGAGACGGTGCTGCCATACCACGACATGAAGGGCGCGCTGATCTCGAAAATCTTGTCGCAATCGAGGCACACGACCTGGGCGACCTGCGTGCCGTCGCCCTCGCGGTTGGGCCGGTAGAATTTCTCGCCCGAGCCGATGTCCACCTCGCGGAGCAGTGAACTCGCGGTCATGATCGGTAACGTGCGGTAAACGGTCGCGCGCGAGACCGAGTCGTCGATGGCGCGGGCGTAGTCGAGCAGTTGGTCGGCGGTGAAGTGTTCCGTTTGGGCGAAGGTCGCCTCGAAGATGGCGAGCCGCTGGCTGGTCGCGCGGAGGCCTCTCTTCGTCAGAAAGGATCGGAATTTTTCGCGCGCGGCATTGATGCTCACCCGCCGACTGTTCGCGGGGCGTGCGGTCACTGTCAACGGGATCGTTGGCGTTGAGACATGCGGTCGGATCTTTCCGGTTTTGGATAGGGGCGAGCCTCGTGCGCGCCTTGGGCGTGGACGACCCACGCCTCTACGAAAGAAAATTCCTTTCGGAAAACCGGGTCGTGCGGGGAGGAGCAAATATTCCGGTCTAACTTGGTTTCAATTTGCGCCGCTGCCGGCCCGCCGTCGTGATCCGCGGCGATGATCGTTGGCGTCCATCCGCTCGCGGGGTTCGACAAGGTGCTGCACTACCGGGTGCCGGAGTCGTTGTGTGCATCGGTCGCGGTCGGCTCGCTCGTCCGGATTCCCGTGGTGAGCACGCTGAAGCTCGGAATCGTCGGCGAGATTGGCGCGCCGAAGGATTTTCCGGTGGAGCGCCTGAAGAGCATCGCGCAGGCGGTCTATCCCTTCCCCGCGCTGCCGCCGGATTTGCTCGGGCTCGCGCGCTGGATGGCGGGCTACTACGCGTGCGGACTGGATAGCATCATCGAGACAATGATTCCCGCGGCCGTGCGTCGAGGCGCCGCGCTGAAGCAGGAAAAACTCCTCGCGATCGCGCGCAAACCGGAGCCCGACGAAATCGCGGGGTTGGAGAAACGCGCGCCCGCGCAGGCGAAACTCTACCGATTTCTTGAGCAGCAATTCCGGCCCCAGCCGAAGGCACTCGTGCTGAATCGCCTCAATCAGACCGCCGCGGTCGTCGCGGCGCTGGTCAAGCGCGGCCTGATTCGCGAGGAGACACGCCGGATCGAGCGCATCGCCTATGACGACGATCACTCCTCGGGCGAACTCGTGGCAGCGATGCCGCACGCGCTCAACGCCGAGCAGCAGGTGGCGGTTGATGCGATGTCGGCGCGGCTCGCCGAAGATAAGTTCGGCGTCACGCTGCTCCACGGCATCACGGGCTCGGGAAAGACGGAGGTCTATCTGCGCGCGATCGACACGGCGCTGAAGGCCGGCGGTGGCGTGGTGTTTTTGGTGCCCGAGGTCGCGCTCACGCCGCAGACGGTGGCGCGGTTGCGCTCGCGCCTCGAAGCGATCGCGGCGGGGCAGCGCTGCGTGGTTTGGCACAGCCATCTCAGCGAAGGCGAAAGGCTCGACGGCTGGCTCGCACTCGCGACGGGCGAGGCGCGCGTGGTGGTCGGTGCACGCTCGGCGATTTTTGCGCCGGTGCAAAACCTGAAACTCATCGTGGTCGATGAAGAGCACGAGCCCGCCTACAAGCAGGACGAGACGCCGCGCTACCACGGCCGCGATGTCGCGGTGATGCGTGCCAAGCTCGCCGGCGCGCAGTGCCTGCTCGGCTCCGCGACGCCTTCGCTCGAAAGTTTCACCAACGTCGAGTCGGGCAAATACCAGCTGCTCCAGCTCACCCAGCGCGTCGATGCGCGCAAACTGCCGTTCATCGACATCGTCGATCTACGCATTGAGGCGGCGAAGCAGCGCACGCTTCCAGCGCTCTCGGGCCGCCTCGTGCGCGCGATGCAGGATCGGTTGGAGAAGCGCGAGCAGACGATTCTATTTATCAACCGCCGCGGCTATTCCTCGTCGATGCTCTGCACCAAGTGCGGGCACGTGGAGGAGTGCACGCATTGCAGCATCACGATGACCTACCATCGCAGTGATGAGACGCTGCGCTGCCATCTCTGCGGCGACCAGCGCCCGGCGCCGGCGCGTTGCCCGAAGTGCGCCGCCCCCGACATCCGCTGGCGCGGGCTTGGCACGCAGCGCGTCGAGGAGGCCGTGCGGCGCATGGTGCCGCGCGCGCGGATCGAGCGGATGGACACGGACACGATGTCGAAGAAAAACCGGTTCCGCGAAATCCTCGCCCAGTTCCGCGCGGGAAAAATCGACGTGCTCGTCGGCACGCAGATGATCGGCAAGGGTCTCGATTTTCCCAACGTGACGCTCGTCGGGCTCGTCGACGCGGACATCTCGATGCACGTCCCGGATTTCCGGGCGAACGAGCGGACCTTCCAGCTCCTCGTGCAAGTCGCCGGTCGCGCCGGCCGCGGCGATCGCGCGGGCGAGGTGATCGTGCAGACGTTTACGCCGCAGGCGGAGGCGATTCAGTTTTCGCGGCACGCCGATTTCGCGGGATTCGCGGCGGCCGAATTGAAAATACGGAAAGAGTATCGCTACCCGCCGTATCGTCACCTGATTCACCACCTGTTTCGCGGGAAAAACCCGGAGAAGCTCAAATTTTTCGCCGAGCAATGGGCGAAGCTCATCGAGAAAACCCTCGGCGATCGCGTGGAGCTGCGCGGCCCTTCGCCTTCGCCGATCGAGAAGATCAAGGATGAGTATCGCTGGCAGCTCTGGTATTTCACCAGCAGCGTGACCAAGGTCGTGCCGGAACTCGCGCGCCTCCGCCGCGATTTCGCGTGGCCGGACGACATCACGCAGGTGCTGGATGTGGACCCGGTGAACTTGGGGTAGGCACGGAGAGGTTGGAGGGCGGGGTCGCCGAACCCCGCCGGTTTGGATGGGAGTGCGCCTCCGCCCGAAAGGCGGGGTTCGGAGACCCTGCCCTCCCTCAATCCGTCCGCAGTGCCTCGACGGGGCTGAGCATCGAGGCGCGGATGGCGGGGTAGAGGCCCGCGAGCACGCCGACGATCGCGCTGGACGTGATGCCAATGGCCATCGCCCAGAGCGAGAGTTCCGGGCGGTTGGACTCCACGACCACCTGTTGCAAAACCAGAATCAGGGCCATGCTCGCGATCAGGCCGAGCAGGCCGCCGGCGACCGCCAGCGTGATCGATTCGGCGAGGATCTGCACGAGGATGTCCGTGCGCTTGGCGCCGAGGGCGCGGCGCACTCCGATCTCGCGAACGCGCTCGCTGATGGAGGCGAGCATGACGTTCATGATGCCGATACCGCCGACGATGAGGCCAATCGCGGCGACGCTCCCGAAGGAGGCAAAGTAGCTCGCGCGCGTTTTCGCGAAGCTCTGGATCAAATCCTCGCGGGTCTCGAGACGGACGTCCTGGATGCCGCGGTGGGTATGCGTGAGGACATTTTTGATCTGCTCGAGGGCGTGCGGCATCTCCTCGATGTTGCCGAGCTGCACGCTGAGCACGTCCACGTTTTCGTCGATGCGATAGAGCGTCTGCGCGGTCGTGAGCGGAATGAAGACCGAATAATTTTTCGCGCTCACGCGGCCGCCGCCGGAGCCGCCGCCGGCGAGGTTGTAGTCCTTCAGCACGCCGACGACGGTGAACGGCTGGCCGTTGATCGTGATGACGCGCCCGAGCGGATCGATGCCGCGAACGAACAGGGTCTGCGCCACGTAGGCGCCGAGCACGACAACCTGCGTCTGCAACTCGAGATCCAGATCACCGATGAGTCGACCCTGCCCCGGCGCGATCTCATAGCGATCCATCACGAACGTCGCGGGCAGCACGCCGCGGACATTTTGCCCGGTGGCGCGGCCTTGGAAATAAAGCCGCGCGCCGCCGGGGATGTTGACCTCCGCGGTGGCACGCTGGACGAGCGGAACGGCGTCGAGGATGGCATCGACGTCGTTAAGCGTGCGGCCGGGGGAGAGCGCCGCTTTTTCGCGCTGGTTTTCGGGCGGTGGGCCGTGATTGACGGTGATGCGCTCGATGCCGCCCGTCTCGTAAATCACGGTCTCGAAGCTGCGCATGAGGCCGTTGACGACGCCGATCATGCCGACCAGCGCGGCGGCGCCGAGCATGATGCCGAAGAGCGTGAGGAACGAGCGGAGCTTGTGCGCCCACACCTCGCGTCCGCCGCTCGCGATTCCCATCCAGATGAGCCGCATGACGGGGATTAGTTGCCGCGTCCGCGCTTGGGAGAGCGGGCGTCGCCGGGAATCGCCGTGGGCGCGAGGGAGTCGCTCTCGCGTTTGCCAGACTTCGATTTTATCGCCACCGCCGGCGTCACGCCGGCGGGCACCTCACCGTCGAAATCGACCGGACGCGTGAGCGCGACCTCGTCGCCGAGCTCAAGGCCGGAAACGATCTGCACGCGGCGCGTGTCGGCAATGCCGATCTCGACTTCACGAATCTCGAAGCGTTCACCCTTCAGCAGGAAAACGTAGCGCACGGACTCGGCGGTGGAAAATACGGCGGAGAGCGGGAGAGCGAGCGTGTCGTCGGCGCGAGCGAGCGTGACGGTGACGGTGGCCGACATGCCGGGGCGCAGGCGATCATCAGCCTCGTCGAGCACCACATCCACGGGGAAAACGCGCGTGCGATCGACGGTGCTCTCCGTGGCGCTGGTGGAGATGCGCTTGATCGTGCCGGCGATAATCATGCTGCGGATGGAGTCGACGCGCACGCGGGCCTCGTCGCTGACTTTGAGCCGAGCGACGTCGATCTCGTTGATGCTGGTGCGCACCATGAGCACCGTAAGGTCGGCGACCTCCCCGAGCAGCATGCCGCCGTTCTGCGCCGCGGCACCTGTGATGACCTGACCCTCGGTGAGATCGCGGAGCAGGAGCGTGCCGTTGTGGGGCGCGCGGATGATGGTTTTGGTGAGCTTGTCGCGGAGATTGGCGGCGCGAGCCTCCGCGATGGCGGAATCATTTTCGCCAAGGGAGAACGTCACGCGGGCATCCTCGAGGTCCTTGGTGGTGACGACGCCGCCCTTCTGCAGATCGAGCAGCCGCTCATAGTCGCGGCGCGCGCGCAGGGCCTTGAGCTTGGCCGCCTCGATGCTGCGATCGATTTCCGTAATCTGCGTGAGCAAATCCTGTTGATCGAGCCGAAGGATTTCCTGATCGCGCACGACCTTCTGGCCATCCACGGCGAGGATTTTGATGATGCGGCCGTTGACCTCCGAGCGAAGTTCAGTGGAAAACACCGCGCGGAGGCGGCCGACGGCGACAATTTCCTCGGAGATGGAGGCGGTGCGGGTCTTGGAAGTCGGAATTTTTTCCTGCCGCTTGTTCCCCATGAGGGTGGGGCTGAGCTTCTGCCAAGCGATGCGCCCGCCCCAGACGGCTCCCACCAGCACGACGATAGCGATGGACCAACGCAGAAGGATTTTGGGGCGGCGGGGCAGCGGGGTAGGGGAAGCCATGGGGACGTTGTGACGACGCGGGAGGGTTTTGGAAACACATCCCGGTGATTTTCCGCGAGAATAAAAACGAGTCGCCGCGATCATTAGTGGCGGGTGTGAATTGCGGCTTCCGTCTGTGGTGGGGGGCGGCTACACCGCCAGCACTTCGCATGAGAATTTATTTCATGGGCATCTGCGGGACGGCGATGGGAAATGCGGCGCTTCTGGCGCGCGCGGCCGGGCACGCCGTGCTCGGAGCCGACAGCGGCATCTATCCGCCCATGAGCACCGTGCTCGCCGCGACCGGCATTACCCTGCACGAGGGCTATGATGCGGCGCGGCTGGAAAAACTCGCACCGGATCTCGTCGTGATCGGGAATGCGATGTCCCGCGGCAATCCGGAGGTCGAGTGGCTGCTCGACACGCGGGCTATTCCCTTCACCTCGGTGCCAGCGCTGTTGCACGACTTCGTGCTCAAAGGCCGGCGCAACCTCGTCATTTGTGGCACCCACGGAAAGACCACGACCACGGCGCTGACGGCGTTTCTCCTGCGGGAGGCCGGCCGTGATCCGGGATTCCTCATTGGCGGCGTGCCGCTCGATCCGCCGGTGGGCGCACATCTCGGTGCGGCGCAGGATCCGTTTGTCATCGAGGGCGACGAATACGACAGCGCGTTCTTCGACAAGCGCAGCAAGTTCATCCACTACGCGCCCCACATCGCGGTCTTAAACAACCTTGAGTTCGACCACGCCGATATCTTTCGCGACCTTGCGGACGTGCAGCGAACGTTTCAGCACCTCGTGCGCATCGTGCCGCGCAACGGTTTCGTCGTGATGAATGGCGACGACGCCAATCTCCGCGCGCTCGGGGCGATGGCATGGACCCGAGTCGTGCGCGTGGGCCTCGACGAGGCGAACGACGTGCGCATCGTGGATTTCGCCGAGACACCCTCCGGCACGTCCTTCCGGTTGCTTTGGCGCGGCCAACCTTGGGCAGAAGTGACGTGGTCGCTCAGTGGGATCTACAATGCCCGCAACGTGGCGATGGCTGCGACCGCCGCCGGGCTCGCCCTCGATCCGACGAATCCGACCGTGCTGCCGCTGGGGGCGCTCGCGCGATTCCGCGGGGTGAAACGGCGGCAGGAAATCCTTTTCAAGAGCCCGCGCTACACCGTGATTGAGGATTTTGCGCATCACCCGACCGCGCTCGGGGAAACGCTGCGGGCGTTTCGCGCGCGGTTCCCCGGGGCGTTGCTCACGGCGGTTTTCGAACCGCGCAGTAACACCGCTTGCCGCCGTTCGATGCAGGAAGGGTTTACGCGGGCGTTCGCGCAGGCGGATGAGGTCTACCTCGGGCCCGTGAATCGCCCGGAACGTTTGAAGCCGGAAGATCGCTTCGATCCGGAGGCGGTCACGCAGCATTTGGAGGCTCAGGGCGTCGAA
>JANOAF010000616.1:0-19279 GCA_031411015.1 Opitutaceae bacterium | reverse complement strand
CGATGCACCGATCACCCTCACCGGAGCGCTCTGCAGCGAGGACACGCAGTTGATGGGCGAGGCCCTGCGGAAACTTGGCTGCACGGTCGAAGCCGATGAGGCGGCCCTCACCCTGCGCGTTTCGAATCAGCAGAACCTCTTCCGCAGCGATTCATCCGTTGACCTCTTTGTCGGCCTCGCCGGCACCGCCGCACGCTTTCTTACCGCCCTTTGTGCCGCCGCGCCCCGCGGGATCTATCGAATCGATGGCGTGCCGCAGATGCGGAAGCGCCCGATGAAACCCCTGATCGACGCCTTGCGTGCGCTGGGTGCGGACATCCGCTGCACCGGTGCCGAAGGGTTTTTCCCGCTCGAAATCCACGCCCGTGGGCTCCAAGGGACGAGAGTCGGCTTAAATGCCAGCGAGAGCAGTCAAATGCTGTCCGCTCTGCTCATGATCGCCCCTCTCTGCCGCGGAGAATTTGAGATCCGCCTTGTGGGAGAAGTGCGGCGCCCCTTTGTCGAAATGACCGCCAAGCTGATGAAACAATTTGGGCAACCCCGCCTCCAGTGGCTCAGTGAACGAGTCGTTCGTCTTGACACTCTCACCCGCTATTCCTGCCGATCCGGTCGCTACGAAATTGAGCCCGACGCCACGGCTGCCAGCTATTTTCTCGCCCTACCCTTTGTAACCGGGGGCGCAATTACGCTTCCCGGATTGCGTGAAATCGGAGGAGGCCTTCAAGGAGACACGACGTTCATGAACGTCATGAATCAAATTGGCGTCGTTACAAAGATGCAGTCTGGCGGGATTGTGGCTGGATTTTCCGGTGAAAGAAAGAACCCTAAGTTTTCTTTCGATTTCAGCGAATTCTCCGACACGTTTCTCACGCTCGCGGCCATCGCTCCCCTCCTCTCCGGTCCGACGCGCATCACCGGCATCGCGCACACGCGGAAACAAGAAACCGACCGCGTCGCCGGCATGGCGCGCGAACTCATCAAGCTCGGGCAGCACGTCGTGGAGACCGAAGACTCACTCACGATCACGCCGCAGCCGTTGAAATCCGGTGTCGAAATCGAGACCTACCACGACCACCGCTTCGCGATGAGCTTCGGGATTCTCGGCTGCCACGATCTTCACGGCGCCGGCCGCCCCTGGCTTTCGATCAAAAATCCGGCGTGCTGCGCCAAAACGTTTCCGCACTTTTTTGAGTTGCTGGAGACGCTGCGGCAAAACTCCTTCGCGCTGTGACCGCAGCTTCATCCTTCATCATCGTCGCCATCGACGGCGGCGCGGCGTCCGGTAAGTCGTCGTCGTCGCGCACGCTCAGCGAACGTTTCAATTTGCTGCACGTCGACACCGGCTCGTTCTACCGTGCGATCACCGCCGAGATGCTGCGGCTCGGCGTCAACGCCCAGGACCTGGCCGCCGTGCAGACTGCAGTCGCCGACTTGAAACTCGGCACCAGCGTCAAGGGCCGGTCCGCGCAAATGCAGATCAACGGACGAGTGGCCGGCGACGAAATCCGCAGCCGCGAGGTGAACGATCACGTTTCCCACTTCGCTGCGATTCCCGAGGTGCGGACCGCCCTGCTCGCTTACCAGCGCGGGCTCGCCGACGTGGCGCGCCAGCAGAAGTATCGCGGCCTCGTCATGGAGGGCCGCGACATCGGCTCGGTGATTTTTCCCGACGCCGATTTCCGATTCTTCCTCCACGCCGATCCCGCCGAGCGCGCTCGCCGCCGCGCCCGCGAGGGCGGCCAGGACTCGATCGCCGAGCGCGATCGACTCGACTCGTCGCGCAAGACTTCTCCGCTCGCCTGCCCCGTCGGAGCAGAGTCAATCGACACGACTCACATCACGCTCGCGCAGGTCGTGGAGAAAATGGCCGCGCCACTTGCCGCGAAACTGACATGAACGGCCCCCGTGCATGTCATCCTGAGCGCAGCGTGGGATCCAACACGATGTCCGCTCAAGTGCATCCCACTGGATTCGTCGCTTTGTTCAGAGTGACAAGGGAGGGAATGTGAGCCGCGCTTTTCCGCAGGTCGAGATGCAGCACGTCTACGGCGTCTCGCACTATCTCGCGGCCGCGATCTACAGCATGGCTTTCCGCGGCCGCGTCACCGGCACCGAAAATCTTCCCACGTCCGGCGGCTTCCTGCTCGCGGCGAATCACGCGAGCAACCTCGATCCGTTTCTCGTCGGGACGCAGATGGCGCGACAGGTGACCTTTTTTGCGCGCAAGACGCTTTGGAAACCCGGCTTCCCCTCCTGGTGGCTCAATGCCGTCGGCGCCATCCCGGTCGATCGCGACGGCGGTTCCGATGTGACCGCGATCAAGCGCGTGCTGCAGGCGCTGAAAGAGCAAAAGGTGATCATCATGTTTCCCGAGGGCACGCGTTCACCGGATGGTCTGCTGCAGGCACCGAAACCCGGCGTTGGCCTCTTCGCTTGTCGGGCCCAAGTGCCCGTGGTGCCCGCGCGGATTTCCGGATCGTTCGAGGCGTTTGGCAAAGGCGCGAAGCTGCCGCGCCTCGGCACCCCCGTGGCCGTCACCTTCGGCTCGCCCCTGCTGCCCGCCGCCTACGACGATCCCGCCGCGGGCAAGGCGCGCTACCAAATCGCCAGCGAGCGCATCATGGCCGGGATCGCGCGGTTGCAGCCGCCACCGGAGTCCGTCATCTAGCCCCCCCCGCGTTTTCTTCCTCCCCATGATCTCCACCGCGAAATCCGTCGATGAATTCCTGACCACGCTGGAGGCCGAGGATCGCGCCGTCTTCGAAAAAATTCGCGCGCTGTTTCTGCGTTACGCTCCCGGCACGGAATCGATGCAATACCGAATGCCGGGCTATGGCACCGGCGACACGATGATCGGCGGCTTCAATCGACAGAAACAGTATCTCGCGCTCTACATCAATCCTGAGGCCGTCGACCCACACCGCGCCGCGTTAAAGAAACTCGGCCTCGACTGCGGCAAGAGCTGCATCCGCTTCCGCAACCCCGCGGATCTCCCGCTCGCCCTCGCCGAAAAATTAATCAAGGGCGCGGCGAAGCTGGCGAAGAAAAAGCCAGAGTGATGTCGGCGGGGTGCCCTCACCCGGCTCGGGATTTTCACCCGCCTTTCAGCGTGTGAATCTCGCCTTGCCCCGGCCACGGCACCGCATCCGACACCGAGCCTGCACGCACTGGATTGGCCACGACGTAGTGCCATTTCTCCGCATATGATTCCGAACTACGCAAAATATGGTCGAAGGTTTCCGGCTGCCAAATGGGTGCGGGCACGCCCAGCAGCCGAATGATCCGCCGCGACGAAATTGATTTCCAAGCTTTGCACCAATCTGCGCGCGTTCTCGCATCCGCCGCAGGCGACGCAAAGAAATGAACGTGGTCCGGCATGAGCACGTAGCGGCCAACAAACCAACCGTCGAGCGCGGCGGACTTGGTCCAGATATAAATCAACGGGCCGTGGGCCTCAGCACAGGCTAAAATTGGCTTTCGTCCCGCGACACAGGCGGTGAAAAAATACCCCGGCGTTCTGGCAAAGGGCAGAACGTGCGGCAGGTGCATTGACCAAAAACTCCGAAGCGGGGTGAGGGCACCCCGCCTACATCAATGAGGATTTCTACCTCAACCCGCACGCCCTGCGGGCGCGACCGATGACTTGCTCGGCGGTGGCGCGAGCGCGCAGTGCGCCGTCGCGCAGCACCGCTTCGACGTGATCGAGGTTTGCCGCGAGCTCCGTGCGCTGCGCGCGGGCGGCGGCGAAGTGATTCCAATAGTGCTCGAACAACGCCTTCTTCAAGTCGCCGTAGCCGAGGCCGCCCGCGCGCAGGCGGTTTTCAAAATCAGCCGCGACATCCGCGGGCGCGAAAAATCTCAATAGTTGCACGGCGAGGTTTTTGTCCGCGTCGGGCTTCGGCTCGGCGGGCGTCCGCGAATCCATCACGATGCCCATGATTTTTTTCCGCAGCACTTTCTCATCCCCGAAAATCTCGATCGTGTTGCCGTAGCTCTTCGACATTTTCTGGCCGTCGAGTCCGGGGATGACCGCCACCTCGTCGCGAATTTCCGATTCGGGAATGACAAACGTCTCGCCGTAGGTGCGGTTGAACTTGATCGCCATGTCGCGCGTCATCTCGACGTGCTGCTTCTGGTCCCGGCCGACGGGGACGCGATTCACATCGTAGAGCAGAATGTCCGCCGCCATCAGCACCGGATAGGCAAAGAGACCAAAATTCGCCTCGATGCCTTTCGCCGTCTTGTCCTTGTAGCTGTGCGCGCGCTCCATCAACCCCATCGGGGCCAGCGAGCCCAGCATCCACATGAGTTCGCAGACTTCCGGCACATCGCTCTGCCGCCAGAACACACTCGTCTTCGGATCGAGGCCACACGCGAGCCAGTCGAGCGCGATGCCCAACGTGTTCTTCCGCCGCTCGGCGGCGTCGGTGACCGTCGTCATCGAGTGATAGTCCGCGATGAAATAATAACAATCGCCCCGCGCCTGCGCGTCGATCGCGGGCCGCATCGCGCCAAAATAATTGCCGATGTGAAGCGTGCCCGAGGGCGTGATGCCGGTGAGAGTGCGCATAAAACGCTGAGCTTCGGCGGCAGACGGAACCGGCGTCAATCCCGGCGCGGGATCAACTTTATCGCATGGCGGGCGTGCGCGATCGTCGCGGCGGGAATGTAGCCGCTCACCGCGATGGCCGGCGTCACGAGTGCGCGCGGACCAAGAATCGTGCCGGGATTGAGCACGGCGTTGCAGCCCACTTCCGCCGCGTCACCAAGGATGGCCCCCAATTTCCTGAGCCCCGTGTCGTAGGTCGCGGTCTCGGTGCGCACCAGGATCGGCTGCTGGTCGAGCCGGAGATTGGAGCAGATCACGCCCGCGCCGAAGTGCGCACGATTGCCGAGGATTGAGTCGCCCACGTAGCTGAAATGCGGCACCTGCACGCCGTCCATGAGCAGGCAATTTTTGAACTCGCACGCATTGCCGAGCACGCAACCTTCACCCGCGATCACATTGCCGCGAATAAACGCGCCGGGGCGGACATCGCACTTCGCGCCGATCCACACGGGCCCGATAATGGTCGCGTAGGCCGGCAGCTTCACGCTCGGGTGCAGCCACACCTTGCCCTCGACGTGCACGCCGGGCGGACATTTGACCGCGTTGGGCGCGTCCGTCACGCTGGCCAGGGCCGGCGCGATTTGCTTCAACCAGTCCCACGGCGGCACATCGGCCCGGAAATACTGGGCAAACGGCGCGAGCGACGCGGGCAGCGTGAAAAAATCTGAAGCCTTCATGCGATAGGGTGCGGCAAGGTATCGCCGCACATCGGTGGACATGCGGCAACCGAACGCAACCGAAACGATGCGCCGCAGTCGACGGACGCATCTCGGGCATTGACGCGGATTTTTCGGGCTCGTTTCCTGACGGCCATGCCTCTCTCCAAGCCCGATGCCCGCCCAAAATACAAGCGGGTCGTCCTCAAACTCTCCGGCGAGGTTCTTCGCGGCGGCAAATCCGGCGATCCGATCGATGCGGCCACGCTCGATCGCACCTGCGCGCAGGTGAAGGAAATCCACGACCTCGGCGTGCAGGTGTGCGTCGTGATCGGCGGCGGCAATATTTTCCGCGGTCTCAACGGCGCGCAGCGCGGCGTCGATCGCACCACCGGCGATTACATGGGGATGCTTGCCACCGTCATCAACGGCCTCGCACTCATGGATTGCCTGGAAAAACTCGGCGTGAGCACCCGCGTGCAATCCGCCATCCCGATGAACCAGATCGCGGAGCCGTTCATCCTCCGCCGCGCGATGCGCCACCTGCAAAAAAAGCGCGTCGTCATCTTCGTCGCCGGCACGGGCAACCCGTATTTCTCGACCGACACCACCGCCGCCCTGCGCGCCTCCGAGCTCCACGCCGACATCATCATGAAGGCGACTAAGGTCGACGGCATCTACGACAAGGATCCGAAGAAGCACGCCGACGCGGTGAAATACGACCAGCTCACGTTCATCGACGCCCTCAAGCAGCGGCTCAACGTCATGGACTCGACCGCGTTTTCGCTCTGCATGGACAACAACGTGCCCATTCTCGTGTTCGACCTCGGTGACGAACACGCCATCCGCAAAGCGATCATGGGCGAGAAAATCGGCACGCTGGTGCGCAACTGAGCCGGCGGCTAAGAGGGCGTCGAAAGGGATTTGTCATCCTGAGCGGAGCGAATCCACTTTGATCCTCGCGGCGGTTTCAGCGGTGCGAACGTCCCACTGGATTTTTCGCCACCTGAAACCACAGGGGAGTTTCCCGCTGGATGTTTCACTGCGTTCAGGCCGACAAGATTGGTTATCGCGTGGGCTTCACCTGCGCTCTGCTTTCTCCTCCGACTTTCGTGTTGTTCGTGTATTTCGTGGTGACCCTTCCTGAATCGTTAGACTCAGCCCGCGATTCGCAGCTCGAATAATTTTTCTTCCTCCCCCGGTGTTGCACGCGCTCCGCATCGCGCCACGCTGCCCCCATGACCAACATCAATTGGGGCATTCTCGGCACGGCGAAGATTGCGGTGAACAAGGTCATCCCCGCGCTGCAAAAATCCTCTCTCGGCACCGTGGTCGCCATCGCGTCGCGCGACGCGTTCAAGGCCCGCGCCGTCGCCACGCAGCTCGGCATCGCGCGCGTTCACGAAACTTACGAGGCGCTGCTCGCCGATCCCGGCATCGATGCCATTTACATTCCGCTGCCGAACCACCTGCACGTGCCGTGGTCGCTCAAGGCCCTCGCGGCCGGCAAGCACGTGCTCTGCGAAAAACCGATCGCGCTCGACGCGCGTGAGGCGGCCGAGCTCGCCACGGCCGCCCGAAAATATCCGCGCCAAAAAATCATGGAGGCTTTCATGTATCGCTTCCATCCGCAGTGGCGGCGCGCGCAGCAAATAGTCGCCGAGGGCGGTATCGGCGAATTGCGCGTGGTCCACAGCCATTTTTCCTACTGGAACGTCGACCCGAACAACATCCGCAACATGGGCGCCATCGGCGGCGGCGGCATGATGGACATCGGCTGCTACTGCGTTTCGTTCGCGCGCTGGCTCTACGGCAGCGAACCGCGCCGCGTGCTCGGCATGGTGGAAATGGATCCCGCGTTTGGCACTGACCGCCTCGCGTCCGGCCTGCTCGATTTCGGCCGCGGCACCGCGACGTTCACCTGCTCCACGCAGCTCTCGCCCTATCAACGCGTGAATATCTTCGGCACTGAGGGCCGCATCGAGATCGAGATTCCTTGCAACGCCCCACCCGACCGCGCCGCTCGCCTCTGGCACCAGCACGGCGCCACCGTCACCGCCGTCACGCTCGAGACCTGCGATCAATACACCCTGCAAGCCGACGCCTTCGCCCGCGCCATCCTCGACGACACTCCGGTCCCCACCCCGCTCGACGACGCCGTCGGCAACATGCGCACGATCGAAGCCGTGCTCGCCAGCGCCCGCTCCGGCACGTGGCTCGCGCCGTAGCGGCGAGCTGTTAGAGCAGGCTCCACAGCCACCCCAGCGCCCCGCTCGCGAGCACGACCGCGACGACGCCAATCTTGAAGCGTTGCAGCGCCACGAAGGCGGCGACGCCCACTGCGACCACAAACCAGTCCGTGGTCCCCGCCGCGCTGCCCGTCGGTCGCACTACGTGCCAGCCGAACCACACCGCGAGGTTCAGCACCACGCCGACCACGGACGCCGTCACCGCCGAGAGCGCGCACGTGAGCCGCGTGTTTTTCCGCAGCTGCTCGATGTGCGGCGCGCCGAGAAAAATCCACAGGAAGCACGGGACGAACGTGACCCACGTCGTCAGTGCTGCGCCAAGGGTCGCCGCCACCAGCGGCGACAGTGCGCCCGGATGATTCCACGCGCCGAGAAACCCCACGAACTGCAACACCATGATGAGCGGCCCCGGCGTCGTCTCCGCCAGCCCGAGACCGTCGAGCATCTGCGGCGCGCTCAGCCAACCGTGCTGCTCCACCGCCTGCTGCGCCACATACGGCAGCACCGCGTAGGCCCCGCCAAACGTCACCATCGCCGCCTTGCTGAAAAATAATCCCTCGCGCGCCAGCACGCCGTCCCACCCCTGCCACAGCCCCACCGCAATCACCGGGGCCCACCAGAGCCCGCCGCACACCGCCAGCACGCGTCCCGCACGGCCCCATGACGGAGCGGCATGAACGAGCACGTCATCCGCATCGTCGATCACCGCGCGACCGTAATTTTTTGCCGCGCCGCTGTGGCCTTTCCCCACGTTAAATACTTTCTCCCACTTCCACCCGCCCAGCCAACCCACGACCGCGGCGGTCACGACGATGAGCGGAAACGGCGCCTTCAGAAAAAATATGGCCACAAACGCCGCCGCCGCGATCGACCACATCACGCGGTTCTTCAGCGCCTTCTTCCCGATCCGCAGCACCGCTGCGACCACGACCGCGAGCACCGCCGCCTTGAGGCCGTGAAAGACCGCCGCGATCCACGCGACGTTGCCATAGACCACATAGACGTAGCTCAGCCCCCACAACAGTCCCGCCGCCGGCAGCACGAAGAGCACGCCCGCCACGATTCCGCCCCACGTCCGGTGCAGCAGCCACCCGCAGTAAATCGCGAGCTGCTGCGCCTCCGGCCCTGGCAGCAGCATGCAGAAATTCAGCGCGTGCAGAAACCGCTCCTCGCCGATCCAGCGCTTCTTCTCGACCAGCTCCGTGTGCATGATCGCGATCTGCCCCGTCGGGCCGCCGAAGCTGATGAAACCAAGCTTCAGCCAAAATCGAAAGGCCTCGCGAAAAGTGGGATGGGCGGGAACGTCGTTTTTCATCTCATCGCTCATGAACCTCGGAGTTGCGCGTGCAGAGCGTCAACGCAGACGAAACCGTGCTGGAGAATTTTGTCGTCCGTCCAACCGAGCTGCGCGAGTCCCTTGAGGACGCGGTTGAAGTTCATGGTAAGATTGATAACGGCTGTGACAGATGTAGCATTGAGGTTACCATGCCACTCGAAAATCTGCATCACCTCCGCACGATTGCTCTCCTGTCCGCCGCCGTCTTTCTTGGTGGCGCCGCCGCTCTCAGCGGCGCTGAACTGGGGTTTGATCCGACCGTCATCGAAACCATCACCGGACTCAAGGGCACGCGCTTCGACGCCGAGGCGGTTTTTAAAGTCACCTCCCCGCGCAAGGATCTGCCCGTGACGGTCGACGGCTGGAAAATGCCGCCCTTTGCCGGCCTCACGAGCTGGGCGGCATTCCGGGCCGGCGGCACCGCGGACGCGATGGTGATGGGCGACCTCGTGCTCTTCGAGGACGAGGTCAACCCGGCGATGAGCGCGGCGCTTGAGCACGGACTCGCGGTGACCGCGCTCCATAATCATTTCTTTTTCGACCAGCCGAAGGTCTATTTCATGCACATCGGCGGTGAGGGCACCGTGGCGGGATTGGCGGGTGGCGTGAAGGCCGCCCTCGATGCCGTGACAAAAATCCGCTCCGCCCGGCCGGAGCCCGCGCGGCAGTTCGGCGGGTCGCCGCTACCAGCCGAGAGCAACATCACCGCCGGCCCAATCGAAACGTTGTTCGAGGCGAAGGCGCAGCAGAATACCGGCATGCTCAAATTCGTCTTCGGCCGCGAAGTGACGATGGAGTGCGGCTGCGCGGCGACCAAGGAGCTGGGCGTGAACACGTGGGCGGTTTTCGCCGGAACGGATGACAACGCCGTCGTCGATGGCGACTTCGCGGTGCTGGAGCGTGAACTCCAAGCCGTCCTGAAATCGCTGCGAGCCGCCGGCATCAATGTCGTGGCCATCCACCATCACATGACAGGTGAGACTCCGCGCATGCTCTTCCTCCACTACTGGGGTCGCGGCAGCGCGGCCTCGCTTGCTGAAGGCCTACAAAAAACCCGCGCGATCCAGGCGGCCATCAAGTGAAGTGACGCTCCCGTAAATCAGGACGCCGATGCGAGCCCATCCCATTGTCGCGGCCACTCTCCTCACGTCGTCACTGCTGAGCGGCGGGCTCTTTGCCGAGACCGCGCATTTCGATGACGCCAAGTCCGGCTCGATTCCCTCAAACTGGCTCGGCACCGTCACCGGCATCGGCACGCCCCAGTGGTCAATCGTGCGCGATGCCTCCGCCCCAAGCGCGCCCCACGTCCTCAAGCAATCGGGATTGGCGGATTACCCTCTCTGCCTGAAAACTGATACCCAGCTCGCCAACGGTTTCGTCGAAGTGAAATTTAAACCGGTGTCCGGTCATGACGATCAGGCGGGCGGCGTCGTCTGGCGCACTCAAGACGCGAACCACTACTACCTCGTCCGCGCGAATGCCCTGGAAGATAATGTCCGCATCTACCGCGTCGTCGCCGGCCAGCGCATCCAATTTGGCGGCGTCTCCGCCAAGGTCACCCGCGGCCAGTGGCACAGCCTGCGCGTTGAGTTCGAGGGCCCGACCTTCACCGTGATTTTCGACGGCAAGAAGGTGCTCACCGCAAAAGATCCAACCTTCACCGCCCCCGGCATGGTCGGCGTGTGGACGAAAGCCGACAGCGTGACGCTGTTCGACGATTTCAGTTGGGGCGCGGCCAGTCTTAAAAAATAAGCGGGAATGAAAGGGAGACCAGAAGGCGAACCAACCCTTCCCGATCTTCCCGTCCCTCCTGTTTCATCCGCTGTGGGTTCGAGCCCGCGAAGCTTGCATCGCCGTGGTTGGGAAGTAGCCGCGAGCGCGAGCGAGTGGTGGTCCGTCCCCGCGCTCACGCTCGCTGCTACGGGCGGGCTTTGAGGGTCGTATGCTGGATTGATCAAATACCTCCGGGTTCGAGCCGAAGATCTTTGCTTCGGCGCTGGCTTTGAGATCTTCCTGAGCTTGGTTCGTCCGTGCAATCTCCGGACAACTTTGCTTCGGTCATCTTGTTCTACCCATGAAATCTTTGCTCCTGCTCGTCTCGATTTTCGTCGCCAGCGCCTCGTTCGTCGCCGGTCAGGACTACGACCTCATCATCCGCGGCGCGCGCATCGTAGACGGCACAGGTCGCGCCGGCTACATCGGCGATGTCGCGGTGCGCGGCGACCGCATCGTGGCGCTGGGCTCCCTCACCGGCACCGCGCGCACCGAAATCGACGCGCGCGGCCACGTCGTCGCGCCGGGGTTCATCGATGTGCACACGCACTCCGAAGACATCACCGATTTGCCGGTCGCGGAGAATTTCATTCGCATGGGCGTCACGACCATCGTCACGGGCAACTGCGGCGGCTCGAAGCTCGATGTCGGCGAGTTCTTTGCCGACATCGTGCGCACCAAAGTCGCCATCAATGTCGCCACGCTCATCGGCCACAACACGGTGCGCGGTGAAGTGATGGGCGGCAGTTTTGCCCGTCCGCCGACCGCCGCCGAGCTCGCCAAGATGGCTGCGCTCGTCGCGCAGGCGATGAAGGACGGCGCGGTCGGTCTCAGCACCGGCCTCATCTATCTGCCGGGCACCTTCGCCAAGACCGACGAGATCGTTGCGCTCGCCAAGGTCGCCTCCGCGCACGGCGGCGTTTACGCGAGCCACATGCGCTACGAGAACACGCGGATCATCGAAGCGATCGACGAGTTGCTCACCATTGCGCGCGAGGCAAAAATTCCCGCCGAGGTCTCGCACCTCAAACTCTCCGGTCCTTCCGCGTGGGGCCGCGCCGACGAAATATCAGCCTACCTCGACAAGGCGCGCGCCGAAGGCCTCACGATCACGCATGACCAGTATGCCTACACGGCGTCGAGCACTGGCATCTCTCAACTCATCGACGCCGAATTTCGCGAGGGCGGCCGAGACCGCTACCGGGAGCGCCTGGCCGACCCGGCCACCAAGGCCCGCATGGTTGCCGAGATGAAAGACTCGATCGAAAAAGGTAAGCGCGGCGACTACACCTACGCCGTCGTCGCGAGCTTCAAGGCCGACAAGCGCTTCAACGGAAAATCCATTCCGCAGGCCGCGAAACTCCTCCGCGGTGCCGACACGCTCGACGACCAGATTGAAACCATTCTCTACATCGAATCCCGCGGCGGTGCCCAAGGCGTGTTTCACGGCATGAGCGAACCCGACCTGAAAAAATTCCTCGCGATGCCGCACACGATGATCGCCTCCGACGCCGGCGTGCGCCGCTTCGGCGACGCCGTCCCCCACCCGCGCGGTTACGGCAACAACGCCCGTGTGCTCGCCCGTTACGTGCGCGAATTCCACACCATCACGCTCGAAGATGCTGTGCGCAAAATGACCTCGCTCCCCGCCACCGCCTTCAAGCTCCGCGACCGCGGCGAACTCCGCATCGGCGCCATCGCCGACCTCGTCGTCTTCGACCCCGAGAAAGTGTCCGACCCCTCCACCTACGAAGACCCGCACCATTACGCCGTCGGTTTCCGCGACGTGTTCGTCAACGGCGTGTCCGTGATCCGCAGCGATAAGCTCACTGAGGCTCGGCCGGGGAAGCCGGTGAGGTTGAAATAGCCATGCTCAATTGGGCAGGCCTATTATCTCTGCTCTGCGTCGTCGGGTGCGCTCTCGCGGCTGGCCTATCTGCATCTTCTGAAAATATCGGATGGTTCTGGGTTCAATTTGCCGCATCTGGCCTCGCCGTCGGCTTCAACTTCGCCGTGTTGATTCAGAAAGTAGCATACACATTCCTCGACATGAATCCCGGCAAACAATTGGCCGAGTGGCTTTGCATGATGGGCTAAATGCTGGCTCCACTCATGATCGTTGCCGGGGCGATAGCAGGCACAGGTTGGCTGGCCACTACGATAGCTCGGTTCTTCTTCCGCTGAAGGACACCGCGCCCGCAAGCGGGCTGGCCTACGCGGCGGAAACGAGCCAAGCCAATCCTCACACCATGGCTCGCATCGTCCTCGCCACGTTCGGTTCGCTCGGTGACTTGCATCCGGTCATCGCACTCGCGCTTGAGCTGCGACGCCGTGGCCACGCTCCTTCAATCGCCACGAGCGAAAATTACCGCGAGAAAATCGGGGCGTTGGGCTTCACGTTTCACGCCCTGCGCCCGGATCTCCTGTCCAAGGGCGAACACGTCATCGCGGATATCATGGACGGACACCGCGGCACCGAGCGACTGATGAAGAAGGGAATGTTTCCCGCCGTGCGCGCGACCCTCGAGGATCTCACCGTTGCGATCGCCGGTGCCGATTTGCTCATTGCGAGTGAACTTATCTTTCCGGCCCCGATTCTCGCGGAGACCCACGGGATTCCTTGGGTGTCGTTCGAACTCGCCCCGGTCTCACTCTTCTCGCTGCACGATCCGCCGGTCCTCCCGCTGCCACGCGGGCTGCGCTGGGTGCAACGCGGCGGGCCGGCGACGTTTCGCACTATTCGCTGGCTGGCCCGGGTCGTGTCGCATTCGTGGTGGCGTCCACTTCGCCGGTTACGCCGCGAGCTTGGTTTGTCCTCGGGCGGCCATCCGTTGTTCGAGGGGAAAATTTCACCCCGCCTGAACCTCGCGCTGTTCTCGTCGGTCTTGCAAAGTCCGCAAGCCGACTGGCCAGCCTCGACCGTGCAAACGGGTTTTCTTTTTCACGACGAAGCCGAGGCGTTCCGCGCGCTGCCACCGCGCGTCGAAGAATTCCTTGCCGCCGGTCCCGCTCCGATCGTGTTCACGCTGGGCTCGGCCGCGGTCTACATCGCCGGAAATTTCTACGCCGAAGCGGCGCAGGCTGCCATCCAGCTGGGGTCGCGCGCGCTGTTGTTGGTCGGAAAAAATCCGCCGCCGCCGAATCTGCCGCCGACGATTCTCGCGTGGGACTACCTGCCGTTCACGGCCGTGTTCCCCCGGGCCGCGGCCATTGTCCACCAGGGCGGCGTCGGCACCACCGCGCAGGCTCTACGCGCGGGCCGGCCGATGGTGGTCGTGCCGTTTGCCCACGACCAATTCGACAACGCCGCGCGCGTGGTCCGCCTCGGCGTCGGCCGCACGATTGAGCGCGAAAAATTTTCCGCCGCCAGCGCAGCGTGCGCCTTGCACGCGCTGCTCGCCTCCCCTCGTGTCCGCGAAACCGCCGCCCAAATCGGGGCACGGATCAGCGCTGAGCGCGGCCTTCATCTCACCACCGACGCGATTGAGCGCGCTTTGGCGGAAGTGTAGACGCGGCCGCAACCGGCTAAGTCGGTCGGCAGATACTCAACGGCACACGGGATATTAGCCTAAAGCGGAATCGCGTCGGGACGATTTCCGGGGGGTATGCAGGCCATTTGCTGTCCGGTTATCTCCAAGATTTTTATCCGTTCGATGGGTGCGCTCGCGTTCACGCTCGCTTGGGCCACGCTCCACGCCGCACAACCCACGTGGGACTACGCGGTGCAGGTCGAGGCGACGGTGCAGTCATCTCCCGCGCGAATCACGCTACGCTGGGTGCAGGACACGACGTCGGTGCCGACGAGCTACACGGTCTCGCGCAAGGCTCCGACCGCAACGAACTGGGGCAACGCCACGACGCTCCCCGGCAGCGCCACCAGTTTCACCGACACCGCGGTCGTGGTCGGCACCGCCTACGAATATCAAATCGTGCGCACCACCGCCGCCTACAACGCCCACGGTTACATCCTCACGGGCATCGCCGTGCCGCTCACCGAGGACCGCGGGAAGGTCGTGCTGGTCGTGGAGCGCACCTCCGCCACCGGGCTCGTCGCTGAGCTCGGGCAGCTGCAGCAGGATCTCGTCGGCGATGGCTGGACGGTATTGCGTCACGATGTCGGTCGCACCGATTCGGTCGCGAGCGTCAAACAACTGATCAAGGCCGACTACCTCGCCGACCCCGCGCGCGTGAAGGCCGTGTTTCTCCTCGGCCGCGTGCCCGTGCCCTACTCGGGCCTCATGGCACCCGACGGACACGCCGAGCATTATGGCGCTTGGCCCGCCGACGCGTTCTACGGCGACATGGACGGCACGTGGACCGATACCGACACGAACTTCATCCAAAGCGGCAACGCCGATCCCGCCGAGAATGCGCGTCTCACGAATATCCCCGGCGACGGCAAATTCGATCCGCTTGTGTTGCCCGCCGCGCTCAAACTCCAAGTCGGGCGCGTCGATCTCGCGAACATGCCCGGGCGCGTCGCGGGCGCGGCGACATTTCCCAGCGAACTCGAATTGCTCCGCCGCTACCTCACCAAAGATCACCACTACCGCCATCGCGTGACGCCGGTGTCGCGCCGCGGCGTCGTGGCCGAATACTTCGGCGTGATGAACGGCGAGGCATTTGCCGCCAGCGGCTACCGCAGCTTCGCCCCGCTCGTCGGCGCGGCCAACATCGCCAATCTCAACCTGCAATACTCCGACGCCGCGGGCGTGTGGATTCCGGCGCTCGCCAATGCCGACCATCTCTTCGCCTTCGGCGCCGGTCCCGGCTCGCACACCTCGGCCGCGGGCCTCGGGACGACGACGGATCTCGTTTCCGCCAACCTGCGCGCTTCCTTCGCACTCCTCTGCGGCAGTTGGTTCGGCGACTGGGACCACGAAGATAATTTTCTCCGCGCAATCCTCGCCACGCCCGACTACGGGCTCGCCGCGATGTGGTCCGGACGACCGCACTGGTATCTGCACCCAATGGGCCTCGGCGAGACAATCGGCCACGCCGCGCGCCTCACGCAGAACAACAACGCGCAGCTCTACGCCAACCAATCCGTCTTCGCCGCCGGCTGGACGCACGTCGCCCTCATGGGCGATCCGACGCTGCGGCTCTATCCCGTCGCACCCGCGACCGCGCTCAGCGCGACATTCAACGGTAACAGCGCCAGCCTCACGTGGAACGCGGCCGCCGAGAACGCGCTCGGATATCACGTCTACCGCGCGACGTCGCCAAACGGACCGTTTACGCGCCTGACAGGCGCACCGGTCGCGGCGACGAGCTTCACCGATGCGAGCGCGACGGCCGGCCTCACCTACATGGTGCGCACCGTGAAACTCGAAACTACCCCGAGCGGCACTTTCACCAACGCTAGCCAGGGAATCTTCGCCACGCTGCCCGGCACCGCGCCGACCACCCCGCCACCCACGACGACTTCACCACTCACGAGCACCCCCGTCTCCACGATTTGGTTCGACGACGCTTTACCAACCGGCGCAACGACGGGCGCAAGCGGCGGCGATGGGTGGAATTGGATCACGTCGAGCCCGACGCCATTCCACGGCACGCGCGCGCACCAATCGCGCGGCGGCCACGGCACCAACGAGCACTGGTTCGACACCGCCCGCAGCCCGCTGCCCATCGTGACTGGCGACAGCGTCTTCGTTTACGTCTGGCTCGATCCGAAAAATCTCCCGCAGGAAATCATGGTCGCGTGGCGCACCGCCGCCGGCGAACATGTCGCTTACTGGGGCACCGACCGCATCAGCGCCAGCTCGCGCACAACCGTCACGCGCACGAGAATCGGCGCGTTGCCCGCCGCCGGCCAATGGGTGCGTCTGGAAATCCCCGCCACCGTGCTCGCCCTCTCCGGCCGCAGCGTGACCGGGATGAAATTCTCCCTCTACAACGGGAGCGCGACCTGGGACTGCGCGGGCAAGACGTCGAAATGAGTTTTCTTAGGCCAGCTCGCTTGCGAGCTCGGACTGGGCGCGCGCAAGCGCGCTGACCTACTGGAAAACGCGTCGCCGCGAGCGCCTCACCACCGCGGCAAGCGTTGCCTTCAAGGCCGCCTCACGATCCACGCGATCGTTTTTTCAGCGAGGCGGTCGAAGGCAGTCACGCACTGTTCGAGGTGCTCCTCCTTCGTGTCCTCAATCTTGTTGTGCGAGATGCCGTGGAGGCTTTGCACAAACAGCATCACCGTCGGCACGCCCGCGCCGCACATCTCCGCGGCGTCGTGCAACGGACCGCTCGGCAGCCGATGGGAGACGCCCACGGTTTCCTTAATCGCATCGTCGCACAGCGCGATGAGCTCGAGGTGAAACGGCCGCGGCGCGATGTGCCAGAGCCGCTCCCACACGACGCTCACACTGCCCTCGCGCGCGAAGCGCTCGCTCGCCTCGCGCGCCTCGCTCAGCATGCGCGCGAGCGCCGCCGCATCAAGGTGACGCTGATCAAGCGTGATGCGGCACTCTTCAACCACGCTCGTCACGATCCCCGGCTTCGTCGTGCACGATCCTATTGTGCAAACGCCGTTGCCGCTTTTTTCCGCAATGCGGTAAATCTCCGACGCCATTTTCGCGGCGGCCAGAAACGCATCCTTGCGCCGATTCATCGGCGTGCTCCCCGAGTGCGCCGCCTGGCCGCGAAACGTGATCGCATGGCGTTCGACCCCAAAAGTTCCGAGCACCGCGCCAAGCGGCAGATTCAAATCGAGAAGCACCGGCCCTTGCTCGATGTGCAGTTCGAGATAGGCGGCGGCATTTTTCAGTTCACTGCCACTCTGTTTCACGGCTGCGAAATCGATCCCTACGTTCTGCAATGCCTCCGGTAGCGTGACACCGTCGCGATCTTTTAGCACGCGAGCCTCGTCCATATTCAACGATCCGGAACACGCAGACGATCCAAAGAGGCTTTTTCCGAATCGCGCACCTTCCTCGTCCGCCCAATCCACGAGACGCACCGTGACCGGGGGGCGGCCATGGTATTGAGCGTGCAGGCGCCGTAAAATCTCTACGCCGGCCATCACGTTCAGGCAGCCGTCCAGCCAGCCGCCGTTCGGCACGGAGTCGATGTGCCCACCGATGATCAGCGCGCGCTCGGACTCGCCATGCAGCGTTGCCCAAAAATTTCCCGCCGCATCGGAGTGAAGCTCGACGCCGGGAATCACCGCGAGTTTTTCCCGCAGCCACTCTCGCGCGGCGACCCACTTGAGCGTAAATGCCACGCGCTGCGCGCCGTGGTCGTCGCCGGTGAGGGCGCGCAGTTCTTTCAGCTCGGCGACGGTGCGTTTCGGATTGAGGAGTGCCATCGGCGTGGGTTTGCGGCTTGGAAACTACGAGGCGCTGCGCCAGCTTCAACCGGCAAACCGGCCTGCTCCCCTTTCCCGCCGGGCTAGTCGCTTTAGCGCTCGCACAACTCCTGCTCTCTTTTTCCACCATGTCCACACTCGCCACCACCGTCGACGGCCTGAAGCTCCCCAATCCGTTTGTCATCGGCTCCGGTCCGCCGGGGACGAACCTCAGCGTGATCAACCGGGCGTTCCGTGAAGGCTGGGGCGGCGTGATCGCCAAGACCGTTTCGCTCGACGCCTCCAAGGTCGTCAACGTCACCCCGCGCTACGCCAAGCTCCAAGCCGCGAGCGGCGAAGTCATCGGCTGGGAAAACATCGAGTTGATCAGCGACCGGCCGTTTCACCTCTGGATTGACGAGTTTAAGAAGTGCAAGGACGGGCAGCCGAAGGGCGCGCTCATCGCCTCCGTGATGGAGGAATACAACAAGGACGCTTGGATCGAAATCATCGAGCGCTGCCAGGACGCCGGCGTCGATGCGTTCGAGCTAAACTTCTCCTGCCCGCACGGCCTGCCCGAGCGCAAGATGGGTGCCGCAATGGGCCAGGACCCCGCCATCCTTGAGGAAGTCTGCGGCTGGGTGAAGAGCGCCGCGAAGAAACCATTCTGGGCAAAGATGACGCCCAACATCACCCACATCGAAGACCCCGGCCGCGCCGCCCTCCGCGGCGGCGCCACTGGCCTCAGCGCGATCAACACCATCCGCAGCGTCATGGGTGTGAACCTCGACACGCTCCGTCCCGAGCCGACCGTCGAGGGTTACACCACGCCCGGCGGCTACTCGTGCCGCGCCGTAAAACCGATCGCGCTCCGCATGGTGATGGAACTCGCCACGATGATCCGCGCCGAATTTCCCGGCCGCTCGCTCTCCGGCCTCGGCGGCGTGGAGACTGGCGACGACGCCGCGCAGTTCATTTTGCTCGGCTCCGACACGGTGCAGGTCTGCACCGGCGTGATGAAGTTCGGCTATGAACACGTGAAGCCCATGTGCGACCAACTCCTCGCGTTCATGGCGAAGCACAAGTTCGAGACGCTCGACGATTTCGAGGGCAAGAGTCTCCCCTACTTCACCACGCACGCCGATCTCGTGAAACGCCAAGGCGAACGCAAAGCCGCCCAAAAAGCCGCCGCCGGCGGCGCGACGAAAGTCGTGAAGAGCGACGGGGAATGGACCGGAGACGAATTCGTGAAGCAGTCCGACGCACTGGCGAAGGGCTGACGTAGGAGTTCGAGAACCCATCCGCAAATTCCCGCCATGAGTCTCCTGATCAAGAACGGCGAGATCGTCACCGCCGATTCGCGCTACGTCGCGG
>JANOAF010000615.1:0-1838 GCA_031411015.1 Opitutaceae bacterium | reverse complement strand
CGCCGCGCGCTGGATGTCTGCTATCTTCGCCCCCGCGCCGACGTGCGCCATGCCCGCCTCCTCGTCGATCGCGATTTGGTTCAGCCCCATCATGTCGAGCACCCAGCCGCCGCGAATCGGCGTCGCTGCGCCGGTGAGCGTGGTGCCGCGGCCACGAGTCGTGACCGGGACGCGGTGCCGGTTCGCGAGAGCGAGCAAGACGCCGATGTCGGCCTCCTTCGCCACCTTCACCACCGCTTCCGGCAGAAACGGAATCTTGCTGCTGTCGAACGAGGCCGCGTCGCGCGACGCGGCATCGGTGCGGACGACGTTCGCCCCAAGGCGGCGCTGCAACTGGCAGGTGGCGGTGACAAAGCCTTTCATCAGCAGTAGCGAACCCACCCTAGCCCCGTCTGTCATCCGCAAACTTTCGCTTCACTTCCCGCGGGGTCGTGTGCGAGGCTTTGCCCCTTTCCCTTCTGCGCCATGACGAAAATCCTCCTCACCACGACCTCGTTCCAAGACACGCCGGGCGAGCACCACAAACTCCTCGCCGCCACCGGGTGGGAAGTCATCCGCGCCCGCGGCCCGCTCAACGAGGCCGACACGCTCGCGCTCGTCGGCGATATCGACGGCTACATCTGCGGCGACGATTTGATCACTCGCAAGGTCCTCGAGAAAGCCCGCCCGAAACTCAAGGTCCTCTCCAAATACGGCATCGGCGTCGACAAGATCGACGTGAAGTCCTGCACCGAGTTCGGCATCCCGCTGCTCTTCACGCCGGGCGTGAACCACACCACCGTGGCCGAGCACACGTTTCTCCTGCTGCTCGCGCTTGAGAAAAACTTTTTCTTCCACACCGATTCCACGCGCGCCGGCGGCTGGAAGCGCAAGACCGGTCGCGAACTCCTTGAAAAAACCATCGGCATCATCGGCCTCGGTCGCATCGGCAAAGAAGTCGCCATCCGCGCCCGCGCGTTCGGCATGAACGTGATCGCATTCGATGTTTATTGGGACGAAAAATTTGCCGCCGCCAATCACGTGAAACGCGCCGCGACGCTCGATGAGATTTACGCCGCCGCCGATTACCTCTCGCTCCACACCAATCTCACGCCTGAAACGCGCGACATGATCAGCGCCAAGAGTTTTCCGAAGATGAAAAAGGGCGTCCTCATCCTCAACTGCGCCCGCGGCGAAATCGTTCACACTGCCGATATGGTCGAGGCGCTGAAATCCGGTCAGGTCGGTGGCTATGGCACCGATGTGCTCGACGAGGAGCCGCCGCGCGCCGACCACCCGCTGCTGAAGCTCCCCAACGCGATCGTGACGCCGCATATCGGCTCCCGCACCGCCGAGAGCGTCCAGCGCCAGGCCGTCGCCGCCGTGAAAAACCTCATCCTCGCCATGCACGGCGACAAGCCCCTCGCGCAGATCAACCCCGAGGTCGCGGTCAAGCGCGTGGTCTGACGACCACGCGAGCTGAGAGTTGAGAGCTGAGAGAGCTATTCCACTCAGCACCCTCGCCCACCTCGCTCATTTTCCGGCCCTCAGCTCTCAGCTCAAAACTCTCAACTATTTTTCCCATGTCCGAAATTTTCTACGTCGTCCCCGAGACTCAGCACAACGACCTCGTCGCCGCCGCCTATCGCAAACGCGGTTACTCCTCCGCCGAGGCCGCGGCCGGCGCGCGCTTCTGCGCCGAGGCCACGCGCCACGGCATCCGCACGCACAACGGCCTGAAGGCGCTCCATCTAGATCATTTCCTCGGCTCCGCCGCCGGTGGCTGCGCGCCCAAGGCCAAGATCGAAAAAATCAAGACGCGCTTCCGCGGCGCGCAGGTCTGGAATGCCAACCGGAAA
>JANOAF010000614.1:0-1521 GCA_031411015.1 Opitutaceae bacterium | reverse complement strand
CTCGGCGGCTTCCTGTTCTCTGGCGATGATGTGTATAAGAAGGCGGGGGTGCTGTCAGGCGGTGAACGTACCCGCCTGGCCGTCGCGCGCATGCTGCTGCAGCCGTCGAACACGCTGCTGCTCGACGAGCCGACCAACCATCTCGACATCGATTCAAAGGAAGTGCTGCTCGATGCGCTTGCCGATTACGGCGGCACGTTGATCTTCGTCTCGCACGATCGCTATTTCGTCGAGCGCCTGGCGACCAAGATCATCGAAGTGGGCGACGGCAAAGCCACGCTCTATCCCGGAACCTACGAGTCGTACCTCTGGTCGAAGAACAACGTCGCCCGGCCGGTCGCGGCGGTCGAAAAGAAGTCCGAGCCAAAGAAGCCGGTCGTCGTCAGAGTTGAACAAACTCACGACGACAGAAAACGCGACAGCGTCGAGAAGAAGAAGCGTGAGAAGGCCTTCAAGGCGCTGAAGAATCGCCTGACCGAGCTCGAAGCGCGGATCGCGGATCGCGAAAAAGCCATTAAGGACGTGGAGCAAAGCATGAGCGCGCCCCATTTCTACAACGACCACGAAAAATCGAAACCGGTGCTGGCCGCGCACCAGGCCCTGATGTGGGAAGTCGGCGAGCTTCTGGGACAGTGGGAAATGCTTCAGAGCGAAGCTGATCAGTACACAGACCTACGTAATTCGTGATTCGATTACATTTTCGTCATCGACCCCCATCCTAGGCGATAATCCAAATTATGTAATCGCAACGACTTAGAGCGTTAAGTCGTTGGGGCATGGCCTTTGCTCCCTTGGCCCGGTAGCACTGCATGGCAAAACGCGAGGCGAAAACGTCGCGACACGAGGACGTGTTCTTCCGGCACATGGTCGGGAACATGCGCAATGGCGTGCTCGCGATCGAACGGGACGGCGCCATCGTGTTGCTCAATGACGAGGCGCGCCGGCTGTTTCACCTCCCGGCCGGCGACATCAGCGGCCAGCCATACGCCGACGTCCTCCACCAACATCCGGACATCCTGCGCGTGCTCGGAGGCGCGTTCGAACTCGAGTCGCTGCCCAATCGCGCCGAGCTGCGCTTGAAGTCCACCGACACCGTGATTGGCTACACCCTGTCGCTGGTGCGCGACGATCGCGGCGAGGCCGTCGGCGCCGCGTTGTTCTTCAAGGATCTCACCCACGTCGAACAGCTCGAAGAACGCGAGCGGCTGCGCGATCGGCTGGCGGCGGTCGGCGAGATGGCGGCGGTGATGGCGCACGAGATCAAGAACCCGCTCGCCGGCATCGAGGTGCTCGCGGGTCTGCTGCGCCGCAAGGTGCCCGACAACGCGGATGCGCAGGCGCTCGTCAAGGACATCATCAACGAGGCCAAGATGGCGAACGCCATCGTGCAGGAAGTCCTGGCATTCGTGCGCCCGGTGCGCCTGCAGGTCGACCGAACGTCGCTGGCCGGCTCGATCGCGAGCGCGATCACCAGGGCGGACGGTAAGGCGACACGTGGCTCGATCCGGGTCGACACCGCCC
>JANOAF010000613.1:0-10764 GCA_031411015.1 Opitutaceae bacterium | reverse complement strand
GTGGCGCGACGTGCCGGCGCCGAAACGCGGCGAGCTGATCCGGCGCTACGGCGAAGCGTTGCGCGCGCACAAACGCGACCTCGGCCGGCTCGTGACGCTGGAGACCGGGAAGATCGTCGGGGAAGGCGAGGGCGAGGTGCAGGAGATGATCGACATCTGCGACTTCGCGGTCGGGCTGTCGCGGCAGTGGCACGGGCTCACGATCGCGAGCGAGCGGCCGGCGCACCGGATGATGGAGCAGTGGCACCCGCTCGGGGTGGTGGGGATTATTTCCGCGTTTAATTTTCCGGTGGCGGTGTGGGCGTGGAACAGCGCGCTCGCGACCGTGTGTGGTGACACGACGGTGTGGAAGCCTTCGGAGAAAACTCCGCTCACCGCCGTCGCATGCGTGAAGCTGGCGGAGCGCGCCGCCCGCGAGTGCGGCGTGGACCCGGCGATTTTTTGCCTCGTGTGTGGCGATGCGGCGGCGGTGGGCGAACCGCTCGTCGCTGATAAGCGCGTCGCGCTCGTCTCAGCCACGGGTTCGACCCGGATGGGCCGACGGGTCGGCGAGGCCGTAGCACGGCGCTTCGGCCGCTCGCTGCTCGAGCTCGGCGGCAACAACGCGATTATCGTGACGCACTCCGCGGACCTGAAGCTCGCGTTGCGCGCAATCGTGTTTGGCGCGGTGGGCACGGCCGGGCAGCGCTGCACCTCGACGCGGCGGCTGATCGTGCATGAGTCGATCTACACGAAGCTGACGAAAATGCTGGTCGATGCCTATCGCCAGGTGCGCATCGGCAATCCGCTCGACCCGGCGACGCTCATGGGGCCGCTGATCGATTTGCACGCGGTGGAGGCATTTACAGAGGCGGTGGCGGGAGCCACGCAACACGGCGGCCGCGTCCTCTTCGGCGGCAAGCGGCTCACCGCGGCGGCGCCCGCCAGCGTGCTCTACGTCACGCCCTGTGTCATCGAGGCGGAAAACGCCTGGGCGATCGTGCAGCATGAGACCTTTGCGCCCATCCTTTACGTGATGGCCTACCGCACGCTCGACGAAGCGATCGCCTTGCAGAACGCGGTGCCGCAGGGACTGAGCTCAGCCATCTTCACGCACGACCTGCGCGAGGCGGAAATATTCATGAGCGCACGCGGTAGCGACTGCGGCCTCGCCAACGTGAACCTCGGCACCAGCGGCGCGGAGATCGGCGGGGCGTTTGGGGGCGAAAAGGAAACCGGGGGCGGCCGCGAGAGCGGGAGCGACGCGTGGAAAAACTACATGCGCCGCCAAACCAACACGATTAACCGCTCGCGCGACCTGCCACTGGCGCAGGGGATTGAGTTTGGGGGCGGGTGAGAGGGTGCTACTTGTTTTTGCCTTTGCCCTTGTTCTGGCTTTTACCCGGAGCAGCCTCGCTCCTTCCGGGTGAATTGTCCTCGGCGCGATCCAATTTATCCTTGTCGGCCTTGTCGGGCTTGCCGTCCTTTTCTTTCACCCGAACCGCGGTCACGAAATAGTCTGCCGGATAGTAAACCTGCACCTTGTCGTGAAACTGGTGGGGTTTTTCGGCCTCCATGGTGAGCGACACACTGCGGTCAAAGTCCACGCGGATGCTCGAGGGTAGGCTGGCGCCGAACCGCCATTCGCGACCGTCGAGGTAGAACCAGATCCGATCCTCCGGCCGGAAATAAACATGGGCGCCAGGGTAATAATAATAGGTGTGATGGCGGCGGACGCCATGGGCAGGAGCCCAAGGCGGCGGACCCACCGGGGCCGATTGTTTAATCACGATGACTTCGGGAGGCGGCGGTGGCAGCACCTTGCCGAGTCGAATTTCGGCGGATATAGCCACATCAACGGCCGCTTGGGCCAGCGGCGCACTGACCAACGGCAATAACAGCAGGAGCAGTTTGGGGTTCATGAAACCTTAGACCCCAATTCGTCCGGCCGGTTCTGGCTGCTTGTCGAATAGGCTAGTATTCTGCCGTCCTGATAAAACGAATGCGACTTCGCGGAAACAAGGTGGTGCATGGGCAAGGACCGTTTATGAAGACATGGGCGGGACGCCCATGCCATGGGGCCCGGGCGTCCCGCCCGAGAGTTTGAGCGGATGCTCAAAACCTGATTGGCGCCCAATTAAAACGAGTCGCCAATTGACGCTCCCTCGAAAATCGGCGACATGAGTCAGGTTGATCCCCGTGCACCCCCACGACCATTGCCGCATTCCCGCCTTGAAATCCTTCGCGATGGGGGCCGCGGCGTTGCTTGGGGTGGCCACCGCGGAAGGAGCGACGCCGGCTTCCACCCAACCGGCCGCGACGTCGGCGTTCATCGACCGGCATTGCGCCAGTTGCCACGACGACGGGGAGAAAAAGGGTGACCTCGATCTGACGGCGCTCGCGCTGAATCCAAGCGATCCAAAAAATTTTGCGGCGTGGGTGAAAGTGCACGACCGGGTGGAGTCAGGAGAGATGCCGCCGAAGAAGAAAGAACGTCCGACGGCGGCCGACGTGGAGAAATTTGTCGGCGCACTGACCGCGGACCTGACTGCGGCGGAGCGCGCGCGCAGCGCGGGCGAAGGCCGGGCGACGCGGCGCCGGCTCAACCGCTACGAATACGAGAACGCCCTTCGCGATTTGCTCCAGGCGCCGTGGTTGCAGGTGAAGGATTCGCTGCCGGAGGACGGCGAGGCATTTCGTTTTAACAAGATTGGCGAGGCGCTCGATATTTCCCACGTGCAGATGGCGCGCTACCTCGCCGCGGCGGAGTATGCGCTGCGCCAGGTGGCGGCGAAGGAGGTCGAGCGCCCAGCGACGAACGTCACGCGCTACTATGCACGCGAGCAGCGAAGCTTCACCGGGCCGATGAAATTTTCCGTGTTCAACACCAGCCCGGAGCGAGCGACGTTTCCGACGCTCGGCTTCGCTGGGCAGATGGACGTGCGCGCGGGCAAGGCGCCCGCGACCGTGGGCGCCACGGACCCCGCGACGCGCGAGCTTGAGGGCGTGGGTGTGGTCGCGGGCAATTACGAACCGCTCGAGCCGAAGTTTACCCAGTTCAAGGCGCCAGTCGCCGGCCACTACCGTCTTCGGTTCAACACGCACACGGCTTGGGTCGGCCCCGGCAAGCAAACCGATCCGAAAAAACCGGACCGCTGGTGGATTCCGGACCTCGACGAGGTAGCGCGGGGCCGTCGCTCCGAACCAATCACGATCTATTCCGAAGTGCCGCCGCGGCAGTTGCGCTGGCTCGGGACCTTCGACGCGAAGCCGGAAGCGGCGGTGAGCGAGCTCGACGTGTGGCTGCTCGCGGGCGAGACGATCCGGCCGGATGCGGCGCGGCTCTTCCGTTCGCGTCCGGGCGCGGGCCGCTGGCAAAATCCCCTCGCCGAAAAGGACGGCTCGCCCGGCGTGGTGTTTCGCTGGCTCGAAGTGGAGGGGCCGTTGCTGGACCGCTGGCCCACGGCCGGACACGAGTTGCTCTTCGGCGGTCTGCCGATCAAGCCGCCGGAGCGCGCTGGGGGCAACGTGATCGTCGCGTCAGCCGATCCTAGGAAGGACGCGACGCGACTGCTTCAGGATTTCCTGCGCCACGCGTATCGCCGGCCCGTGGCCGCGACCGAAGTGAAGCGGTTTTTGCCGGTGGTGGAGAGCACGCTGAAGAGCGGCTTGGGTTTCGCCGATGCGATGATTTCGGGCTACACGGCGGTGCTGTGTTCGCCGGAATTTGTGAGCCTCGAGGAGAAACCGGGCAAATTGGATGACTACGCGGTCGCGTCGCGGCTGGCGTTTTTCCTGTGGAATTCCGCGCCCGACGCCGAACTCCGCGCGCTCGCCGCGGCGGGAAAATTGCGCCGCCCCGAGGTGTTGCGCGCGCAGACCACCCGGCTGCTCGATGACCCGAAGGCGCGGCGGTTCGTGGATGCGTTTCTCGATTACTGGCTCGACCTGCGGAAGATGAACGGAACGGCCCCGGACGAAGGCCTCTATAACGACTACTACCTCGATGATCTGCTGACCGAGTCGGCGCAGTTGGAGACGCAGTTGTTTTTCGCGGAACTGCTGCGCGGGGATTTGCCGGCGCGCAATCTTGTGGCGTCGGACTTCGTGATGGTGAACGAGCGGCTCGCGACGCACTACGGCCTGCCGGCGATTGAGGGCGTGGCGGTGCGGCGGGTGGCGCTGCCGGGCGACAGCGTGCGCGGCGGGCTTATGACGCAAGCGGCGGTGCTGAAAATCACGGCCAACGGCACCACGACTTCGCCCGTGCTGCGCGGGGCATGGATCATGGAGCGCCTGCTTGGGCTGCCACCGCCGCCGCCGCCGCCCAGTGTGCCGGCGGTCGAGCCCGACATCCGTGGCGCGAGCACGATTCGCCAGCTGCTCGACAAGCATCGCACGGAGGAGACTTGCGCGTCATGCCACACCAAAATCGATCCGGCGGGATTTGCGTTGGAGAGCTTCGATGTGATGGGCGGATTCCGTGATCGCTACCGCGCGATGGCGGATGGGGTCGCGCCGCAGCCCGGCTTCGGCAAGGGCGGGCAGAAGTTTACCTTTCACCTCGGGCCGCCGGTGGATTGCAGCGGCGTGCTGCCGGACGGTCGGGCTTTTGCCGACGTGCGGGAATTGAAGCGCCAGTTGCTCACCGACGAAAAACAGATCGCGCGGAACCTTGCGCGGCAGCTGGTCATCTACGCCACCGGTGCTCCCGTCCGCTTCAGCGACCGACCCGCCGTCGAAAAGATCCTCGAACGCACGGCCGCGCGCGGCTACGGTGTGAGGGCTGTGCTGCACGAAGTGGTGCAGAGTGAACTTTTCTTAAACAAGTAGTCCGTCCGCCCCCGTTTTCCCCATGAAGACCAATCCCGTCTCCGCCTCGCGCTTTGCTCCCGGTTCGTTTGTCTCGACGCAGCGCGCGGTCTCGCGCCGGCAGTTTCTCCGCGGGGCGGGCATCGTGATGTCGCTGCCGTTTCTCGATTCGATGTTGCCGGCGTTTGCCCGCGGCGAGGCCGCCAAGGCCGCGGCGAAGAAACCGCGCCGGATGCTCGGCATCTGCAACAACCTCGGCCTGCTCCCCGATCAGTTTTTTCCGAAGACGACCGGCCGCGGCTACGCGCTCTCGCCCTACCTTGAGTTGCTCAAGGAGCACCGGGAGGATTTCACGGTGTTCAGCGGCGTGTCGCACCCGGACGTGGATGGCGGGCACCCGGCGGATATTTGTTTTCTCACCGCGGCACCGCACCCCGGCAGCGGCGGCTTCCGCAACACTATCTCGCTCGACCAATACATCGCGGAGCGCATCGGACCGGAGACGCGTTTTCCGTCGCTCACGCTCGGCGTGAACGTCCAGCAGGGTCAGCGCAGTCTCTCGTGGACGGGCTCGGGCGTGCTGATCCCCTGCGAAGAAAAGCCGTCGGACGTGTTCAAGAAACTTTTCGTGCAGGGCTCGCCCGCCGAGGTGGACGCGCAGCTCCGCAAGCTCGCACAGGGTCAGAGCATCCTCGATGCGGTCGGCAGCCAGGCGAAGGATTTGCAGCGTAGCGTCGGCGCGCGCGATCGCGACCGGCTCGACCAGTATTTCACGAGCGTGCGAGAGCTGGAGCAGCGCATGGAGATGTCGAAGGAATGGGAGAAGCGCCCGAAACCGCACGTCACCGCCACTGTGCCGCTCGATCCGGCGAGCCCGAAGGAATACATGGAGAAGGTGCGCCTGATGTATGACATGGCGCGCCTCGCGTTTCAGACCGACTCGACGCGCTCCATCTCGCTCCTGCTCGACAGTGTGAACTCGCCGACCATCGAGCTCGACGAGGAGCACAAGCTCACCGACGCCTACCACAACCTCTCGCACCACGGAAAATCGGACGCGAAGCTTTCGCAGCTCAAGGCCATCGACCAATGGCACATGAAGCTCCTCGCGAATCTCTTCAACGACCTCAAAGGCGTGCAGGAAGACGGCGAGTCGCTCTTCGACCGCACGATGGTGCTCTACGGCTCGAACCTCGGTAACGCCAATACCCACGTGACGACAAACCTGCCGACGCTCTTCGCCGGCGGCGGCTTCCGCCACGGCCAGCATCTCGGCTTCGACACCGCGCACAATTACCCGCTGCCGAATCTTTTCGTCTCGATGCTGCAGCGCATGGGGATCGAGTCGGACAAGTTCTCGACCTCGACCGGCACGATGCGCGGGTTGGAGCTGGCGTAGCTGGACGCGGCGGCGGGACACGCGCGAGACCAGAGAGAGGATCAGGCTCAGCGCGCCGTGCGGAGGGCAAAGGCCGTCCACAGCGCCGCAATCAAATCGAAAGAGCCAAGCAGGGCGACGGGCGCCGGCGCGATTTTGAGCAGCACGAGCGCGCCGCACACCACGAAGACGCCGATGCGCACCGCGACCGTCCAACGGAAAAACACGATCAACCCGGCGCGCGCGGCCGCGACATAATAGGTGGCGAGGCACAGCGTCAGCATACCGACGATGCGCGGCCACACCTCGGTGCTCGGGGCAAAGCCGAGCGGCCCGAGTGTGACGTTGGGCGCGACGAGCAGCCCGAGACCGATGACCACGAGGTAGAGACCGAAGGTGAAAACGCTCTTGGCGGCGGCATTCATGGGTGGGGTTTTTGTGCGTTGCGCACGGCTGAAGAACTGAGTGGCGGGGCGGCGTTAGGCAAACGTGATTTCAAGTGCGGCCGTCGGGCAGATTTTGTGGTTCGGGTCGCGGCGTGCTACGGTGGGGATTCTCTCATGAAGCTCGTTCGAAAACCCATTCTCACCACGGTCCGCATCATCGCCTTGTTTGAAGCGGCGAAAGCGGGCTTGGTGCTGCTGGCGGGTGTGGGCCTGCTTTCGCTCGTGCATCACGACGTGCAGGCGTTTGCCGAGCGGCTCGTGCGCCACAGCCACCTCAATCCCGCCAGCCACTACCCCCGGATCTTCGTCGATGCGGCCGGGCGCGTGACCGATGCCAATCTATGGCTGTTCGCCGGCGGCGCGCTGCTCTACGCGATCGTGCGTGGGGTGGAAGCCTACGGCCTCTGGCACGAGCGCGCCTGGGCCGAGTGGCTGGCGCTTGTGGCCGGCGCCCTTTACGTGCCCGTCGAAATCTACGAACTCGTGCACCACGCCACTTGGCTGAAGGTCGTCGTCCTCGGGACGAACCTCGCGGTTGTCGCCTACATGGCGTGGGCGCTGCGCCATCGGGCCGAGCAGGACAAGGAACGCCTCGGGTCGGTGTAGGTGAAAGAGGCTGGTGGGTGCCGAGAAGAAGCGAAGTGATCGGTCGAGCGATCGCTAATCGCAAAATCACGCCAGCACGTAGCGACCGGTTTTGCGGGTGCCGATGCGTTTGACGAGTTTGGTTTTCAGCAGCGGGGCGAGGATGTGGGCGGCGCCCTGTTTGGTGACATCGAGCGCCGCCCAGATTTCCGCGGGCGCGAGACCGTCGTGCCGGTCGCGCAGCAGGTGCAGCAACCGCTCCTGACTCGGGCGCAGCACGGTTTTCTTGTTGGCGGACTTCGCGGCAAACTGCTGCACGCGCAACCACACGCGCTCCAGCGTCACATGCAGACCCTCGGTCGTGTATTCCAGCCACGCCGTGAGATCGCCGCCCGCGGCGGGCACGGCGGCGAGGCTCGCGTAGTAGCGTGCGCGATCTTCCCAGAAGAACTCGTCCACGGAGAACACGTGGTGCGTGTCGAAGCCACGGCGGTAGAGTTCCCAGAGCGCGAGGAGCCGGCCCGTGCGGCCGTTGCCGTCGGCGAACGGGTGAATCTCCTCGAACTGGTAGTGCAGGATCGCGGAGGTGAGCACGGGCGACCACTCGGCGCTCGGGCCGGTCCACCACGCGAGCAGCTCGCGCATGAGACCCGACACCAGGTCGGGCGACGGCGGCAGGTGCTTGCCCACGCGCACCGCGATGGTGCGGTAGCGCCCAGCCTCGCCCTGATCCATGACGCCGCTGGCGAGCAGCCCGTGGAGTCGGAAGAGGTCGTCGTGCGTGACGGGCTTCTTCTGCCGCGCGCGCTTCTCGACCCAGCGCAGGCCGGCGAAGTAGTTGAGCACCTCGCGGCGGGAGCGCTCGGTGTGCACGGGCAGCATCGCGCCGCCCTCCAGCGCACGGACCTCCGCCAGCGTGAGCGGATTGCCCTCGATGGCGGTGGAGGCATGCGCGCCGCGCTGCCGGCTGTCCTTCGACAGCTGGGGCGTCCAGGCGACCTGGATGGTGGCCGCGGCAATCTTGGCCCGCAGGTCGGCGACGGTCTCCAGCTCCCGGAGCAGGCGGGCGGTGACAGTGAACTGGGGCTGGAAGCTCATGGCCTGATAAGGCAAGCGTGAGTCTAGTAATGAGTCAAGCGCCGGATTGAATAAGGCCAGCGTGGGTCAAGCGATGAGACAAGCGGCGTGCCTGTCGCCGATGGCTTGAGGTAGCCGGTGCTTCAGCCCACGGCTCGGGCGCTTTAAGGCACGGGCTGAAGCACCGCGCTACCGCTAGCGGTCGCGGCCGCAGTGGAAAAATTCACCGCGCCTTCCGCGGGACAGCGATGCCGGTGTGAAACCCCATCTCCTTGGGTGGCAGCTCGGGCGCGGGTGGCGGCGGTTCGAGGAGGGCCATCACGCGCTGCAAGACATCGACGATGGCGGACTCGTGGGTGTCGAGCCAGCTGGTGAGTTCCTTTTCGAGCGACGCGAGCTTGCGGGCGAGTTGGCGCGTGTCGGTGAGCGCGGCGCACCGACTTGAGCGGAGTTACGCCCCGAGTGCCGCTGCCACGGCATCCAGACGGTTCGAAGAGAGTGAGAGATGGGCCTCGTCGGCGTAGGTCACAAGGTGGGCAGTCGGTAGGTCGCGCAGCGCGCGGCGCACGGCGGCGAGGGGATAGTTGGCGTCCTGCTCGCCGTGAAACAGTATCAGTGGCATCCGGATTTCGTCGGCGCGGAAATCGAATTCGCGCACGTAGAGCCGCATGTCCCAGACGGCGCCTTTCGCGCCCAGCCGCAGCGATTCGCGAAGGACGCGGCCAAGCGCTGCAAAGCGTCGGGGATCCTGCGCGAACCACGCGTAATCGGCGGCAGTCGCGCGGCGCTTCATGCCGGCGAGCTCTTTCTCGGGTGCGCCTTGGCCCATGGTCGCCATCGCTTGAAACATCGGTCCCAGCAACCACGGGGCGCGGCGGGCGAAGAACACCATGAGCCGGTTGGGAAACGGCAGCCCGGCCGCCACCTCGGGCCTGTCCATCCGCCATGCACCCGCGACGATGACCGCGGTGGTGAGGCGCTCGGGAATCTTTGCGGCACAGGCCGCGGCATACGGGCCGCCTCCGGAGTAGCCCCACACGCCAAACTGATCGAGACCGAGCGAATCGGCGAGCGTCACCACATCCCGCGGCCAGTCGGAGAACCCGCGGCCGGGTTGAAAATCGGAGCCGCCCATGCCGGGGCGGTCTGGCGCGATGACGCGCAGGCCAAGCCGAACGAGCGATTCATCGCCGATCAGCTGCGGCTCAAACCGCGAGGAGGGCGAGCCGTGAAAATAAAACACCGGGCGGCCGTCGGCTCGGCCAAATTCGGCATAGGCGAGTTTCCGACCGCCGGGAAGGAGCAGCTGATGCTCAACCATTTTGAGCCGGACGCTGACCGTTGCAGCAAACCTGACGAGCGAAAACGCCGCCGGCTGCCGAACCGCTCACAGCGTCATCGCACCGGCAAAATCCTGCACCGGCATCGCACCGAGTTTCATGCGGTCGGTGAAGAGCGACGTGAGATTTTCCGGTTTTGAGTTTCCGTAATGCGCGGCGAAGGCGGCAGCGGCCTTCTGCCGTAGGATCGGGATACCTTCTTTGCGCCGCCGCCGGTGGCCGATGGGGAAGTGGACTTCGATGCGGGCGGTGCTCGTGCCGTCGCGGAAGAAGATTTGGACGGCGTTGGCGATGGAGCGTTTGTCGGGGTCGAGGTAGTCGCGGGAGTAGGATTTGTCTTCGGTCACGATCATCTGGGCGCGGAGGGCGTCGATGCGGGGGTCGGCGGCGACTTGGTCCTCGTAGTGTTCGGCGGTGAGATTGCCGAAAATCAGACCGATGGCGGTCATGTATTGCAGGCAGTGGTCGCGGTCGGCGGGGTTGTGGAGCGGGCCGGATTTGTCGATGATGCGGATGGCGGACTCGTGAGTGGTGAGTTCGATGCGCGCGATGTCGGCGAGTTTGTTTTTGACGAGTGGGTGGAGCAGGACGGCGCACTCGACGGCGGTCTGAGCGTGGAATTCGGCGGGGAAGGAAATCTTGAAGAGGATTTGCTCCATCACGTAGCTGCCGAGGGGGCGCGGGAGTTTCACGGGCTGGCCCTTGAACGACACGTCCTGAAAGCCCCAGGTCTTGGCGGTGAGGACGGAGGGGTAGCCCATCTCGCCGGTCAGCGTGATGAGCGCGAGGCGGACCGCGCGGCTTGTGGCGTCGCCTGCGGCCCAGCTTTTGCGGGAGCCGGTGTTGGGCGCGTGCCGATACGTGCGCAGCGCGGAGCCGTCGACCCACGCGTGCGAGAGCGCGTTGATGATTTGGTCGCGCGTGCCGCCGAGGAGAGCGGTTGCGACGGCAGTGGAGGCAATGCGCACAAGTAACACATGGTCGAGTCCTACACGGTTAAAGGAATTTTCGAGGGCGAGCACGCCTTGGATTTCGTGGGCCTTCACCATCGCGACGAGAATATCGCGGACGGTGGGAGCGGGTTGAGAGTTGAGCGCTGAGAGTTGAGAGCCAAACGCGGCGAGCGGCACGCCGGCGGCCTTGTTGC
>JANOAF010000612.1:0-9412 GCA_031411015.1 Opitutaceae bacterium | reverse complement strand
GGCTGGCCGAAGCCGTGGGCACAGTTGAAATACTTTACGTTTCAGCCGGCGATTTTTCCGCGGTTGCTCGGGCAGGTGTCGTCTGATGCTCGGCCAGGCGACTTCGTCAACGTCTACGACAAGAACGGCAATCTCACCGGGGGCGGGCTCTTCAATCCGCGCGCGAAGATTCCGCTGCGGGTCGTCTGTCACTCCACGGAGCCGGTCAGCGAAAGTTATTTCGAGACGGCGATTCGCCGGGCGGTCGCGCTGCGCCGCGACTTGTTCAAACTTGATGAGACGACCGACGCCTATCGCCTGATCAATTCGGATGGAGACGGCCTCAGTGGGCTCATGATCGATCGCTATGGCGAGACGTTGCTGTGCGAAGTCCACTCGCTGGGCATCGCGCAGCGGCTGCCGAAATGGCTGCCGCTCTTGCATGAACTCGCGGGCACGAAGTTCGCGCGCGTGCATGTCGATCACGACCTCGGCAGCCTGGAGGGGATCAAGCCATCGACCTTCAACGAGACCAACGCCGCCGCGCCGGACCGCGTAAAAATCCGCGAGCACGGGGTGCGTTACGAGGTGGATTTCGCCGAGGGCCACAAGACAGGTTTCTTCTGCGACCAGCGGGACAATCGCCGCGGGATCGCGCGCTTCACGAAGGACGCGCGCGTGCTCGACCTCTGCTGTTACACGGGCGGATTTTCGCTCAACGCCAAAGTGCTCGGTGGTGCCGCCGAGGTGACGAGTGTCGACCTCGATGAAGTCGCGCTCGCGCAGGCGAAGCGCAACATGAACCTCAATCAGGCGCGGTTGAAATTCGTCCACGCCGACGCCTTCGCCTATGCGCGCCAGATGCAGCAGAACGGGGAGAAATGGGACGTGGTCGTGCTCGATCCGCCGAAATTTATTTTCACGCGCGATACGGCGGGGAATTGGGAGGGCCGGCAGAAATACGAGGACCTCAACCTGCTCGCGATCTCGCTGGTGAAGACGGGTGGGATTTTTGTCACGTGCTCGTGTTCGGGCCTGCTTTCGCTCGAAGATTTTGAAGCGCACGTGATCAAGGCGGCGCATCGGCTGAATCGGCGCCTGCAGTTTTTCGATCGCACCGGACCCGGCGTGGATCATCCCGTTTACTCGAACTGTCTCGAGAGTCGTTACCTGAAAGTGCTATGGGCGCGCGTCGTGTGAAGGCGAGGGCCGGGCAGGGTGGTGGCCGCCAAGTTCGGCATTGATGTGCCTCGAAGCTTTCCGCCACACTGCCGAACGAACATGCCTGCCACGTTTGCACCCGTCCTGAGAGCATGCTGCGCCGCTTTTGCGCTGCTGTTGTTGAGCGTGCGGGCGGCGGAACCCGTTTCTCCTTTGCTGGGCGCGACGCTGGAGCAGGTCGTGGCAAAATACGGCGAGCCCAAAAGCCAGATCACGGTCGGAGATCGGTTGGTGGTTTTTTATCCGAAGGAGCGGATTGTGGTGCGCGGTGGCCGGGTGATTGAGGTGGAACAGGTCGCAGCCGAACCCGTGCGGCGGTCGGACCCACCGCCTCCTGTGGCGGTGGTGTCGCCTCCCGCGGGCACCGTTCCGAACCCTGGAAACGCGGTGCCGGGGGCCGCACCGGCGACCGGCGTGCCGCCCGTAAAAGGATCCGAGACAGCTGCACCAGCGGTGCCGGGCGCGCCCAGTTCCTCTCCCGTGGCGGCTCCTCTTCCACCCACGCCGGAATCCAAAGTTGAGATCAAACTGGTCCGACCGCCTTCTGCCAACGGCCGCGGTCCGATCCCACCGCTACCCGCCCCGAAGGAAGAGGTCGTTCCGGTGGCTCCCGTGATTCCTCCGCCTCCCGTCGTCGAGCGCAGCGTCGGTCCAACGAACGAGGAACTGGCGGCGCAGGCGGCCGCGGCGGAGCGCGCCGCGGAGCTGGCGGCGAAAAACAAACGGGCGAAGGCCACGAGCTCGGCGGTTCGCCGCTTGGATTTTGCCGAAGGCTCGGCCTTGGACGAAGAAGGCACGCCGACTTGGCGTTACGTTTTGCTGGCCGTGGTGGTGATCGGAGGCTTGGGTTTTTTCATCTGGCGGTGGCGCCAGCGTGAGGCCGACCTGGCGGCTACCTCGGTGGAGAACACGCCCGTGCGGAAGACGGCCGCGCCGGTCGCGGCGGCCCCCGTCGCGGCGCCGGTGCGTGCCCGGGACACCTCGTTCTCCTCTGATTTTATTTCGCGTTTGGATGCCGCTCAGTTCGAGAGCTTGGTGACAGCCTACTACAGCAAGACGGGTGTCGTCGCCGTGCGTGCGACCGATAGTGCGGCCGGCTTGGTGCGAGTGCGGATTTCGTGGAAGGGCGAGCCCCGGCCGTTTGCCGGTGTGCTCTGCCTCGATCGGGCCACCGCGCCAATCGATGCGAAGCCGTTGCGGGAACTCGCCGCGGCGCTGGCGAAGGAAGACATTCGTCGCGGACACGTCGTCACAACTGGAAAATTTGCCCCTGCGGCGCGCGACTTTGCCGCCGATAATCAGCTGACGTTACTTCCCGGCGATACGTTCTTGGAGAAACTAAATGCGCTGCCGGAAAGCGCCCGCGCTGAAATCATGCGCACGGTTGCTCCGGCTAATCCGGCAGCTTGATTCGTGTTCTAAAAACGGCCCGTTGGCCGGCTGCATGCAGCCAGCGGCTCTACCTTTCCAAGATCTGGTGCTAAACGCGGCCGAGATACGAACCGTCGACGGTGCTCACCTTGATGAGTTCGCCTTCCTTGATGAAGAGCGGCACTTGCACGATGAGACCGGTCTCTAGCTTGGCGGGCTTCTGGACGTTGGAGGCGGTGTCGCCTTTCACGCCGTCAGCCGACTCGACGATTTTCAGGGCCACCGTTGAAGGCAGGTCCACGGAGAGCGGGCGTTCATCGACGAAGAGCACGTCACCTTGCCGCCGGGGGCGAGGTAGTTCTTCACGTCGCCGAGCTGGGTCTCGGTGAGCTCGATCGTTTCAAACGTGGTGTTGTCCATGAACGCGTAGGTGCCGCGGTCGGCGTAGCTGAACTCGAGCTCCCTGCGGTCCGTCGGCATTACTTCGATGGTGTCGGTCGAGGCGAAGCGTTGGTCGAGCGCCTTTCCGTAGCGCAGATTGCGCATCTTGATTTGCACAAAGGCGCGGAGATTTCCCGGCGTGCGGTGCTGGGTTTCCATGACGAGATGCGGCTCGCCGTTGAATTTGATGACTTGGCCTCTGCGGATATCGTTGGCTGCGGGCATGACGGGGGCGGTTCGGTCGGACGGGTTTTGAGTGGTGAAAGGGTCCAGAGTGGCGAGGCAGGGTTGGCGCTGTCAAGGCCTCGGCCAAGGATGGATGGTGGGGCGTTCACTTCGGTCCGCCGGCTTCACATCCGCGCTTGCGCTCGACCGCGGCGGTTTCCGACACTGCTCACCATTCCATGAAACAACGCACCCTCGCGCGGGAAGTCTCGATCAAGGGGAGCGCGCTCCACACGGGCGACGCTGTCACACTCACCTTGAAACCCGCGGCCGTGGGGCAGGGGTATGTTTTCCGCCGCATCGATCTGAGCGGTTCCCCGGAAATCCGTCCGCGGGTCGACCAAATCACCGATTTGGTGCGCGCCACGACAATTCAGGTGGGCCACGCCAAGATCCACACCGTCGAGCACGTGCTCAGCGCGCTGCATGGCTGTGGGATCGACAACGCCATCGTCGAGATGGACGCCTCGGAGCCCCCGATCCTCGACGGCTCGGCAAAGCCGTTTGTCGATTTGATCATGCAGGGTGAACCGGTCGAACAGGATGCTGAACGCGAATATTTCACGCTCGATGCCGCAGTCTCCGTGACGAAGGGCCAGTCTTCCATCATCGCACTGCCCTGCGATGAACTGAAAATTTCCTGCACCTCCGCCGACGATCGCGGCATCCACACGCAGCATCTCTCGCTCACGATTGATCCCGACAGCTACATGACGCAGATCGCCGCGGCGCGGACCTTCACGATCTATGAGGACATCGAGGAGCTCTTGAAACTAGGCAAGATTAAGGGCGGCTCACTCGACTGCGCCGTCGTCATCCGGGGCGACAAAATCATCTCCAAAGAGGGACTGCGTTTCAAAGACGAGTTCGTGCGCCACAAGATTCTCGATATCATCGGTGACATCACGTTGCTCGGCCTGCCGCTCAGGGCCCACATCGTTGCCACGCGCCCAGGCCACGCGATTAATGCTGAACTCACCAAAGCGCTCGCGTTGAAACTGGAGGAGCGGAAAAAAGGCCCGAAGAAAAAGCCGCGGCCGACGATGGTGATGCCCCACGAGACCGAGCTCGATGTGCGTCGCATCCTCGACACCCTGCCGCACCGCTACCCGTTTCTCATGGTCGATCGGGTGGTTGAGTTCGTCGGTGAGGATTCGCTCGTCGCGATCAAGAATATCTCGATCAACGAGCCGTATTTTCAGGGGCACTTTCCGGGAAATCCCGTGATGCCCGGTGTGCTTCAGCTGGAGGCGATGGCGCAGGCCGCGGGTGTGCTGATGCTCCGGCGCGGCTCGGCGGAGGGGAAGACCACGCTCTTCATGAGCGCAGACAAGGTGAAGTTCCGTAAACCCGTCCGCCCGGGTGATCAGCTCATCATCAACGCCAAGTTGACCAAGACGCGCGGGGCCAAGCTCGCGGCCGCTGAGGTCACCTGCACGGTCGATGGTCAGGTCGTGTCATCGGGCGAACTCATGTTCGCGATTGTCGACTCGAGCGAAGTGGAATGACGCAGCGCATGGCGACCCGCATTCATCCCACGGCAATCGTCGAGCCGGGAGCGCAACTCGCCGGTGAAGTCGAGATTGGGGCCTACGCCTTTGTCGGAGCCGCGGTGGAGCTCGGCAACGGCACGCGACTTCACCATCACGCCAGCGTTGAGGGCCGCACGTCGCTCGGAAAGGAGTGTGAAATATTCCCCTATGCGTGCATCGGCGGAAAAACTCAGGACCTGAAATACAAGGGCGGTTCGCCCGGGCTCCGCATCGGTGATCGCAATGTCTTCCGCGAATACGTGACGGTGCACTGCGCGACCAACGACGGCGATTTCACGCAGATGGGATCGGACAACGTGCTGCTCGGGGCCTGCCACATCGCCCACGATTGCACGATCGGAAATCACATCGTGATGAGCAACGGGGCGATGGTCGCCGGCCATGTCACGATTGAGGATCACGTGATTGTCGGCGGTTACGGCGGCATCCACCAGTTCTGCCGGCTGGGGGCGTATGCGATGCTCTCTGCCACGGCCAAGCTCGTGCACGATCTGCCGCCGTTCTTCATTGCCGACGGCACGCCCGCCGAGGTGCGCGCGATCAATAAAGTCGGATTGGAGCGCAACGGCTTCACGCCCGAGCAGCTGGATCGCGTGAAGCAGATTTACCGCGTCCTCTACCGCGAAGGGTTGAACCGCACGCAGGCCCTGGAGAAACTCGCGAGTCACTCGCAGGCGGCGAGTGCGGAGTTCCAACGCGTGCTGAGTTTTGCGCGGGCGAGCGAGCGCGGGTTGGCGCCGGGCGGACGTTGATCTTCCAGGAGTCGAGCGCGGACACCGCGGGCTATTTTTTCTTATACACCGTCGCGGGATCGAAGACTTGCGCGGCTGTCGTCGTGAGTTTGAAGCCCGAGGCCTCGGCGCCGTCGAGGTCGGAGAGTTTGCGGTAGAAGCAGGATTTGTAGCCGTTGTGGCAGCTGGCATTGGCCGCGCCGGTTTGCTCGACCTTGAGCAGGAGGACATCTTGGTCGCAGTCGGTGCGGAGTTCGCGCACGTGTTGCACGTTGCCCGACTCCTCGCCTTTCACCCAGAGCTTGTTGCGGGAGCGGCTCCAATAGGTGGCCTTCTTGGTCCGCAGCGTGTGCGCGAGCGCCTCGGCGTTCATAAAGGCGAACATCAGCACCTCGCCCGACTGCGCGTCTTGGGTGATGCAGGGGATGAGGCCGTCAGGGCCAAATTTGGGTTGCAGCGTGGCGCCGAGCTCGATGTCGGAGGTCGTCGTGCGGAGAGGGAAAACGTAGGTGCTCATGGGTGAAAAATGTTTTTGTCGGTCGGGCTTTGCGCCCGACATTTCGCGTCAGGATGGCGGGCGTAAAGCCCGGCCTACAAGAGCGGCACGACGTTTCAGGTGGCAGCGAGCGTGCGCAAATAGTCGAAACTGTAGAGACCGGTGCGGTGGCCGTCACTGAAATCGAATCGCACCGCGTAATTTCCGACGCGCTCCCAGCCGACGACTTGCACGCCGGGAAATTTCTTCGGGCCATCGCCGCCGTAGCGATTTCCGAGGATGTCGCTCTCCCCGAGATTGGCGGCGCTCGGGGATGCGGCGCGGAGTTGCTCAAAAGTGTAGTAGGTTTCCACTCCGTCATCCCACGCGATGGCGATTTCCTGGCCGATGAGCTGGATGTTGAGGGGTGAGTGCATCGCGTGGGAACCGACATAGAATTTATCCTGCACTGAAGGACAGCAAATTTCCCCGGCCGCGGCATTGCCTATCGCCGACATCGCCGCAGGATTTCGCGACCATGAGTTCGCCGTCCGTCACCTCGCTGCCCCATATCGTCGTTGTGGGCGCCGGCTTCGCCGGCTTGGCGTTTGGGCGGAATTTTCCGGCCCATCTCGCGCGCATCACGATTATCGATCGGCAGAATCACCATTTGTTTCAGCCGCTGCTTTATCAAGTGGCGACGGCCGGGCTCTCGGCAGTCGATATTGCGCAGCCGATTCGCGCGGTGTTTGGCGCGCGGCCCAACCTCGAGGTGATTATGAGCGAAGTCACCGCGATCGATGCGACCGCGAAGCGACTGGTGCATGCGCGCGGGGAGTTGACGTTCGACTACCTCGTGCTCGCGGCGGGCGGAACGACGAACTATTTCGGGCATCCCGAGTGGGAGAAATTTGCGCCGGGCCTGAAGTCGCTCGACGACGCGCTGCGGATCCGGCGCCTTGTATTGTGTTCGCTGGAACGCGCCGAGACCGAACCCGATCCGGTGAAACGCGAGGCGGCCATGAACATCGTCGTGATCGGCGGCGGGCCGACCGGGGTGGAACTCGCCGGGGCTTTTGCCGAATTGACGCGCACCGTGCTGCACAAGGATTTCGATCACATCGATCCGACGACGGTGCGGGTGCGTTTGATTGAGGGGAGTCCGCGGGTGTTGGCGGCATTTCCGCCGGAATTATCGGAAAGCGCGGTGTTGCAGCTGCAAAAATTGGGAGTCGAGGTGCGAACGGGAGTTCGCGTTGAATCGATCCGCGAGGGTGAACTGGTCGTCGCGGGGGAGACGATTCGCGCGGACAATATTATCTGGGCGGCGGGCGTTGCGGCCGCGCCGCTCGCGAAACAACTCGGCGTCGAGCTGGATCGCGGCGGGCGCATCAAAGTCCTGTCGGATCTGAGCGTGCCGGGCTGCCCGGAAATTTTTGCACTCGGTGATTTAGTGACGCTCGTTGATGCGAAGGGTGTGGCTGTGCCGGGCGTAGCGCAGGGCGCGCTGCAAATGGGCGAGCATGCGGCCGGGGTGATCGTGCGTGAGCTGCGCGAGGGAAAGCGACCGCCGCCGGAACGCGCGGCGTTTGTTTATCGCGACAAGGGATCGATGGCGACCATCGGGCGCTCGGCGGCGGTGGCGTTAATCGGCGGGCGAAAATTAAGCGGCTATCCCGCTTGGATCGCGTGGCTGGCGGTGCACCTGCTTTTTCTCGTCGGGTTCCGGAGCAAGTTCTCGGTGCTGATGCAATGGGCCTATTCCTATTTCACCTATAAACGGGGCGCCCGGATCATCACCGGAGTTTCGGGCGAGAAATCAGCGTCCTCCGCTTAAATGCAGACGAACCCGCTAGGCGCGATCGTGCCATGACGCGCACTGTGAATATGTGAACAAGTATTGTGGTTTTTCGGGGGTCTGGGCTTGACTGGTGGGGGGCAAAGTGGGTTGAAATGCAGCGTTTTGGGGCACTTCGCCCCGTCTCCCCCACATGGCGCAAGCAGGCAAGGCGGCCTATACAGGCCTTTTCAGGCATACGCTTGACGACAAGGGTCGGCTCACGATCCCGTCGGAATGGAGGGTTGCGCATGCACCGGAAGACACGTTCCTCGCGACCCCGCATCCGGACGGCTACATCACGATCCTGCCGCCAGATGAGGTGGATATTCTGCGCGCCAAGATCGCCGCGCAGAAATTGAGCAACTCCGAAGCGCAGAAATTCGCGGCGCAGTTTTTTTCGAAAACGCAGAGCTTTTCCTACGATAAAACGGGGCGAGCGGGTTTCACTGCCGAGCTGCTCAAGCACGCTGGGATCGACAAGGACGCGGTCCTCGTCGGCTCCCTCACGAAGTTCAACATCTACAGTCCTGCGCGCTGGCAGCAGGAGGAAACGCCCGCCGTCGGCGAGAGCTTCGGCGATCTCATGCGCAAGCTCGACATCTGACCTCCTCATCCGCCGTCCGTCGAAATTCGAAATCTACGCTTCGCGCAAACTGCCTCCACCACCGACCATGCGCCGCACCGTCAAAGTTAAAGCCCTTTCCACCCGCGTCCCATTGCGCAAAACCGCCTTGGCTGCCTCGGCGATTTCGCGCCGGCCATTTCCGGCTTGGATTGTCGACGACGCTGGCACGGCCTTTACGGCCCGTGGCGTGTCTCATCGGGTGCGCGCTGGCCTCGTGTTACGTGAGGTCTCCAGGAAGAAGTCCGGCGCGAAACGCCTCTCCGATGTCCACGGCGCCCGATGAAGTTTGCTGCCGTGCCATGACCCCCGGCCACCAACCCGTCCTGCGGCGCGAGGTGCTGGAGTTTCTTGCGCCGAAGCCGGCCGGGCGGTTCCTCGACTGCACGTTTGGCGGCGGTGGCCACAGCCGCGCCCTGCTTGAGGCGGCTCCCGCCGTGACGGTCGTCGCGTTGGACCGCGATCCGGCGGCGGCGGAGCGGGCAGCATCGCTGGGCGCGGAGTTTGCCGGGCGGTTCGCGTTGATCGACCGAGATTTTGGGCGATTGGCGGATCTGCCGGAGGAGAAGTTCGATGGAATCCTCTTTGATCTGGGGGTTTCTTCCTTCCAGCTCGACGAGGTGGAGCGAGGGTTTTCCTTTCGCCACGATGCCCCGGCGGACATGCGGATGGATCCGCGGGTCGGCGTGCCGGCCTCGCGGTGGTTGGAAACGGCGACGGAGGAGATGCTCGTTCGCGCCATTCGAGATTTCGGCGAAGAACAACACTGGCGCCGCGTGGTGCGCGCCATCGTTGCCGGACGCGGCACCGGCACGCTGGCGCGCACCACCTCACTCGCCGCCGTGATCGCGGAGGCGATTCCCGCCCGCGATCGTTTTGCGTCGAAGGTCCACCCGGCCACGCGGGCGTTTCAGGGGATTCGCATCGCGCCCAGTTCGTCGTTCACCGCGATGC
>JANOAF010000611.1:0-15948 GCA_031411015.1 Opitutaceae bacterium | reverse complement strand
ACACAGAGCACGCCCGCGCCGATGAAGGCCGGCGCGTAGCTCCCGAACTCCGTCCGCAACGCGCCCGCCGTGTAGGTCGCACACGCCGCGCCCACCTGGTGCGCCGCCGCGATCCAGCCAAAAACGATGCTGGCCTTCTCGCGTCCGAACACTTCGCCCGTCAGCCGCACCGTCGGCGGCACGGTCGCAATCCAATCGAGTCCGTAGAACACCGCGAACACGCCGAGCCCAGCCGCCGGCCCGAGCAGCGCCTGGGGCAAAAACATCAGCGAGAGTCCGCGCAGCCCATAGTAGCCGAAGAGAAGATAGCGGCAATTAAACCGATCGCTCAGCCAACCCGAGGCCGTCGTGCCCACGAGATCAAAAAGCCCCATCAGCGCGAGCAATCCCGCCGCGCGCACCTCGGGAATCCCACAGTCAAATGCCGCCGAAATCAGATGCGTGCCGATCAGCCCGTTCGTGCTCGCGCCACACACAAAAAACGATCCCGCGAGCAGCCAGAAATCACGCACGCGCACCGCTTCGAAGAGCACATCGATCGCGCGCTTCGCCGGGTTGCCCACCTTCGCCACCGGTTTCTCCGCATCCGGCGCGCCGCTTTCGCCATACGGCCGCACCCCGGCATCCCGCGGATCATCCCGCATAAAAAACCAAATCACCGGCATCACCGCCGCCGTCGCGCCCACGACGATCCACGGGGCCGCGCGCCAGCCGCCCCCGGATACTGCCGACGCGAGCCACGGGAGAAACACGAGCTGACCCGTCGCCGTGCTCGCCGTGAGCACGCCCATCACCAGCCCACGCCGCGCCGTGAACCACTTGTTCGCCACCGCTGCGCCCAGCACCGTCGCCGCCATCCCCGATCCCGCGCCGACGACTCCACCCCACAGCACGACGAACTGCCAATACTGCGTCGCCAGCGTGGAGAGCCCGTAACCCATGCTCAGCAGCGCCATCGCCGCCGTCATCGCCCGGCGCAAACCGAACCGCTGATACACCGCCGCCGCAAACGGTCCGATTAACCCGTAGAGAAAAATATTTATCCCCACAATCGACGACACCTTTGCCCGGCTCCACTGAAACTCATTCCCAAACGGCAGCATCAACACCCCCGGCGTCGCCCGCGCCCCCGCCGCCACGAGGAGCGTGACAAACGTCACCCCCGCCACGATCCACGCGTAGTGCAGGCGTGAAGTTTTGGGAGAAGTGTCGGCGGACATTGAGATGCTCCGACGCTGCCCGCCACCACTTCCATCGCAAGCTGGAGCAACTAACAGCGACGGAGTTTCCCGCGCGGCACAGATTCGAAGGGAGGGGCAGGGCAGGGCGCCCACATTACTTCAACACGCACATCAACGCGTCATCCCATAAAATACTGGCGGCCCCGCGCCATCTCCTCGTGAATGGTGGCATGATTTCACCTTCCGCGATCGCCACGCTCGGCACCGCGGCCCGCCTCCACGCCGACAAACTCATTCATCCCGAAGCCGCCGCGCTCTATGGCGGCATCGTTTCCGGTGCCCCGGTGCTCGTCATCCTTGCGGCGGGCAAGGGCACACGGTTCGGGCAAGCGCCAAAATGCATCCAGCCGGTGCATGGCACTCCGCTCGCGCGCCACGCGATCGATGCGTTTCGCAGGTTTAGCTCCGCACCGGTCGTCGGGCTCGTCGGCTACAAGCATGACGAGGTCTCCGCCGCGCTCGGCGACGACAATGTTTACGTGCGCTCCGACAATCCGGCGGGTGGCACCGCGTTCGCCGCGTTCGAGGCGTTCAGTGTGCCGACGCTGCTGGAGATCAATCCGCTGCTCGTGATCACGATGGGCGACCGGATCGTGACGCCTTCGGTTTACCGGCGGCTCTGCGAAACGCACCGCGCCGGTGGCCGCGAGGCCGATCTCACGCTGCTCACCGCCGAATACGAGCCGCCGAAAAATCGCGGCAAAGGCCGCGTCGTCCGCGGCGCCGATGGCCGCGTGACGCACCTCGTCGAGCAGCGCGACATCGACGCCATCGCTGACCCCGCCGCGCGCAGTGCCCTTGACGATCTCACGGAGGGCAACTGTCCGCTCTACGCGATTCGCGCCGCGACGCTGCACCGCCACCTCGCCGGCCTCACCAACGCCAACGCGCAGCAGCAGTATTACCTGACCGACATCGTCGAGGCCATCCACCGCGAGCGCGGCGATCTCCGCACCATCACGATCACCGTCGCCGATCCCGAGTATGATTTGCTCTGCTCCGATGTTACGCGGCCCACGGATCTCGCGTTGTTGGAAAGTGTCGTCGCCTCATCGGGCAACATCCTCCTCGCCGGCGGCTCCGAGATCGACACCGCTGCGCGCGCGATCCTCGCCGACCGACCGCCGGCGCAGGTCGCGTCCATCGCCCGCCAGCTCGAGGAACTCATCCGCGCCGCGTCCGACGAGAAGCTCGGCTTCAAACCCGACCAACCGGCGTCACTCGGGATTTCCGGCGGACGATTCCGAATCGCCTTCATGCACCCCGACATGGGCCGCTTCTTCGGGCCCGCGTGGCAAATGCCAATCGGTGCCGGCGATCCGGCGGGCGACGAACAGATCGTCGTCCTCACGCAGAGCGCGGGCGACCAGCAGATCCATTTATTTCCCACCAATCCGCGCTTTCGCGAAAACGTGAACACCGTCGCGGCTGACACCTCCTCGATGTATCCCGGCGAGGAAATCTCCGACTGGAACGCCTACGAAGATTTCGGCACGCGCATGAGCGAGAATCTACTCCTCGCGCTCGGCTACTTCAGCGATGAGGAGTTGCAGCGCCGCCGCGAACGCGGGCAGCCGCTGCCGCCGAACTCGCACTGGCTTACGAGCAATATGCGCCGGCCGTTTTCCCTCGTGGGCAACGCCATCGCTTCACTCCGCACGCTGCGCAAAGGCCGGCTCGGCGCCGAGGTGCAGCTGCATCTCGGTCGCGACGGTTTCCAGGGCCTGCGCCTCGTCACCACCGGCAACGTGCCGAAGGGCGGCTTCTCGAGTTCTTCCGCCGTCACCGTCGCCGTAAAAAACGCGATCAACGCGCTCTACAGTCTCGGCATCCCGCCTGACCTGCTCGTGCACCTCGCGTGTCAGGCGGAATACGGCACCGGCGTGCGCGCCGGCTCGCTCGATCAGGCGACCGAGCAGAAAGGCCGGGCCGGTCAGGGAACCCTCATCTCGTCGAATCCGCGCGAAAATTTCCGGATCATCGGCACCTATCCCGTGCCCTCCGATCGGCTTCAGGTGATCTTTCCCTACACGGTGGAGCGCGACCGCGAAGCGTGGAAATGGTCGTGGGGCGCCTACGCGGAAAACACTTCGTCTGACCGGCTCACCACCGGCGAAATCCGCAAGCTTACCGGCAAAGCCGCCGAGATCGCGGCGCTGCTCATCCGGCTGCCACTCGAAACCGATTTCTTCAAATTGATCGAAGACGATCTTGTAGCGGACGGCGCACTCGACCGTGGCAGCCGTTTGCTCATCGCGCAAATATTGCGGCAGCTGCCGCTGATCGTTTCGCGCGAGGAGCTGCGCGAGCGGCTGGCCGACAACCGCGCGTGGTATATTTCCCAACTCATCGAAAGCGCCGGGGTCGATGCGCAAGACGCGACGCAGAAGGCCGACGCCACGCTCGCCTCGCTCCTCTCCGGCTGGCGCGATCCGTTGCTCCGCCGCACCACCCCCGCCGGAGAAATCGTCGATGAATCCGGCGTGCCCCTGCGCGCAATCGTTGCCTATCTCTTCGCCGAGGTCGCCCGCAACTTCCACCTCATCCACCATCCCGAGGCATGGATCGAATCCGTTACTTGGTCGCAGCGCGGTGACCGCTCTTTCGACCTCGATCCCGCGCGGTTGCCAGAGCGCGCCGCCATGGAGCAACCGCTGGAGTGGGAGAGTGGTCTTGCCGGCTCCGACTTGCTCAACCGCTGGCTCGAGCGCTGCGGCGCGACGCCCTTCGACTACCAGCGCGGGCTCGACGACGCGGCCCTCAGCGCAGCAGAGCCGCCAGACCTCCATCATCTGGCCGGCGCAAGTTTCTTCCGCGGCCTCGCCCTCATCGATCTCGCAGAGGCGATGCTCAAGCGCGCTTTCGGAAACGAAGCCGTCGCGGTGCGCGTCAACGCCGCGGGGCAGGGGGATTTTTTCCAAGTGCATATCGACACCCGGAAGATTTCGGCCGCCGACGTGCAGCAATTCCTACGCGGCGCATTCTACCGCCGCTTCGGCCTCGCACCCGAAACCGACTTTGTGGAAATCCATCCCGGCGGCGGCGCCGTTGGCGTTCGCCTGCACCGCTACGATTCGCTCGCCGCGCTCGTGGCGAAGCTCAAAGCCTCTGCTCCCGCATGAGCCTTTCCCTCCGCGATCTTTCGCTCCGCGAAAAAATCGGCCAGCTGCTGAACGTCGGCTTCCGCGGCTGCCAGCCCGCGGTGTGCGCGCTCGCCGTCCGTGATATTCGCGAGCACGGCATCGGCGGCGTGATTCTCTTCGATCAGGAGATGGTCGATGGTTCCGCCGGGCGCCGGAACATCGAGTCACCTGCGCAGGTGAAGGCGCTGCTCACGTTTCTCCAGTCGCACGCTCGCGTCCCCCTGCTCACTTCGATCGATCAAGAGGGCGGGCGCGTAAACCGACTGAAACCAATCTACGGTTTTCCTGAGAGTATTTCGCACGAGGAACTCGGCCGGCTCAACCAACCGCCTGAAACCTACCGCCACGCCACGGCTACCGCGCAGACGCTCGCCAGCCTCGGGCTCAACTGGAACCTCGCCCCCGTTGTCGATCTCGACGCTCATCCCGACAACCCGATCATCAAGGGCAAGCGCCGCAGCTTCGCGGCCGATCCCGAGACGGTCGCGCGGCACGCCGCGGAATTTGTGCGCGCACACCGGGCGCAGGGTGTGCTCACGTGCGCGAAACATTTCCCCGGCCACGGCAGCGCCACGAGCGATTCACACCTTGGATTCGTCGATGTCACGCAGACGTGGAGCGAGAAGGAGCTCGTGCCATTTCAGCGGCTCATCGCCGCCGATCTCTGCGACGCGATCATGAGCGCACACGTGTTCAACGCGAAGCTCGACCCCGAGCGCCCCGCGACGCTCTCGCGCGCCGTCATCACCGGACTGCTCCGCGAGAAGCTCGGTTTCAGCGGCGTGATCACCAGTGACGACATGGAGATGAAGGCGATCTCGAGTCACTACGGTCTGGAGAAATCTCTGCCGCTCGCCCTCGAGGCGGGCATCGATGTGCTCTGCTTCGGCAACAACCTCAGCTACGATCCCGACATCGCCCCGAAGGCCATCGCGATCATCGAGCGCGCGGTGCAGTCGGGCCGCATCCCGGAATCACGCATCGACGAATCGGTGGTGCGAGTGCTCGCGTTGAAGCGAAAGGTCCGGCAGTAGGGCGGTGTCTCTGACCCGCCCTCGGCAGGAATACACCCCGCGCGAAAAGGCGGGTCACAGACCCGCCCTACTTTCAAACCATCGCCTTGCCAGTTTTTCGTTCTCAGAAATGGTCACTTCTCCTCCTCCTCCCGCCGCGGACCACGCCGCGAGCCGCAGCCCATGGTCGTGGATTCCCACGCTCTACTACGCGCAGGGCATTCCCTACGTCGTCGTGATGACGCTCTCGACGGTGCTCTACAAAAACCTCGGGGTCTCCAACACCGACATCGCGCTCTACACGAGCTGGCTCTACCTCCCGTGGGTCATCAAGCCGCTGTGGGCGCCGCTGGTGGATCTGTTTCGCACGAAACGATTCTGGATCATCTCGCTGCAATTTGCCATCGGCCTGGCCTTCGCGCTCGTCGCGCTCACCCTTCCGGGCCCGAAGTTTTTCCAGCTCTCGCTCGCCGTTTTCTGGCTGATGGCCTTCAGCTCTGCGACGCACGACATCGCGGCGGACGGTTTCTATCTGCTGGCGATGCGGCCCGGACAGCAGTCCGCCTTTGTCGGCGTGCGCAGCACGTTCTACCGGCTCGCATCACTCACCGCGCAGGGCGGCCTGGTCTATCTGGCCGGAATGTGGCAGGAGTCCACTGGCAGCATCACGCAAGCCTGGTCCCTGGTCTTTGGTTTGCTCGCCGTGATTTTCATCACCGTGGGGATCTATCATTTCTTCGCGCTGCCCAAGCCGGACGTCGATCGTCCCACCGCCGGCGGACAGGATCTCGTGAAGGAGTTCTTTGCGGTGTTTGCCAAGTTTCTCCGCAAGCCCGGTATTCTCGGCATCCTCGCGATGCTACTGCTCTACCGGCTCGCGGAGTCGCAGGCGCTGAAACTCCTGTCCCCCTTCCTGCTCGATAAGCGCGCCGTCGGTGGCTTGGAACTCACCACGCAGCAGGTCGGCTGGGTCTACGGCACGGTGGGTGTGATCGCACTCGTGGTCGGTGGGTTAGTGGGCGGCTTCGTCATTTCGGTGCACGGACTCAAACGTCTGCTCTGGCCGATGATCATCGCGATGCACGTTCCGATCGTCGCGTTCCTGCTTCTCGCACTCGCGCAGCCGTCGAGTCTCTGGGTCATCGGCTCGGCGCTCGCAGTTGAACAATTCGGCTACGGCTTTGGTTTCACGGCTTACATGGTTTACATGATGATGGTTGCCGATGGGCCGCACAAAACCGCGCACTACGCGATCTGCACGGGCTTCATGGCGCTCGGCATGATGCTTCCCGGGATGGCCGCCGGATGGATTCAGGATCACATCGGCTACGTGAATTTTTTCACCTGGGTGCTGGTCTGCACAATTCCGTCCTTCGTCGTGATCGCCCGCCTGAAGATCGATCCGGCGTTCGGAAAGAAAGTCGCCGCAAAATAACCCGTCGATGCCGCGCCGCTCCTCCTTGGCCGTTTGGATCGGCGTGTTCTGCGGCTTCGGGGCCACGGCCGAATTGTTGCGCGCTCAACCCGGTGGCTCGGCCACGGCACCGACAATCTCAGTCCAGCCGGCGAGCATCGCGGTCTTCAAAGACGACTCCGTCGTGCTGCGCGTGACGGCGAACGGAAATCCCACGCCGATTTATTCGTGGGCCAAGGACGGCGAAATAATCGCGGGGCAAACGAGCGCAATGCTGACGCTTTCGCGCACGCAGCCAATCGACGCGGGGATCTACACCGTGAACCTGTTCAATCCGGCGGGCACGGTCACGAGCCAAGGCGCACGCGTGTCGGTCGTCGCGGCTCTCGGGCGCAAGAGCGTCGCACGCTGGTGGAACGAAGCGCTGCTCGACGGCATCCGGCGCGACACGCCGAATCCGCCCGTCCACGCCCGAAACCTTTTCCATCTCTCGGCCGTGTTGTGGGACGCTTTCTGGGCCTACGAACGCGGCGGCTGGGCGGCACGCCGCGAGGTATTTGTGAAAGAAAATCTCGAGCTGCCAGCGGACGAAGCGAATCGGATCGCCGCCCAGCAACAGGCGATGAGCTACGCGGCCTACACCCTAATCGAAAGACGCTTCACGCGCAGTCCCGGCGCGGGCGCCACCTTGGTCGGGCTTCGCTGGTTGATGCAGCAATATGGCTACGACCCGGATTTTAGGGATGCGACGGGCGGCACCCCCGCGGCGATCGGCTTGCGCATCGCCGAGCGCGAGCTGGCTCTCACTCTCACCGACGGAGCCAACGAAGCCAACGGCTACGCGGACGCCACCGGCTATCGCCCGGTGAATCCGCCGCTGATCGTGCGGTTTTCAGGTGTCGGCATGATCGTCGATCCCGGCCGGTGGCAACCGCTCGATCTTGTGAACATCGTCACGCAAAACGGCATCGTGCTCGGCGGGGGCACCCAACCGTTTGTCGGCGCGAATGCGATCCGCACGCAGACGTTCGCCCTGCCGAAGGCACCCAGCGGTTTCCTCACCGAGGACCCGGGCCCACCGCCGCGTTTCGGCAGCGCAGACTATGTGTCCCAAGCGGTGGCAGTGATCGGCTACTCGGCCCAGCTCACGGCGGACGATGGAGCGACGATCGATATTTCACCCGGCAGCCTGCTCAACAATCCCATCGGCACCAACAGCGGGCGCGGCCACGCGATCAATCCGGTGACGGGCGAGCGCTATCCGAGCAACGTCGTGCTGCGCGGCGACTACGCGCGGGTGCTGGCGGAATTTTGGGCGGATGGGCCGAGCTCGGAGACGCCACCCGGACACTGGAACGTGTTGTTCAACCAAGTGAGCGATCACCCGCTGAGCACGAGGCAATTTCTCGGGCAAGGCCGGCCGTTGCGGCGCCTTGAGTGGGACGTCGCGGGCTACCTCGCCCTCAACGGCGCGCTCCACGATGCGGCGTGCGCGGCGTGGACGCTCAAGTGGCAATACGACTCCGCCCGTCCGATCACGATAATCCGTCACCTCGCGGAACTCGGGCAAGCGACGGAGCCAAGTTCGATCAACTACAACCCCGCCGGGTTGCCGCTCGTGCCCGGATTGATCGAATTGATCACGGCCGCTTCCGCGGCACCTGGACAACGGCACGCGCATCTCGCGGGAGCGACCGACCAGACTGCCGTGAAGGCCTGGCTCGGCACCCCCGCCAGCGCGCTGGAAACATCCGGCGTCGGCTGGATGCTGGGCGTCGAATGGCGGCCGTATCAGCGCGAGACCTTTGTGACGCCGGCCTTTCCGGGCTACGTCTCGGGCCACAGCGCGTTCAGCCGGGCCGCCGCGGAAGTGATCGCACGCCTGACTGGCAGCGAATTTTTCCCCGGCGGATTGGCGACCTATGATTTTGCCGCGGGCACCGCGCTGGGTTTTGAATCGGGACCGAAACGCGCGCTGCAATTGCAATGGGCGACCTACTTCGACGCCGCCGACCAAGCCGGACTCTCGCGACTCTACGGTGGCATCCATGTTTCCGCGGACGATCTCACCGGAAGAAAACTCGGCGCGAAAGTCGGCCGCGATGCGCTCGACCGCTTCATGAACTACCATCTCACGCCAGCGGTGGCCACCGTGGCACCAACGATCCTCGCACAGCCTGCGTCCATCACGACGGCCAGCGGACGCACGGCAGTGTTCACGATCGAGGTCAGCGGCTCGGGGCCGTTTACCTACGAGTGGCGCCGCGGTGGCACGGTGGTCGGCACGGCAGGTTCGCTAACATTGAATGGCGTGTCGGCAACAGACGCGGGCGACTACACCGTCGTTGTTAGCAACAGTCTCGGCGTCACAACAAGCCAGAGCGCGCGGCTTACGATCGATGGCTCGCCGGTGCTCGCCAACCTCTCGACGCGCGCGCCGGTCGGAGTAGGGGAGCGAGCACTCATCGCGGGCTTCGTCGTTCGCGGTTCGACGACCAAACAGGTTGTCGTGCGCGGCATCGGCCCGGCGCTGACGCCGCTCGGCGTCCCCGGCGCGTTGCCCAATCCCACGCTCACGCTCTATGACGGCGCCAATCGCGTGATCGCGTCGAACGATGATTGGAACGCATCGACCACACCCGCGAGCATGTTCAACCGTCTCGGGGCTTTTCCGTTCGCAGACAAAAGCGCCGATGCCGCGTTGGTCGCCGCACTCGCACCTGGCAGTTACACGGTCGTGCTCGGCGATGCCACGAATCGCACAGGAATCGGGCTCGTGGAAATCTACGAGGCCGACTCGACGACCAACCGGCTCATGAATCTCTCCAGCCGCGCGTTTGTCGGACCCGGCGCAAACATCGGCATCGCCGGCTTCGTCGTGCGCGGACAAAAACCCGCGCGCTATCTTATCCGCGGCGTCGGCCCCGCGCTTGCCGCCTTCGGGGTCAAAGAAACGCTCGCTGATCCCGTGCTCACGCTTACGACCGACCAAGGTGCCGTCGTGGCCACCAACGACAACTGGAGCACAAATGCCAACGCGGCCGACCTTGCCGCAGTGGCGACGCAGGTCGGAGCGTTCGCGTTGCCGACGGCTGCGCGGGACGCGGCTCTGCTGGTAACCTTGTCCCCGGGAAACTATACCGCGCTCGTGAGCGGCGTCGGTGGCACGAGCGGCGTGGCGCTCGTCGAAATATTTGACGTCCCGTGACGCGAGCACGCGTCGCGTCGCTCAAACCACGCTTTGAGGACTCCGAAAGAGGTCTCCTCGCTTGTCATTCTGAGACCCACATCAAGCAGCGCCCCGGCTTGATATGGGTTTCGGAATGACAAACAAGGCGCCGTTTATTCGGCGCCTGGTTCTTTGGCTACAATTTAGCGCGCCGCCTCGGCGACGGCGAGTTGGCCGCAACCGGCGGCGATGTCGATGCCGCGGCGCTGGCGGACGGTGCTCGGGATTTTGAATTCCTCCGCCAGAATTTTTTGGAATCGCTTGGCCGCCTCGAGGTGCGTCGGCGCGCCGGCGTAGCCGGACGTGGGGTTGAGCGGGATCAGATTTACCTGCGCGGGCAGGCCGCGGAGCAACTCGCCGACAGCGCGGGCGTTTTCGGGCGAGTCATTTTTCCCTTCGATGAGCGTCCACTCGTAGAAAATCCGGCGGCCGGTGGTTTCGCTGTAGGTGCGACACGCCGCCATGAGTTCGTCTAGCGGCCATTTTTTTGCGGCGGGCACAAGCGCCGCGCGCTCCGCTTGGGTGGCGGCGTGCAACGAGACGGCGAGATGCAGCGCAGGCTTTTCCTTTGCGAGCCGGAGAATTCCCGGCACCACACCCACGGTGCTCAGCGTGATGCGCTCGCCGGCCAGCGCGAGGCCGGTCTCATCACGCAAAATTTCAATCGCGTGCATCACAGCGTCGTAGTTGTGCAGCGGCTCGCCCATGCCCATGAGCACAACGTTGCGCAGGCGGTGGGTGGTAGGCCCAGGCGTTGACCGGGCTGCCCGGCCAGCGGCCAAGCCTACAGTTTCCGAACGCAATGCGCGCGCGACATGCACGGCCTGCGCGACGATTTCACCGGGCGTGAGATGGCGCGTGTAGCCCATCTGGCCTGTGGCGCAAAACACGCACCCCATCGCACAACCGACCTGCGAGCTGATGCAGGCCGTCACGCGCCCGGTGAAACGCATGAGCACCGTCTCGATTTTTTCACCGTCGGCGAGGGCGAGTAAATACTTGCGCGTGAAACCGTCGGATGAATCGGTTTCGAGCGCCGTGGGCAGCACGCCAATGGTTGCCTCCGCGAGTAGACGCGTGCGGACTTTCGGCGGCAGGTCCGGCATGGCGGTGGTGGAAAAGGAATCTGCGAGCTGGAGGTAGAGATAATTCCACAGCGTCGCCGCATGCACCGGCGAAAAATCCCAACGCGCGAAAAGCGCCCGCAGTTCAGGGCGGGTGAGATCGTAGAGGTTGAGACGGGCGGCGGGCATCGCGGCTATGAGGGAAGCCGCGGGGACGGGCGGCGCAAGCCCGGCTTGACGCCGGCGAAGTTTGTCTGACAATTTGTCCGTCATGAAAACGACCCTCCGCACGTTTCACCGTGAATTCGGCCGCATGCGCCGGCTGGCGTCAAAGGGTGTCGCGATCCACGTCCAGGCCCGACGGGAGTCGTTCGTGTTTGCGAAGGAAAAGCCCGTGCACGGCCTGCTCGGTTGCTGCGCCGGCCTGATGGATTCTTCGCGGCTGACGACGGCGCCGGTCGCCGAGGCGTGGGAGGCGCAGCGTTGAAATATCTCTGGGACACCCACGCGTGGATCTGGGCGGCCAACAACGACGCGCAGCTTTCGCGCAAGGCCCGCGCGCTGCTCGCCGCCACCGCGCCGGCAGAGCACGCCATCGCCGACATCAGCCTGTGGGAGGCGGCGATGCTGATGGCGCGCGGGCGGGTGGGGGTGCCGGGCGCACCCGCGGTCTGGTTTGCGCAGGCGCTCGCGACGGTGACGGTGCTGCCGATTTCGAGCGGCATCGCGTTGCACTCCGCCGATTCCGGCTGGGCTCACCAAGACCCAGCCGATCGATTGATCGTGGCAACGGCGCTGGAGCACGGGCTGACGCTCGTCTCGAAAGACGCGGCCATCGCGAAGTGGGGCGGGGTGCGCCTGCTTTGGTAGCACGGACAGCGGGCTTCCGCGCGCCGTAGCGTCGGGGAACACCACGCCCGGCTAGATAGGCGTTCAGGCCAGCTTCGCCGCCACGAATCAGAAGAACGTGTAGTATTTCCCCTGCGCGAGCCGCGAGATCAGAAGCGCGAGTTCGACCGCGTGGTAGTCGCCCCACATGCAGGCTTCGCCACACGGGACGCTACGGCCCTTGGGCACGTGGTCCCAGCCGTTCGGGCGGTGATAGACGCTGTGTAGCAGCAGGCCTTGGTGTTTCTTGTCGGCGGAAAGATAGGGCTCGTCGAAGAGCGTGTCGGCGATGGTGAGGCCGGCTTGGAAATATTTTTTGCCCGCGGCGGTTTCGCCTTTCGCGGCGAGATAGGTGCCGAGGCGCAGGAAACCCTGCGCAGCGATCGCGGCGGCGGAGCTGTCGACGGGCTCGTGGGCGTTGAAGGGATCAGCGTTCTTTTTGGTGTAGTCGCCGAGCTTGTGACTGTTGAGCGCCATCGAATCCCAATAGGGCACGCCGTCCTTCGCGGAATAGCCGTCGATGTAGTAATCGCTCGTGGCACGGGCCGTTTCCAAAAACAAATCGGTCACGGCGCGGCGGCCGCCGACGGCGTCGAGGTCGGACCCCTTGACCGTGTCGAGGAACTCGAGCTGCTCCGCGTAGCCGCAGATGATCCACGCGGCACCGCGCGTCCACGTCGTGAACGGCGAGTAGCCCTGCTGCGAACTCGGGCAGCGGAACTGCCCGTCGTTGCGGTTGAACACGCTCTCGTGCGCGACGCGTCCGCGCACATCGTAGCTGTCGCGGCCGGTGCCGAAGAAGACGTTGAAGCGCGCCGTGGTGGCGGCGTGCTCGACGGCGCGGTGCAGCAGATTGATCGGTTTGTCGCCTTCGCCCATGAGCACGTGGCCGAGCTGGTGCGCGACGACGAGCGAGCGCATCGAGCGGATCGTGTCGGCGAAGAGCGACTGCGGGCCGTTGAACGAATAGACGTAGCCGCTCGGCGCGACGCCTGCGCCGCTGCCAGTGGGAGACCACGGCTGAGCGTAGGCGGTCTTCACGTGCCGCGCCGCTTGGACCGCACCCGACGCCTTTAACGCGATCTCGGTGTAGTCGAGTTCACCTTGGTCCTTCGCGATTTTTCCCTCGAGAATCAGACGGCGGAGATTGCCGTAGGTGGAGACGTTGTTGAAGCCGTGGTCGTGCACGCCGACGTGCGAGACGTGCGAGGCCATGTATTTCACGGTCTTCTCGCGGCCGAGTTTGAGCATCGCCTCGTCGCCGGTGGCGTCGAAATGCAGGAACGCCATGCCGAACTGAAAACCCTGCGTCCACTCGGTCCACCCGCGTGAGGTGTATTTGCCCTTCCACGTAAACACCGGCGTGCCCTTCGACGGATCCCATGCGGCATCGATCGCGCGGATTTTCTGGCCGGCGAGCTCGAAGACGCGCGCGGTTTTCTTCCGCAGCTTCTGCGGGGTAAGGGAGGCGTTGATTTTCATGGCGGTGAAAGAATGAGAGGTGCGACGTTGTCCCGCACGCAGAGGTGAAACAAGGGCGAATTGAGACGTGCATCCCTGTGCCCACGCTGTTCCGCATTGAATCCTTCGCGTAGGGGCGTGGCTCGTCCACGCCGTCGGGCGCACGCGAGCCGCGCCCCTACTTAAACCTTAAAGGGCGCATCCCTGCGCGGGCCGCTTAGGGTGAAGGCGCGATTACCCGGCGAAATTCGCCAGCAGCTCCGCGTAGATTTTTGCGCTGGCGAGGAGCTCCTTCACTTTCGCGCGCTCGTTCACGCCGTGATAATCTTCGCCGCCGGGACCGTAACCGACCGTCGGGATCTTCAAGTGATGCGAGAAAAAGTGCATGTCATTAAACCCGGTCGAAACACTGAAGCGGGTCTTCTCTTGGCGCACGCGGGTCACGCAGTCGGCCAAGGTGGTGAAAAGGGAATGCGTGGGTTCGGAGAAGGACGGGTAGTTCTCCGAGATTTTGCGCACCGTGATTTTGCACCGCGGAATCTTGCCGGCGGCGGCAGCAAGAAACGCCCGCAGCTCGCGCTCGGCGGCGGCATGGCTCTCGATCGGCAGCACGCGGCGGTCGATGGTGAAGCTGGCGTGCGCCGGCACGGTGTTGATCTTGGCCCCTTCGCCGCAGGAGAAAACGCCGCCGAGGTTGACGGTCGGCCGCTGCTGTTTGCCTTCGGGCGTGCGCCACGGTCGGCCCGCCAGCGCGCGTTTGTAGGCGTCGAACGCCCGCACGAGTGCGGCCATTTTTTCAAGCGCATTGATGCCCTTGTGCGGCAGCGAGCCGTGGGCGGCGCGACCGTGGACGATCACTTCGAGCCAGAGCGTGCCGTTGTGGCCGCAGCAGACGTGGCGACCTTCGCCGCCCTCCATCACCACTGCGTAGTCGGGGCGGATCGGCGCGTGCTCCACGAGCCAGCCGGTGCCGAGGGCGGAGTCAGTTTCCTCGTCGGCAGTGAAAGAGATTTCGAGATTCATTTTCGGCCTCACCTTCGCCGCGCGCAGGGCGCGGACGGCCATGAGCAAGCTGGCGATGGATCCCTTCATGTCGGCCGTGCCGCGACCAAAAATCCATCCGCCATCAATCGCACCGCTGAACGGGCTGCCGTGTTTCCATTTTCCGGAAACGGGCACGACGTCGTAGTGCGCGTTGAAATGGATCGTCTTGCGCGCGCCTAACACGGCGAGTTTGCCAAGAACGTTGTAGCGTGGGAACGCATGCTGCTCGGGCGGCAGCGTCTTTTTCAGCAGCGCGGTCGGAATCGCGTAGCGCCTCGTCCGCAGTCCGAGCGCCTCCAGTTCATGCACGAGCCACTCCGTGATCGGACCATAATTTTCGCCGGGCGGGTTGACGGTGGAGACCCCGACGAGTTGTTGCAGCCGGCGCAGTAGTTCGCCGGGGTGCCGATCGATGAAATCTGCGGGTGTCACGAGGGGCGGAGCCTGCGCGTGCCGGGGAGGGAAGCCACGAAAATTTTCCTTCCTCCCGGCCGGCGAGAGAAACTTGTAACCCCCGCCGGAGGCACCGTGTATTGTCCGCGTCGCGTTTTGCACCCAATCGAACCAGTTTCCATTCCGGCCCGGCTTCCGGGCCGGGCCGAATCCGATTTTATCATCGAGAGTGATCGGCTGGGCAAAACCTACGGAGCGCAGCGGGCGCTTGCGGATGTCACGGTGCGCGTGCCACCCGGCACCATCGGGCTCCTCGGACCCAACGGCGCGGGTAAGAGCACCTTTATCAAGTGCCTGCTCAACCTGGAAACGCCGACCGCCGGCACAGCGCGCGTGTTGGGGCGCGACACGCGCGCGCAGCAGCGGGCCTCGCGGGAGAAAGTCGGTTACAGCCCGGAGCGTGACTGCCACATTGCGGGCATGGCCGGCTGCGAATATGTGACCTACTGCGGCCAGCTCTCGGGCATGCCGATGCGACTCGCGCGCCAGCGCACGCACGAGATTCTCGATCTCGTCGGGATGGGGCAGGAGCGCTACCGGCCGGTGGACACTTATTCCACGGGCATGCGCCAGCGGGTGAAACTTGCCCAAGCGCTCGTGCACGATCCGCAGGTGGTTTTTCTCGATGAGCCGACCAACGGCCTCGACCCCTCCGGCCGCGAGCACATCCTCAAGCTCATCGGCTCCCTTTGGCGCGACCTCGGTATCAGCGTGGTCATGTGTTCGCACCTGCTGCGCGACATCGAGCGCGTGTGCGACCGCGTCATCATCATCGGTCACGGCCGGCTGTTGGAACACGACACGATTGCGAATTTGAAAAACCGCCACCGCCGCGTCGTCGAGATCGCGCCCGCGGCGGAGCGGGAGCGCTTCGTGGCGGTCCTGGAATCCACCGGCGTGAAAGTGACCGCGTTGTCCAACGGCAAGCTCCGCGTCGAATCCGCGTCCGACTCGATCGAGTGGATTCTCCAGCTGATGCGCGCGCATCGCCTGCCGCC
>JANOAF010000610.1:0-2514 GCA_031411015.1 Opitutaceae bacterium | reverse complement strand
CTGCGAAAATCACGGCGGTCGCGCCGGACTCGATTGCCGGTCGCGCGGGTTTCAAGGCGGGAGACGAGTTCGTCTCGTTTGCGGGTCAACCGCTGATCTCGATAGCGGATTTTTCGTGGGTGCTGCACCGCGCGTCGGAGGCGGGCGCACTCGTGGCTGTCGTGCGGCGCGAGGGAAAAGAGGTGTCGCTTTCGCTCGCGCTGCCAGCTGGCTGGCGCGCGAAGAGCGACATCGCGAAGCGCGTCGGCCCCGGGTCGATGCGCGCGATGGCCTTCGGCGGACTGACGCTCACCGATCTGGATGACGCGGCTCGGCGCGAGCGTGGACTCGCCGCGGACGGGCTCGCGCTTTTCGTGAAGGGCATGGGACAGTTCAACAAGCACGGCACCGCGAAGAAATCAGGCTTCCAGAAGGATGATGTGATCGTCGATTTCGCCGGGGAGAAATCGCGCCTCACCGAAGGCGAACTCATTGGCCGGGTGCTCACGAAGACCAAGCTCGGCGAGACCGTCGAGGTGACCGTGCTCCGCGGCGCCGAACGCGTAGCGTTGAGATTGCCGATGCAGTGATTCCCGTGACGCTGGCCCGCAGCGCGGCAGCTGGAATGGACGCAGCTCAGTTTCTGGCAAACGGTGAGCCGGAGTTGCCATTCGTAGGGGTGCAGGTTGTCCGCGCCCATTCAGGAAAGGGCGCGCACGAGGCATGCCCCTACGTTTGCCAGAATCTGAGATGCGCCTCACTAAAATTCCCCCTCGACTTTGTGTCTCCCCGCTCCTGCCTAACGGTTTAGATTTTCACCGAGACCCCCTCTCGTCCTCGGCTCTAGCGTGAGAGTCATTTCCCAAAATTATGAAAAAAATTCTGCCCCGCATGTTAACTGCCCTGCTCATCGTAATTGGTGCGGTGGTGTTTGCCGCCGAATCGAAAGCGCCCGTTGCTCCGGTTGTGGAGAAAGGCTCGTTGGCGGGTGAATTCACGGGCGAATGGCGGGCCGAAAATGACACCCACGGCGCTTTGAGACTGAAATTTATGCCGGGACAGGATGCGGTTTGGACGCTGGAGGCTTCCTTCACTTTCGAAGGCGCGAACGTCCCGACGACGACCAAGACCCTGCGGGTGGATGGCGGAAAAATCGAGACGGTGTTTGCGTGGGAAGTTCAGGGCACCGCGGCGTCGAGTAAACTCATCGGCGAGCTGAAGGGTGACCGCTTGGAAGGGACCTACGAAAGCACCACGACGGAAGGCGCGGCGAAGGGCAAGTGGCACGTCTCGCGGGTTCCCACCCGTTCGTGAGGAAGTTCTCGCGGCCCCGATTTGAAGGAGGCCGCGCGCCGCGATTTGAGCAGCAGTCCAACTTCGGTCGCCGACCTGCCGGGCCGCACTGTTCTCGGGCATCGGGCCCATGAAGAAACGAATCGGGATAATCGGGGGAGGCATCTCCGGACTTTCCGCCGCGGCGCATCTGCTGCTGGCGGCGCCGGAGGATTTTGAAATCGAGCTGTTCGAGGCCGCGCCGTTTCTCGGCGGCCAGTGTGCCTCGTGGCTCGATGCCAAGGGGCGCCCCACGGAGACTGGAATCCATCTGGATTTCCCGTGGTATCACAACAAGGACGCGCTCTTCGAGGCGATCGGTCATCCGCTCCCGCTGCGCGAGACGGATGGGAACTACTACGTGTGCAACGGCGCCACGGGGAAAATCGACACGTTGCTCGCGGGACAGTCCGTCTTCAAAACTCTGCGGGGCCTCGCGACTTTCCCCGGTCTCACGCTGGGTGAGCGGCTGCAACTCACCGGCTTCATCCTGCGCCTCCTGCGCATGGACGACGTCGCGGCCGAGAGTTTCGATGGCATGTCGGTGACGAGCTTCCTCGAGGCGCAGGGCGTGGCACCGGCGATCAGCCGGCAGCTTTCGCTAGAGGCCGTCGCGATTCAGGGGCTGCGTCCGGAGGAAGCGAGCGCCGCGTCGTTTATCAAATTTCTCCGCACGATGTATGGTAGTATGGGGCGATTCAACACGACGTACTTTGGCGCGCCTCTCGCGGACGCGCTGATCGGGCCGTTGGCAGACTTTGTCCGGGCGAGAGGCGCGAAAATATTTCTAAAGACGGCGGCCGCGGCGGTTGTTCCAAGCGGCGATTCCGGAGCGAGTGTGACCATGGCCACGGGCGAAACCCGGGGGTTCCATGACGTGATATTCGCGGTGCCGGGCTATGCTGTGCCGGCGCTCTTGCCCGCCGAGCTTCAGGAGCGGTTGCCATTCGCCAACCTCCGCCGCCTGCGGGAGACGCCGATCATCACCCTCACACTCTGGTATGATGAGCGGGTTTTCACCGACGGAAATGTCTACATCTCCAACCGCGATCGGACCCATGGTCCAATTTTCGACGCGGTCGCGGACAAGGCCCACCACTGGCAAGGGTGGAGCGGGCTCAAGCACACGGGCAGCATTCTCCAGGTCTTGATCGACGCGGCCGACGACGTGCAACACCTCACGGATGAGCAGTTGATCGCCGC
>JANOAF010000609.1:0-5429 GCA_031411015.1 Opitutaceae bacterium | reverse complement strand
CGGCACGGGCATCAACGCGCCGGGCCACAGACCGCAATCCCGCTACGGCAATGCCGCGGCGGGCGAGGGCGACTGCTTCAGCCAAATCTGTCCCAACGACGCGATCCCGCCGCGCAAAGTAAAATGATGAAACCTACGATCCCAGGGCTGCGTTCCTTCATCACGATGGGCGTGCTCGCGGCGCTCGCGTTGTCCTTGCCGTGGTCGGCGTTCGGGGCCGAGGCGACCCGTGCGGCGGCTCCAGAGCTGTCGATTTCGTTGCGCGGCGTGGTGGACAATGAGCTGGAGCAAGGCGAGCCGCTGCGTGTTGCGGTGCGCCTCGAATCTTCGGGCGAGGGCAATGGCAGCGTCGAACTCGCGCCGGCCGCCGGCACGTGGGTGGAAGCCGTCGCGGTCGAGTTGTCGGCGGCCGGTGGCGGCGCGGTTCTGGCGCGGGCCGCGCCGGTGGGTTTGCCCGCGTCGCCGCGCGCGACGCTCGACCGCGGGCGCGTTGCCGGCGGGCTGTGGATGTTTGCGAGCGGCTCGACGCAGGGACTCGCGCCCGGGGACTACGTCGTGCGCGCCCGCCTGGCCTTGAAAGGCGGCGCCGGGTGGTCGGGCGAAGCCTCCTCGGAGGATGAGCCGCTCAGCATCGTCGGCGTATCGTCGGCGCCGGAGCGGGTGAGCGCGCGCGCGCTGTCCCGGGCGCAGATTGCGTTCTCGCAAGGTGCATTTGAAGAGGCGGCGCGTGTGCTGGATGCCGTGCTCGCAAAAACGCCGGACGACTTCGAGCTGCTTTGCCTGCGCGCGGAGGTCGCGCTGGCCGGCAGGAATCCGACCGCCGCGATGATCTGCGTGACGCGCGCCGCGCGCTCTCTCTCGCCCCAGACACCCGGTCCGCCACCGCACATCCTGCACGACGTGCAGCAGCGGGTCCTCGCGGCTCAGGTGGCGCGTGACGCGGCGCCGGCCAACGTGCCGGCATGGACGTGGCCTCCGCTCGAGGTGCTGCGCGTTTCCGAGAAGGATGCGGCGGAGCTGCTCGGGAAAACGGCGCCCGCGGCAACAACTCCGCGTCCAGCAAACCCAACCTCGACTCCGCGACCAGCGCCGGGATCGACGGCATCGCCGGCGGCACTGCCGAAACCTGCGTTAGCCGTAGCTCCCGCGCTCACGCCGAGTCCGACGGTTGCGGTCGGACCGTCGATTGGAACGCTCGTCCCGCCCACCGAGCTCTCCGACGCGAAAATCCGCGCGGACGCCGCCGGCCAGTGGGCGGCGAGCGCCACCGCTGGCTCGCAATACGGCCGCACCGGGTATTCCGCCGTTCAGGCTACGGGTGCGCCCAACGTCCCGGTCGTCGGCAATAGCGCTGACGCGTGGTGCCCGGCGGTGCGGGACAAGGGCATGGACTGGCTTGAGGTGACCTTCGCCAAACCGGTTCGCGCGACGGAAGTGCGCGTCCGCCAGAGCGACGCTTCTGGGGCCATCGCGAAAGTCGAGGCCATCGAGCCCGACGGCACCGCGCACGTGTGGTGGGAAGGTGTCGATCCTCGCCCGCAGGCGGCGGTGCGCGAGATCGTGTGGTTCGCCGTGCGCGTGCCCCCGACCGCCTATCCCGTCGGGCGCGTGAAGCTCACGCTCAACCTCGCCTCCGGCCCCGGCTACAAGCAGATCGACGCGGTGCAGTTGGTTGGTGCGACACCGTAGAATTTATGGCGAAAAACGTCTGCTCGTTCTGGCGCTTCACGATTCGAGGTGGGTTGCTGCGCGCGACATCGATGCTCTGCTCGACATGCCTCGGGGCGTATTGGCGCGGCCTGATGAGACGGGCGGCGCTGCTCTCGTTGATCCTCGCAGGCGCGACAGCGGAGGGCGCGGAACCGCCCGCCAAGGGCGAGCTTTGGCGCGGCGTCACCCGGGTGCGCGGCCGGGCCTCGATCGAATATCGTTACGGCCAGAACGACCACGATCCGATCCGCCACACCAGCATCGATGGACTCACGCAGGTTCAGGTGGATTTCACGCTGGAGCGGGAGCGCCGCAAAGCACCGGAGCCGCCGCCTCTCCCGGCGGGGGCGTCCCCGCAAGCGGTGGAGATGATGCGCGCGCTCATCGCAAGCCTCCCCGACGACGAAGCGACCACCTCTTTCATTTCCTGGCGGACTGACTCGGCCAAAATTACCGGGACGACCTTTGAGACTAAGGTTTATTCCTACCCGTGGCATAATGGACGCCACACGACCCGCGGGGAGTTCAGTGGTCAGCCTCTTTTTGAGTTTCACCTCGGGCTTACGATCGAAAGCGGAGTGTGGCAGTTGGGGACGCCCGCCAAGCTGAGGGAAAAATATCGGCGCGTGACCTCCGGCCTGGAAAACGACACCGCTCAAAACACGACCCGCGTCATCGACGAGGTCTCGGAGATCGACGGGGTGGAAAATTCGACCTTCAACGGCACTCTCGCCGGAAAGCCCGGCCCGGTGCATGGCACGTCGAAGGTCGAGTGGGGACCCTCAGCCGGCGGCAGTCCGACGTTCAAGGCGGTGCAAATCGGACGGCTCGAATTCTGGCCGGAGTATGTCGATGCGCCGGAGGTGGAGGTCACCATCGAGGGCTACGCCAAGTGGCGGCCGGAGGGCTCCATCGGGCAACCCACGCAGCCCGGCAACCAGCTCATCGCCCGGGCGACCCTGGTGCCGAAAGGCTCCGCGCGCGTGGAGGATCTGCCCCGGATAAAGACCTTTCGTTTCGAACTGCTCGACACCTCGAGTGAGCCCGGCGTGTGCCTGAACTGGCCGCTCGGGGCGAAGGACACCGATTACGACCTGCGGCTCGCCGCGGCGCCGAAGTTCACGGGGCAGCTCTCGGAAAAAGGCCAGGCCAACGCGGTTGCCCTGACCCTGAACGACGACAAAGGGCGGCCCTACGCCGAGACCCAGATCGACAGCTATGATTTTGGCGGGAGGGCCACGCTCAAGGTCGTCTGCGAGCTGCAAGACGGCCGTGAAATCACCGGCCTGATGAAAGGAGAAAAGGAGGGAGCGGCGTTGGTGCGGCTGCCGAAGATGAACGGCCCCGACTGGATTGCGGAGGCGTGGCGCAAGGAGAAGAAGGTGGAAAAACTTTCGGCGCTCGCCGACGACGAGAAGGTCGAGGGCCAGCAGCACAATGGGGATGGCTACACGCTCTACGAGGAATACCGCGGGTGGGTGGTGAACGGCAAACACACCGAGGGCGACCCGGAGCGGAAGGATTTTTTTGTGCTGAATCTTTTCGCCGCGAAAGCCGATGCGCAGAACGGCATCAACCTGTTCGAGGCCTTGTCGAAGTTGCGCGTGCACTCGAAACTGCGGCGCACCGAGATGGGGGAGACCGCGCGGCTCATGAACGGCAACCACCGCGACGCGCCGCATCGCGTGGATCAGCACGGCGTCTGGGTGAAGACGTTCACGCGGGCCAAGCTCGGAGACAATGGCGCCGACACCCCGATGATGAAGGCGGGCGTGGCCGGCCGGCCGGGAATCACGAAGGGCGTGGGCATCCTCGCGCGCGGCGACTCCGAGAGCATTTTTAACCAGCCCTTCAACCTGCCGGCGCGCGACACGATCATGGCATACGACCGGGCGATCGCGCACGAGCTGCTGCACAGCGTGGGCGTCGAGCATCATGGTGCAGGGGACTACGCGGCGGACCTTACTTTTATTCCACCGAATCATCGGAACAATATTCTTGGGCGACCCTATTACAGTGCGAACTGGTCGGGCGGGAAACCGGTCCAGTTATTTAATGAGGCGGGAGATGATGTCGCCGCGAAAGACTACGTGCGATATGCCGAAATACTCCAATATCTTAGATCTGTTATTGGAGACCAACTCCTCGCAGAAGCCCATAAGCTCGTGGTAGCGGGGAGAAACAATCTCCCGTGGATGGACACGCCAGAAAAGAAGGCCGAAGCTGACTTAGCCGATATGGCCGCACCCTACATCACACAGAAGGGAATCATCGGGATCGATCATGGCGCGCACTCCGGCGACCAAGACTGCGTGATGCGCTATTACTTCGCCAATTTCTACGAGGCGACGGGTCGTAAGGATGCCCTCTACGTGGTCACGCCCGGCACCGAGCGCATAGGCATCGATATCTGTCACGCGGGCACCGGCACGGGCATCAACGCCGCCGGCCACCGGCCGCAATCTCGCTACGGCAATGCTGCCGCGGGTGAGGGAGATTGTTTCAGTCAGATTTGTCCCAACGACGCGATCCCGCCGCGGAAGACAAGATAGACGGTTGAACGTGCCGCGCGGGCGTCCATTTGCTTGGGGGGGCTTGCTGAAATGCCCCGATCCTCCGCGAAGCGAGACTTAGGACGCGCTTCGCGGAGAAAGCCGTTGACCATTGCGGAGGCGTCCGCGGAATCGGATTTTCTTTGTCCGAGTGATGACCAACCACAGCGCAGCGCGACCACAGGCATGAGCGACCGGATCTCCCACGAGTGCGGCGTCGCCTTGGTGCGGCTGCTAAAGCCGCTCTCTTACTATCAGGAGAAATACGGGTCGCCGCTCTGGGGCTTCACCAAGCTTTTCCTCCTGATGGAAAAGCAGCACAACCGCGGGCAGGACGGTGCGGGCGTGGCCTGTGTGAAACTCGACATGCCCGCCGGCACGCCGTTCATGTTTCGCGAGCGCAACATCAAATCGAACCCGCTCGACCGCATCTTCCGCACGCTGCTCGGGCAATACAACGAGCACGTGAAAACCGGGGTCGTCCACCCCGAGTTCACGGAGACGGTGAAAAAGAATTTCGATTTCGGCGGCGAGTTGCTGATGGGGCATCTCCGCTACGGCACGAGTGGCGGCTACAACATCTCCTCGTGCCACCCGTATTTCCGGCGCAGCCCTTGGCCGACGCGCAATCTCGCGCTCTGCGGTAATTTCAATCTTACCAACACCGAGGAGCTGAACCGCTCGCTGATCGCGATGGGCCAGCACCCGATCTTCGCGACGGACACGCAGGCCATCCTCGAAAAAATCGGCTTCTTCCTCGATGAGGAGCACGAGGATATCTACCGCTTCCTCCGCACGCGCGAACTCGCCGGAGAAGAACTCTCGCGCCGCATCAGCGAAGATCTCGATGTCACGCGGGTCATCACCCGCGCTTCCCAAAAATGGGACGGCGGCTACGTGCTCGCGGGCCTGATCGGCAACGGCGACGCCTTCGTCGCGCGCGATCCCTCGGGCATCCGGCCGTGTTTTTATTTTCAGAACGACGAGGTGGTCGCGTTCGCTTCCGAACGTGCTCCGTTGATGACCGTGTTCGATCTCGCGGTCGAGCAGGTGCGCGAAGTCGAGCCGGGCCATACCGTGGTGATCAAGAAGCGCGGCACGGTCATTTCGGCTCCGTTTACCGCGCCGCTGCCGCGCGCGTCGTGCTCGTTTGAGCGGATTTATTTT
>JANOAF010000608.1:0-4378 GCA_031411015.1 Opitutaceae bacterium | reverse complement strand
CGAACGGCAGCGCGAGCGAGCCGTAGAGATCTCGCTCGAGAAAGACGCGCTTCAGGTAGAGGAACGCGACGACGTTGTTGAGCAAGAGCAGCCCGCCCACCACGAGCCCGCCGATCAACGCCGCTTTCCAGAAGACACGGGTGTTGGGAATGACGCGGTAGAACAGCGTGAGCATTGCGCTCAGGAGAGCGAAGGAGAACAGCTGGATCAACCAGCCGAGGGACTGGAGTTTTCCCACGCCTCCCGGCAATTTCTCCATGAACACATTGACAAAAGTGCCGGCGCCTAGCAGCGCCACCGCGGCGAAAAAAAGCACCGCGCCAAGGGTGAGCACGGTCCAGTAGAGCACGATCCGCATCATCACGGACCGGCCCTGGCGCACGCCCCAGATGTCGTTGAAGGTATCCTCGATCGAGCTGAAGAGCAGCAGCACGATCGCGAGCAGCGAGAACATCCCGACCGCGCCGGCCGAGCTCGATTTGGAAGAGGCGATGATCTGGTTGATCACGTCGACCAGCTCGGGGTTCACCTTGGTCGGCGTCGGCTGGGTGGCCTCGGTCGGGACCGGTTGGCCCGGCGTCAACGGTGGAGTCTTTGCTTCAGCCGCATTGTGCGTCAGCGACTCGTATTGCGCGATCTGCGGCGCGACGACTTTCACCATGCGGTAGAGCGTGTCGGCGACGAGATTGGGATCGTTTTTTCCGAGGGCGAAGCCAGCGACCAACACGGCAATCGCGATCAACGGGCCGATACCGAGCAGGGAACTGAAACTGAGCGCCGCCGCTCGGCTCGCGATGCGCGACTCGATGAACACGGTGACGGTGATCGAGAGCACGCGCAGGACCGCGTAGGTGTAGCCCTTGAGGGTGCGATCGGTCAGATGCGCCGGCTGCCAAATCTCGCGTTGGTAGATATGGACGAGCCGCGTCCAGCGGTCGCGGAGCCGGTTTTTCGGCGGAGCGTTCAGTGGGCCAGCGGGAGCCACGGGTCAGGGTGAAAGGAAATGCCAGGCCAGCACGCCCATGCCCGACACGGCTGCGAGCCCCGCCAAGATCGCCGGCACGAGGTGCACAAACACGGTGCAAAAGTAGAGTCCCAGCGAACCGGTTAACAGCGGCAGCAGCGCGACGGTGTCACCCCGCAGATAAAACATCGCGCCCATCAGGCCGAAGCCCAGCGCCGCACGGAATCGCACCAGCGGATAAAGATTCGTCATCCCCAGCCCGAGCAGCACCGCGAGCACGAGGTCGAGCGCGCCGATCACGGCAAAGGGATTTTCGAGCAGCTGGCTCAGCTCCACCGACATCAACGCCGCCGCTCCCGGCAGAATTTCCCCGCCGGCGGCGAGCACGAGCGCGAGGATCGCGCCCCACAGCCCGAGGCGTGCGGCGCGCGCCATGGCGGCGGCGGGATTCTTCTTACCCCGCGTGTCCGCCGTGAGTCCCTCGGCCGCGGCCACCATGTCGTCGACCGAGATCGGCTTCACGCTGTCCGAGGGTTTGTTGAGCGTGGTGATGTCCTTGGCCCGGAGCGTGAGTTTTTTCCGCTCGGGAAACACGGTCGCCATCAGTTCTTCCTGACTGCTCAGCGCCACCCATTGTTCGGTGGCGGCGTCGTAGATCAACGTTTCCGGAGTCACCTGGCCGGCCTCCGCGAGATCGGCGACGTGCTGTGGGTTAAACGGGCCGCGGGCCTCGGTCTCAGTCGCGTTGCGGAGATAAATTTCCTGCGTGGCCATGAGCGCGAAGGGTGGTTGCCCGTTTTCGGAGCGGCAAGAGCGATTTCCGCGTCACATGCGCGTCAGAGTGCGCAGGCCGAGCAAATGCAGGCCGGTCTCCAGCGTCAGCAAAGTGCGAGCGCACAGCAACAAGCGCCGCGCGCGAAGGACGTCGTCCTCGACGAGGACTTTGTCGGCGTTGTTGAAAGAACTGTAATCTCCGGCGAGCTCGTAAAGATAGAGCCCGAGGTAGTGCGGGCGCAGCGTCTCGCCTGCGATCCGGATCGCGTCGGGAAACTTAGTCAATTTCCGTGCGAGCATGATCTCCGTGGGCGTCTCGGGTGCCGTTGCGAGGGCCTCGCCCGTGGCGTCGGTGGGCGCGATGCCGGCCTTGCGGAAAATCGAATGGATGCGGGCGATGGCGTAGAGGAGGTAGGGCGCGGTGTTGCCGTCGAGCGCGAGCATCTTGTCCCACGAGAACACGTAGTTGCTGCTGCGGTTCTGCGCGAGATCCGCGTATTGCACCGCGCCGATGCCGACGATGCGCGCGATCTCGCGGCGCTCGGCCTCGGGTAAATCCGGATTTTTTTCCGCCACGATCGCGAAGGCGCGATCCACGGCTTCGTCGAGCAGGGCCTTGAGTTTGATCACGTCGCCACTGCGGGTCTTGAGCGCCTTGCCGTCTTCGCCGGTCACCGCGCCGAACGTGACGTGATGCAGCTCGGGCACGCGGTAATTTTTCGCGGCGAACCATTTTCTCACGGTGAGAAACAACTGCTCGAAGTGATCGGCTTGGCGGAAGTCGGTCACGACCACGATCCCGTCGGCCTTAAAGTGCTCGGTGCGGTAAAGTGCGGTCGCGAGATCGGTGGAGGCGTAGCCGCTGGCCCCGTCGGCCTTGCGGACCATGAAGGGATTGGGGCGCTCGGTGTTCCGGCTGAAGCGCGGGTGCTCGTCGTGGAAAACCACGAGCGCGCCCGCGCTGCTTTCGGCGATGGGCGGCGTGGTCTCGGTCAACTCGCGATACACGCGGTCGACCTTGTCGTTGTAGAACGATTCGCCGAGGTGGTGGTCGAACGTGATCCCAAGCCGATCGTAGATCTGCTGGAACGCGGCGAGGCTGACCTCGGAGAATTTTTTCCAGAGCGCGACGTTGGCCGGGTCGCCGCTTTGCAGCGCGACCAGTTCCCGCCGGGCTTCGTCGAGGGCGGGTGAGCCTTCGGGCGTGGCATCGTTGCCGAGTTTGTAGAGCCGCTCCAATTCCTCAATCGCGTCGGTGGCCAGTGCGGCCGGTTCGGCCCACCGCTTGTAGCCGTAGATCAGTTTACCGAACTGCGTGCCCCAATCACCGAGGTGGTTGTCGCGGATCACGCGTGCGCCGGTGAAGGCCAGCAGCCGGCAAATCGCCTCTCCGATCACGGCGGAGCGCAGGTGGCCGACGTGCATCTGCTTCGCGGTGTTGGGCGACGAGTAGTCGACCACCCACGTCTGCCCCGCGTGCGCGGCGGCCGCGCCGGCGCGAAGTTGCGCTTCGGTGGCGAAGGTCCGCAGCCACGCGAGCAGCGCCGTGGACTTGAGCGTGAAATTGATGAACCCCGGCCCCGCGATGGTGATCTCGTAGTCGGCGCGGACCTTGGCGGAGAGGTGCGTGACGATCTGTTCGGCGACGGCGCGCGGGTTCAGTTTGCGCGCCTTGGCGTAGCCGAGCGTGCCGTTGGCCTGAAAGTCGCCGTGCTTCGGATCGGCGGTGCGCACCTCAGGCACAAACGCCGCGGCGTCGGCGAGCCCAGCCAAGGTGGCCGCGGCCATGAGCGCCGCTTCCAGATCGACGGCGAGGTTGAACGAGACGTGCATCGCGCCAGAAAACCGGATGCGCCCCGTCGCGCGCAAGCGCGGAGTTGGCTTGCGGGTGGGGCGCGTGGAGTTTGGCATCGCGCCAGCTCTTCGCTTCGCACGCCAAACCATGGACGCCCACCTGATTGATTTCCTCAGCCTGATGTTGCGGTGGCTGCATGTCATCGCGGGGATCGCTTGGATCGGGTCGTCGTTTTATTTCATCTGGCTCGATAACAGCCTCGAAGCGCCGGCGCCGGATTCGGAGAACGCGAAGAAGGGCGTCAGCGGCGAACTCTGGGCGGTGCATGGCGGCGGGTTCTACAATCCGCAAAAATATGCCGTCGCCCCGGCCACGCTGCCGGCGAATCTCCACTGGTTCAAGTGGGAGGCCTACACGACCTGGCTCTCCGGCACGGCGCTGCTCGTGGTGGTTTACTGGCTGCGCTCGCAATCGATGATGATCGATGCGGGCGTCGCGGCGCTGTCACCCGCGCAGGCAATCGGAATCGCCGCGGCGAGCATGGTGGGAGCGTGGTTCGTCTATGATGCGCTGTGTCGCTCGCCGCTGGGCAGACGCGACGGGCTGCTGGGCCTCGTGGTGTTTGCGCTGCTGGTCGCGCTGAGCTGGGGACTGCACCAGGCGTTTGGGGGCCGCGCGGCGTTCATGCACGTCGGCACAGCCATCGGCACCATCATGGTGGCGAATGTGTTCGCGATCATCATGCCGTACCAGCGCAAGACCGTGGCGGCGCTGATCGCAGGCAAGAAGCCGGATCCGGCCTGGGGCGACATCGGCAAGCAGCGGTCGGTGCACAACAATTACCT
>JANOAF010000607.1:0-3129 GCA_031411015.1 Opitutaceae bacterium | reverse complement strand
AATCCTGAAATGTTAGTCAGGCCTAAACGCGCGCAAAAAACGTGATGAAACCCAAATCGACCGCCGTCCTGCTGCTAGCGCTCATCTGCCTCCCGCTGCTCAATGGCCGCGCCGAGGTTGAACTTGCCCGTGCGCAACCGTGGGGGCGCGCCGTGGTCCCGAACTACACGATGCACCTGGAACGCGATCCTTCGCACACCGCGCTTTCAGGGCATATCTCTTTTCCCCGCCAATTCGCCACGGCACACCCTGAGTCGGCGAAAACGGCTGCGGCAGCAACTGACGACCGGAATCCGACAATCCTACCCACAGGCTTGGGACCTCACTAGTCCAGTGGCCTGGCCTTGCCGCGCCACAACTTTCACCACCATCACCCATGAAACTTCCCGCCGCTCTCTTCCGTCGCTTGCCCTGGTTCAATCTCTCCAGTGCGGTTCTGCTCGCCGTCCTCCAGCGCGCGCCACTGCTGCGCGTGGGTGCCACCGCAGGTGATTTTGTCCTGCGTTCCCCCGCGGCGGCACTGCTCAAGTCCACGATCGCGGCGGTGAGTGCACTGGGAGCGGTGCATTCATTGGCCGGTGCGACGACTTTGAGTTCCTCCGCGCCCAGCCCCGCGGCAGCCACGGTCGGCACGTCGAAGACGATCGCGTATGGCATCATCGGCTCTGAGACGCAGCCGTTGTCATGGACGCTGGGCGGCACGGTCCCTCCTGGCATGACCTACACGGGGGGCGCGACCGGCGGCATCGTCAACACCCCGAGCGGCGTGCTGATCCTGAGCGGCACACCCACCACAGCGGGCACCTACCCGATCACGCTCAAGGCTTGGGAATTCGCGAACGGCACCGGCATTTCCTCCAATACGTTTAACTACACTGTCGTTGTTTCAGGCGGGAGTGCGACGGCTCCGGCATTCACCACGCAGCCCACGTCGCAGACCGTGACGGCGGGGGCGAACGTCACCTTTGCGGTTGCCGCGATCGGTTCGCCGACCCCGACACTGCAATGGCAGAAAAATACGGTGGCAATCGCGGGCCAGACCGGCGCCACGCTCTCGTTGAGCAATGTCCAGGCCGCCGATACCGCGAGTTATCGCTGCGTCGCCACCAATTCCGCCGGCCCCGCCACAAGCAACGCCGCCACTCTCACCGTGAACGCCGCGGCCGTCGCCCCGGCCTTCAGCACCCAGCCCGCGGCGCAGACCGCGCTCCCCGGCGCGAACGTGACCTTCACCGTCGCCGCGACCGGCTCGCCCACGCCCACCTTGCAGTGGCAGAAAAACGGTGCCCCCATCGCGGGTCAGACCGGCACCTCACTCACACTCAACCCCGTGACCGCCGCCGACGTCGCGAGCTACACCTGTGTCGCCACGAACACGACCGGCTCAATCACCAGCGCTGCGGCCGCACTCACACTTAACGCCGCGGCCCCTGCCTTTACCACGCAGCCGGCCTCGCAGGCCGTCAACTCCGGTGTGACCGTCAACTTCACCGTCGTCGCGACCGGCCTGCCTACACCCACGCTCCAATGGCGCAAGAATGGCACCGCGCTTTCTGGCCAGACCAGCACCGGGCTTTCACTCGTGAATGTCCAGACGGCCGACGCGGGCAGCTACACCTGCGTAGCCACCAACGCCTCGGGCTCCGCCACCAGCACCGCAGCTGCGCTCACAATCAACGCGGTGCCCGTGCCCGATGTGGCCCCGGTGTTCACCGCGCAGCCAGCTGCGCAAACCAGCCCGACCGGCGGCAACGTGACGTTCTCCGTCGCGGTCACGGGTTCACCGACCCCCGCGTTGCAGTGGCGCAAGGACGGCGCAGCGCTCTTGGGCCAAATCAGCTCTTCGCTCTCGCTCGCCAACGTCCAATTTTCGGACGCCGCAAGCTACACCTGCACCGCGAAAAACTCCGTCGGCTCCGTCACGAGTGTGACGGCCACACTCACGGTGAATCCTCCCGTCGCTGCCGGTCCCGAAAGCCGCATCAGCAACGTGTCAGTGCGCACCACCTTGGCCGCTGCACAAACCTTGATCGTCGGCTTCACGATGCAGGGCGGATCCAAACTCGTGCTGCTCCGCGCCGTCGGCCCCGGTCTCGCCAACTTCGGCGTGCCCGGCACCATGGACGACCCGAAGCTCCTGCTCTTCAAGGAAGCCGCGATGCTCACGCAAAACGACGACTGGGGCGGCGGCGGATCCCTCAGTAACGCGTTTGCCAGTGTCGGCGCGTTTCCGCTTACGCCGTCGAGTCACGACGCCGCCCTCATGCGCAACGTCGAGGGCGGACACACCGCCCAAGTCTCCGGCCCCGCCGGCGGCAACGTGCTCGTCGAAGCCTACGATGCCGGCACCGGCATGGCGCCGCGCTTGAGCAACGTCTCGGCTCGTAACATCGTCGGCACCGGGGCCGACATCCTGATTGCCGGTATCACAGTGGCTGGCACGACGCCTAAGAATCTTCTCATCCGCGCCGTCGGTCCCACGCTCGCCGTCTTCGGCGTGCCCGGCACTCTCGTCGATCCCAAGCTCACGATCTACAATTCTGCGGGCACCATCATCGCGACGAATGACAACTGGAGTGCCTCGCTCGCCAGCACCTTCGCCAGCGTCGGCGCCTTTGCCCTCGCCCCCGGATCACACGACGCCGCGCTCACGATCACCCTCCCGCCCGGCGGCTACACCGTCCAAGTCTCCGGTGCCGACGGCGGCACCGGTGAGGCTCTCGTCGAGCTCTACGAGTTGCCTTAATCCTTCCGCAAACTGCTGCACTGCGCTACGCCCATCAGGGTCGATGGGCGTCGCGGCTCGGATGTTAGAAAGCATCATGTCCCACCCCATCGTCGAAAACGTCGTCATCATTGGCGCCGACTGCGCCGGCCTCATGGCCACGGCGCTAGCGGTGTCGGTCGCTGAATCGTTTCTAAGCTCCACTGTGATCGCCGTGGGGCTCTCCACGCTCTGTCTGCTGCTTCCCCGGCAAGGATACCCGCATCACCGCCGAGCTGGCGAACTACCGGCGATCGGCCGTGCCGTTTAATCTGATTTGGAAACCAGCGGAGGACGCCCCAGTGATCCTGCCGGAAATTCTCACGCCCTCAACCGTGCTTAACGCCCTTCGGCGCGATTCCAGC
>JANOAF010000606.1:0-1951 GCA_031411015.1 Opitutaceae bacterium | reverse complement strand
GCCGACATCGAAGCCATGCTCCGCAGCGGCGCCGACAAAGTCTCGCTCAACACGGCGGCCATCAAGGAACCCGAACTCGTCCGGCAAGCCGCCGATCGCTTCGGGGCGCAATGCATCGTCGTCGCGATCGATGCGAAGCGTGAACCGGACGGGAAATCTTGGCGCGTTTACACCCACGGGGGCCGCAACCGCACCGAACTCGATGCCGTCGCTTGGGCGGCGCGCGCGGTCGTGCTCGGCGCCGGCGAGATTCTTCTCACTAGCATGGATGCCGATGGGACGCAGGCCGGCTACGATTGCCCGCTCACGCGCGCCGTCAGCGATGCCGTGAGCGTGCCCGTGATCGCCAGCGGTGGCGCCGGCACCCTCGATCATTTCGGTGAAGTGCTTGAGGCGGGCCGCGCGAGCGCCGTGCTCGCCGCGAGCCTGTTTCACTTCGGCACGTTCACGATCGCGCAGGTTAAGAACCACCTCGCCGCACGCGGCATCCCGGTCAGAAGATAGGCCGGGTCTGTGACCCGCCCTTCACGCGATTAGTGGTCGGGAGCGGGTTAGAGACCCGCCCTGCATCGCGCTACGAAGCTGCCACAGGAATTTCTTCCGCCTTCACCTTCGGCGCGCCGACGAGCACGCTCAGCTGCTCCTGCACGGCCACGAAAAACTCCGGCGTCAGATCGCCCGCCGGCACCTCGAAAATCGCCTTGGACTTGGCGTGCTCGTAGCGATTGCGCGCGCCATCCGCGCTCCGTCCGCGAGGCTTGAGGATGCGTTTGCGCTCCAGCATGAGCGCAAGGAACTGCACGAGGCGCGTGTTCTCCGGAGTCGGCTCCGTCGTCGGATCGGCGAGCGCCACGAAAAGATTTTCCGCCGTGAGCTTCAGCGCGCGGTCGGCATTCTCACCGGCGCGGCGCGGTTTGTAGGCCTGCACCCACTTGCACGCCACAAATCCTTCGGGGGAAAAATTCGCCGTGTGCGCCTCCAGCACGTCGTAGCGCACGATCTCCAAAGCGGCACCGACGCGCACGAGGTAGCTCGCCACACGCGCGCCGTCGGCAAAAGCCTCGCCTGAGACCAGACAGGTCGTCGCTAGCGGCTGGAGATGCATTTCCATAGGCTTTCCTGTTTACCCTCGCTCACCGCGTAAGCTAGCCCAAACCCCGGATTCGCGGTGCCGGGCCGACTTCGTCGGGGCTGGCCGCGACCAAGTCGCCCTGCCGCAGGTCAGGCGGATATTTCTCTGGAAGAATTTTTCATGGGTGTAAAATGTCCGGGCTAGCGCTTTTCCACCGCAATCCGAGTCCGTGTCCACTCCTCTCGCCATTCCCACCGATCTCCTTCTCCTCTGCATCGACATGCAGCCGAAATTCGTTGCCGCCATGAACGACGGCACGATGGTGCAACGACGCTGCGAATTTGCCGTTGCGGCCGCCCAAGGTCTCGGGGTGCCCGTCGCCTTCACCGAGCAGGTGCCGGAAAAACTTGGCGGCACCGTCGCGGGTCTGCGCACGCTGGCCCCGGGCGCTCCGGTCTGGGCCAAGCAGACTTTCTCGGCCCTCGCCGATGACGCCATTCGCGCAGCCATCCTTGAGACGCACCGCGCCCGCCATCTCATCCTTTGCGGGATCGAAACGCCCGTGTGCGTTTATCAGACCGCCGTCGCGGCGCTCGCCGAGGGATTGCAAGTGACGGTGCTCAGCGATGCCGTCGGCGCGCGCCGTCCCGAAGACGCGCGGGTTTGCCTCGAGGCCCTCATCCGCGCGGGCGCACATGTCCTGCCGTCCGAGAGCGTTTTCTACGCGCTGCTCCACGACGTCGCGCATCCCTTTTTCAAAGCCTACACCCAACTCGTGAAATCCCATGCCTGATTCGCCCATGCTCTCCACCGTCCGCGACCTCAAGGTGCGCGGGACCGACGCCAACGGCCAGCCCTTCGCCGCGCTGCTCGTCGTGA
>JANOAF010000605.1:0-6358 GCA_031411015.1 Opitutaceae bacterium | reverse complement strand
GATGAAGGCAGCGCCAAGGTTCTGTTGATCGCGGTGCAGAAGCTCATCGAGGCGGCGGCCAAGGTCGGCCGGTCGATTTCCGTGACGGAGGCCTTCGAAATGTTCATCGCCAAGCAGCGCGTCCGAAGCCTGTCGGAAAAGACGCTTAAGGACTATAACCGGATCATAGGGCAATTCGTCACGGCGCAGAACGGCCGCCCACTCTCCCTGATCACCCCGGGAGACTGTCATCGGTTTATTTTCGAGCAGCCGAGCCAGGTGGCAAAATTCAAGACCTACGGATATCTCTACGCCTTCCTCAATTTCTGCAAAGGGGACAACAATCCGAACATCGATCCCAACAAAGATAAACCTTGGATTCAGGCCAACCCGATCAACTTTGAGAAGCCGGGTTACACCCCGAAAGACGTCCACAGCTACTCACTTGAGGAGATCAAATCCATTTTGAAAAAGGCCAAGAAGCGCGGCTCTTTGGGATACCTGATCTTTCGACTCTTCACGATGGCTCGGTTCGACGAGACCGAGCGTTTTATCCAGCTGGGCGGCCCAAAATGGAATGACAATCCGTACATCGATCTCACGCACAACCGGATTCACTTCAACCCCAACGTCTACTTGAAACGCAGCGGCGGCGAACATCGGGGACGTTATATTCCGATTGGCCCCATCTTTCGTAAGTGGATCGATTACCTGGCAGAGCGTGACCTTGGCTTCGCATACGTCAGGCAAGATGACGAAGTGTCGCGCAAGGCTGCTGGCGGTAAATTTGGACGAGCGGAAGGGTATAACAACCTTCTTCGGCACACCGCGATCACCATGCACATTCGCACCTTCAAGGATCCGATGGAGACCGCCAGCATTGCTGGGACCAGCGTCGCAGTTATCCAAAAGAACTACATGAACCTCAACATTAGCGAGGCGGACGCTCTGGGCTTCTACGATTTAACCCCAAACAAATTGGGCATTCGGTAATCTATACCGCGATCCGAACCTTGTCCCAGTCAACCTGTCGGACCAATGGGCCCGCCTGCGGCGCGCCCGCAAGCAAAGTTGCTTCAACGTCCCGCAGATTGTAGAGGAATTTGCTCTTGCGCCCCAAGGGATCCGGGATGAATCGAAGTTTGCTCGTGGTGCGCATCTTGGCAATTTGCGTGCGAGTGTAGGGGATGTATTTCGGCAACTCTTCCTCGGTGACCAACAAGGTGCGATCGCTCAACGGCCGGCGCAGGGCACTAGATTCACCAGCCAACCTCTCCGCTTGCAGCGCAGCCTGCAATTGGCGCATCTGCTCGAGAAGTTGTTGGGCAAGTCGGGCCACAGCGGCTGAGGTGAAAATATTAGGTTCTGGCGCTCGCCCCCACACCGCCAGCAATAGACACATCGCAAATCTGCGGAATAACCTTCCATGGCCAGCAGACGGTTGTTCCGGCCGGCCGCGACACGATCCGCAATTTCTGCTTCAGGCGTAATGAAAAGTTAACGAAGCCGTGGTCGCTGAGCGAATCCTGGTGCCGCAACGTCGTTGCCGCTTCAGCGCTCACAGTGGGTACGGTTTGTTTTTGGCAGTGCGTTTTGTTCATGGGGTTGGTGCTTTTGTCGCACACCTTTCTACCCGAGACGGCCGCGCCCTCAAGGGCGCGCCTATACCGAACTTGCGGTAGGGCCGAATGCAATTCGTCCCTCGCGAGCAAATCGGACCAGATCTATCGGTATCCGCTACTGCGAGCGGCAGCGTGAAGGTCACCAAGAACGGGCCGTTTGAAAACCACGACGCCATTTCGCAAAAACGCCTCTTCAAGTGACGCGATCATGGCGTGTACGGATGGCGGCGAAACTTGGAAGAAACGCTGAAGGTCCGCTTCCGCAGGCGGGTCACCGTTGATCTTCATGTACTAGTAGCTGAAGGCGAGATACTGGCCCTTTTTCGGCGTGGACCCCAGCGGGCTGCATGAATTGCCAAGCAACACGGAATGAGTGCTGGGCAGGCCGAGCCACGCAACCCACCTCGCCAATGGTCGAATACAGCGATGCGCGACTGGAATTTCCCGACCGCAACGGCGCACGATCCATATCATCGGCAATCACTCAGCGGCAAAAGACTATGCCGGCGCACGCAGCGCCGCACGCGGTCTGCGTGAGCGTCAGTGGTGCTCGGGCCTGTTACGCAGGCCCACATTGATTACCGAGCACCAATAAAGGCACCTCATGAAGACGTTTAACTTTGGCAGCGGCGTTGACTGCGCGGTGTCTTACGCAAGCGCCACGGCGGACGCGGGCCAGGTCGCGGCCATGACCATCAGCGCTGGCTCAAACGTTACTTCGCCGAACTGAAGTTGCTCAACCTGGAGCGATTTTGGCTCGGGGCACATCCAGTCCCTTGACGGGGCACTCACCGATTGCAGAGCCGGATACGGTAATCCCGCCTGTCCGGTTCGGAGGGAGGGGCGGGCTCTATCCCCGTCTCTAACCCTAGTATCAAACTAAGGCTTACTCGCTTCGGAATTTGAATTGGCAAGCGGGTGAAGTGTTGCGGACGCCGTGTGTGACGGATTCAGTCCGCCCATGAAAATTTGGCGTACGAGTCTGGTCATCGTCACCAGCGGAATCGGTCTCGGCGTCGGTGGTTCACTCGACGCAGCCCCGGCCCAGATTATTTTCCTGCGCCATGCGGAGAAGCCGGACGTCGGGGCGGAACTCAACGAACGCGGCCGCGAACGAGCCGCAGCGCTGGTGAAACTTTTCACGCAAGATACGCGCGTGCTCGAACATGGACCGGCCGCAGCCATATTTGCCATGCGCCCGCACGCGAAGAAAGGATCGGTGCGGGCCATCCAAACAATGGAGCCCACGGCTCGCGCGCTGGGAATCTCGTCCGACACGCGCCTCACTCGTGACGAATTCGCACCGCTCGTGCGGGCAGTCATGTCCTCGACCGCTTTCGACGGAAAAACCGTGATCGTTTGCTGGGAACACGACGCAATTCCGGAGTTGATGAAAGCGTTCGGCTGGAAGGACGGACCCACGAGTTGGTCTGGCAAGTCCTACGATCGGCTTTGGGTGCTCGATTTCGAAAAGGAAAAACCCGTTCGGTATCGCGACCTGCCGCAGACGCTCCTGCCGGGCGACAAATCGAAATAGAGCCTGGCCGCACGACGGCAGAGTTTACGTGAACGAATCATTCGAGGGGTAGGCGCAGCGACGAGGAGGACGGGGTGAAGACCGGCAGACGATACACGAAACGCGCGCTTCCGCGCTATTTGTCCGATCGGACAGTTTCCCTCCTCATTGCGCACCCACCGCCAAACCCAGTTGGGCCAGTGCTAGCACCAACCACGTCCAACCTGCGAAGTTCTGCGTCAACTACTGCTCAAAATTTCAAGCTCGAGAAGCCGAGCGTGTAGCTGAACGTGACGGTGCGGCCGTCGCCGAGTTGCTTGCTGGCTTTCAGGTAGTCGAGGTCGAAGGCGTTGTTGATGTTCAATGCGAAGGTTTGGTCGAACTTCGCGCTGCGGCGCAGATTGTAGCGGAAGCCCGCGTTCCACAGTGTGACAGAGGGCACGCGCAGCGCCCACTGTCGCGTGGTGCGTTGGAGGATGCGCGCGCCGGTGGAGGTGGTCGTGTAGATGTCGCCGGTGTTGGGCGCCTCGGTCGGCGTGCTGGCGATGAAGTTAACCCCGACGTTGGCCGAAAACCCTTTGAGCGCGGCGCTCTGCGGGGCGAACCGGAAGGAGAGACTGCCGTTCTGCGGCGAGACGCCGTTTACGCGGCGGCCGACCGCGAGCGGATTGGCGGCGCCGAAATCTTTGTAGATCGAATAGACGTGGCCCCAGCTGCCATTAACGCTCAGTTCGCGGGTCATCCGCCAGTTGAGATCGATCTCGTAGCCGCGCACGAATTGGTCGCCGTCTTTGCGCGACACCGTGAGAAACGTGCCCGACCCCGGCGCCGTTTCCTGAAGATCGTTTACGGTCACATTATTCCGCAGCGCGTAGAATCCGCTCACGGTGAAGTTCAGCTTGTCGTCGAAGAACGCGCCCTTGAATCCGTAGTCGTAGCCGTTGGCCACTTCGGCCTTCCAATCGGGATCAACCAACTGCGTGGCGAGTTCCGCCTGGTTCACGAAGTAGCTCTCGCTGTAGTTCGCAAACACGCGGAGCGCCGGCGTCAGTTTGTAGTTCACCCCGAGGTTGGGCTTGAGCTGGTTCGTCTGTTTCCGGATGGACTGGCCCTGCGCGTAGTTGGCGTAGCCGGGATAAATATTAAAGGCCGTCACCGCCGTTGTGTAGTCGCGGGCGTTAAACTTCACGGCGTCGAACCGCACACCGGCAAACGCGAGCAGCCGTCCTTCGAAGAACGCGGATTGTTGCCGCAGCAGACCACCGAGCACGGTGATGCGGCGCTTGGTGATCAGCCCGGGGACCTCGGCGCCCCAGGTAAAATCCTTCGGGAAATACGTGAGGGGACCCGCCGGGGTAAAATCGGGATTGAGCGTGACCACGCGGCCCGACGTCGCGGCATTCCACGCCGCCATGTCGGGCTGCGTGGCGCCGCCGAAATTCCAGCGCGGGTCCCAGCGGTAGTAGTCGTTGAAGTCGACCGTGAGCAGCGTGCGGTTCTCCACCTTGCCGCTCATCAGACGATAGGTGGCCAACAGGTCGCCTTGAAAACCGCCGCCGTCTTCGATGAAGAGCTGCTTGATCGGGGTGTTCCCGCGCGTGGATGTCAGCGGCACCGGCACGACCGGATTACCGGTAAACGTGTTGAGGTTAATCCCGCCAAACGCATTGTTTTGATTATAATTCCACGAGCGCGAGCGGTAGTAGTTCGAGCCGAAACGCGCGCTCCACACCGTGGACAGGCGCTTTTCGTAGGTGGCCGAGACATTGACGTAGCCTTTGTTGAACTCGCTGTGCGGACCGTAGGGATCATAGCGGCCCAGGCTCTTCGCGTAGCCGACGACTTCATCGTCGAGGTTGGACGCCGTGTTCTTGAGGTCCGTGATGATCGGCACGGCCGCCGGCGGCGCGTGGCGTGTCTGGAGAAAATATTCCCCGGAAACCATCAACGACGAGCTGTCGCGAAATTCGTGTTTGAGGGCGAGGTAGAGCTCCGTGTTGCGGCTCGACGCGTTGGCTTGAACGAAGTCACGGGAGTATTGCGTGCCCGTAAAGATGTAGGACGTCTTGCCCAATTCTCCGTGATAGACAGGGCCGGTGGCCTCGATGGACCCGCGGCGCGTGTTGTAGTCGCCGACATTCAGGCTGAGCGAGTAGCCCTCCTTCGCCTTCGGCGCCTTCGAGATCATATTCATCATGCCGCCGGGCGAGGTGCGGCCGTAGATGGCGGCGTTGGAGCCCTTGATGATTTCGATGCGGTCGACGTTGCTCGCGCCGAAGCGCCCGAGACGGAAAAAGCCGTCGCGCAACTGCGAGGTCGAGGCAAAGCCGCGCAACGTAAAGCCGCCGCCGCTGTTGAGCCCGGTGAAACTGCCGATCTGCGTGAGCGTGTCGTCGAGCTCGAAGATGGCGAAGTCGGCGAGGAACTCGCTCGTCATGACGTTCACCGTGTAGGGCAAGTCGACGATCTTGGTCGCGACGCGGCTACCGGTGAGGGTTTCAGAGGCGGCGTAGCCGCGATCACCTTCCGCCTTCACCGTGAAGGCCGAGAGGACGAGCGCCTCTTCCTCGACGGCAGGTTTGATTGCGGCGGACGCAACAGTCTGAGCGTGGGTGGCGAGAACCGAGGCCGTCAGGAGTGCGGTGAGTGCAAATGCACGGCGCGTAACAATACGAGAGGTCATAGGAGGGGTTGGGTGGGTCGTGGGCTGGCAGGAACAAAATCACACGCAGTCTACCCGCGCCAGCGGTTGGGCGCTATTGACCGATCGGACAATAGCGCAGGGCCGGTAGACCTTCGGTAGGTTTCTCGGCTTACAACCGGGGAAACCCCAGCTGCGCGCTATATGGCGCAGCGGGGCTTCAGAAATCAAAACTGTTCGTCAGCAGAAACACCCGCGGCTCGGGATATTGGAAGACCACGGGCGAGCCGGCGGCAGAGAGTCCGCTCTGCGCGATCAGCTTGTCGTCGTTGAGGACGTTGCGGACGTTGAGCGACACGTTCCAGCGGATGCGCTTGTTGAAAAGCGCCGCCGAGTAGCCGAGCACGGCATCGGTGTTCACGGTGGCGCCCCCCATGATCGGGCGCGCCACGTCAGCGAGGGTGATGCTCGAGCCGGCGGGGAAGAGTCCCGGCGTGCCGAGGATTGAGTCGTTGGCGAGGTCGGCGGTCGCGACGGTCTTGTCGCGATAACCGAGGATGCGTTCGCCACGGTAGCGGACGCTGCCGCCGAAGCGCAGGC
>JANOAF010000604.1:0-17019 GCA_031411015.1 Opitutaceae bacterium | reverse complement strand
GGCGGCTCCCGCCGCCGCCTCCATTGCCGTCCTCGCCTTCGAGAATTCCAGCACGGACAAGGACACGGAGTATTTCTCCGACGGCGTAAGCGAGGAAATCCTAAACACCCTTGCCAACCACCCCGGCCTGCGTGTGGCGGCGCGCACCTCGACGTTCTTGTTTAAGGGCCGGAGCGTCCCCGTCGCCGAGATTGGCCGCGCCCTCAACGTAGCCAAGGTGATCGAGGGCAGCGTGCGCCGCGCCGGCGACAGCGTCCGCATCACGGTGAAGTTAATCAACGTGGCCGACGGCTACCTGGTGTGGTCCGAGACGTTCGACCGCAGGTTCGCCGAGATCTTCGCCGTGCAGAGCGAGATCGCCGCGCAGGTGGTGCGCCGGCTGACCCGTGCAGCCGACCCCGCGCCGACTGCGCCCGCCGCGCCCGCCCCGTCACGCAACCCGGACGCCTACGATCTCTACCTCCGCGGCCGGGCCCGGCAGCTTGCCGGCGACGGGCCGGGGGCGCGCCGTTTCTTCGAGGATGCCCTGCGGCTCGACGCGGGCTACGCGCTGGCGTGGGCCCGCATCTGCCAGACCCACATGCGCGTGATCCTCGGAGGCTTCGATCGCAGCGACGCCACCGCTGAGCGGGCCCGTTCCGCCGCCGCGCAGGCGCTCCGCCTCGATCCTCGCTCGCCGGAGGCACTGCTCGCCGATGCGACCGTGCGCCTCGGCATCGACTATGATTTCGACGGCGCCGAGCACGCCCTGGCCGAAGTGGAGCGACTCCGCCCCAACGAACCCGAGGCGCCGCTCCTGCGCGCGATGCTGGCCATGGCGCGCGGACTCTGGAACGAAAACCTCCTCGCCTACGCGCGGCGCACCGAGGAACTGGATCCCCAGAACAGCGAATCCCTCGAACGCCTCGGCCTCCTCCTGCAGCGCGCCGGCCAATACGCCGAGGCGGATCGCCTCTTTGCGCGGAGTGTGACGCTCAGCGTGAACCGCGATGCGCCCCACCGCTTTCGTGCGGCCAACCACGCCACCAGGACGGGTGATATCGCGGCCGCGTTGAAAATCCTCGAGTCCGCCCCCGAGGCCTCCCGCTCGGCCGAACTTTTTTTCATCCAGCGCGGAACCTGGGCGGCCCGCCTGGGCGACGTCACCGCGGCCACGGCCGATTTTGATCGCGCCCGCGCCGGGGCGACCCGCAACCCCGCGACCGGACCCCGAATATGGCGGGCTCGGGCCACCTATCGCCTCGCCCGACTGGAAGAGCAACTCGGGCACAGCGCCCGGGCGCAGGAGCTGTTCGCCGCAGCGCTGTCGGCTCTGCGTAAAATTGACGATGATGTCCCGAACCTCGTGCGGCCACCCTATGAACTGGCCTTGGTTCACGCGCGCCGAGGCGAGCGGACCGCAGCGCTGGCCGCGCTCGACGAATCCACCCTCCGGGCCGCGCGAAACGGCGACGCCTACGAAATGGCGACCGTCAAGCTCGCGCGGGCCGAGGTGCTCGCAACCTTCGGCGAAACCGAGGCCGCCCTCGCTGTTCTGAGGTCGCTGCACAAGATGGGCTACGGCTTCGGATACTCGCTGCGCAACGATGCGGAATGGGACGCCCTTCGCGGAGACGAGGCGTTCCGCCGCCTCATGCAGGAAACGGAAGCGCGGGCCGACGCGCAGCAGACCGCGAAAAAATGAGCGGACAATCGCCTTCGAGGCGACCATACCACGCGTCAATGAAGGAAAACGATTTTATGCGGGCCGCACTCGCCGAGGCCGAGGCCGGGATGCGGAGCGGGCGCGGCGGGCCGTTTGGCTGCGTCGTCGTGCGCCGCGGCGAGGTCGTCGCGCGCGGCAGCAACCGCGTCACCTCCACCAACGACCCGACCGCCCATGCTGAGGTGACCGCCATCCGCGAGGCGTGTGCGAAGCTGAAGACGTTTCAGCTCGATGACTGCGAGCTCTACACAAGCTGCGAGCCCTGCCCGATGTGCCTCTCGGCGATCTACTGGGCACGCATCCCGAGTGTCTTTTACGGCAACACCCGCGGCGACGCTGCGGCGATCGGGTTCGACGACGATTTTATCTACCAACAAATCCCGCTCGCCCCCGAGGCGCGCACCATCGCGATGAAGCCGCTGCTGCGCGACGAGGCGCAGGGCGCGTTCCGCGAGTGGGCGGCGAAATCGGACAAGGTGCGCTACTGAGCGGGGTTTTTCTCGGACAATGATTCAAACCGAGGCACCACGAACTACACGAACGACACGAAAATCAGAGGAGAGGATGCGGAACCGCGCGTCCGAAGTGGTTTCTCCGATCAGGTGAGCAGCAGAATCTGGGTCACTGAAATCCACGCCTCTTCCTTTCGTGTCTTTCGTGCAGTTCGTGGTGCCACTCCGATTCCGTGGTTCGAGCTGAGGTGAGAACCGCCTCGCGGCTCTCCCCCTACTCCAACCCCAGCGCCTTCCGCCCCGTCTCCGAAATCATCTGCGGCGTCCATTGCGGGTCCCAGACGATGTGGACCTTGGCGCGCTCAACGGTCGGCAATGCCGCGATTTTTTTTCGCGCATCTTCTGCGATCACCGGACCCATCCCACAACCGGGCGCGGTGAGCGTCATCTTCACGTCGATGGTGCGACCTCCCGAAGGCGTCGACTCAACCGCGAGATCATAGATGAGGCCGAGGTCCACGATGTTGACCGGAATCTCGGGGTCGAAGCAGGTTTTCAACGCGGCCCAGACCGCCTGCTCGCTGAAATCTCCGACCACCGCCGCGCTCGGGGCTTCCGCTTGCGCGACGTAGCCGTCAATCGCCGCGGTGTTTTCCTGGGCGATGCGAAAGAGCCCGCGATCGGTGCGGACGGTGACGTTGCCGCCCAGCGTCTGCACGATGTAGACCGCCGTGCCGGCGGGAAGAGTCGTGACATCGCCGGCGGGAATGAGCGTCGCGGAAACTTCGCGACTGAGGGTGTGCTGCGACATGGTCGGGGTTATGCTCAGCGCACGTCGAAACTGAGGGGCAACCGCGCGTAGACCCCCACGGGATCGTTGAACGAGCGGAGCATCTTCAACTCGCCGTTGATCCGGGCGGCGATTTTTTCGGTCACGCTCGACGAACGAGCGGCGCGCCTGGGTCCGTTCTCCAGAAAATCCTGAATCACCTCGATCAGTTCCTTTTGCCGCGGGTATTCGAGGAGTTTGTAGCTGCGGCCCAGCCCGGCTTTTTCCGCGGCAAACGCGATGGCGGCATCAAGGCCGCCGATTTCATCGACGAGCCCGATTTCCTTGGCGTCGGAGCCGGACCAGACGCGGCCCTGCGCAATCTGTTCGACGCGCTCGGGGGTGAGGCCGCGCCCTTCGGCAACCTTGGCGACAAACTCGCCGTAAATCCAATCGACCAACCGCTGCAACACCGCGAGTTCCTCGGGCGTTTTCGGGCGCGACATCGTGAGCGCATCGGCGAATTTCCCCGTCTTCACGCTGTCAAAGGTAACCCCCAAATTGTTTGCGAGCGTTTTGATATCAAACTGAATGCCGAAAACACCAATCGAGCCCGTAATCGTCGTGGCCTCCGCAAAGATCCGATCGCCGTAAGCGGAGATCCAATAGCCGCCAGAGGCCGCATACGAGCCCATCGACACCACGAGCGGCTTCACCTTTTTGATCAGGCGGATTTCGCGCTGGATGACCTCGGAGGCAGAGGCGCTACCGCCGGGGCTGTTTACGCGCAAGACCACCGCCTTCACGTTTTCGTCCTGCCGCAGTTTGCGCAGCTCGCGCGAGAGCTTGGTGCCACCGATGTCGCCGGAGTCACCCTCGCCGTCGACGATTTCACCCTCGGCATAGACCACCGCGATACGGCCGCCCTTGCCGGACGATTTTGGGGTGTCACCTTCCTTGTTCTCCTTCGCTTTCTTGGGTGCATCAGCGACGTCCTTTGCGAGCTTCGCATACTCCGCGAGTCCGATTTGTTTGAAAGATTCCTTGGAGCCCTTGCGGCCGGTCTTGGCCTTTAAATCATCATAAATTTCATCGCGATAAGCGACGCGGTCGACGAGGCCGGCGGTCTTGGCGGTGTCGCCGCGAATCAGGCCCTCGGCATCCACGATGGCCTGGAGTTTTGCCACCGTAAGATTCCGGCTTGGCGCGATGTCAGCGAGCATGCTGCCCCAGATATCACCGAGCAGCTTCTGCACTTCCTCACGGTTCTCCGGGCTCATCTCACGGCGCGTGAACGGCTCGACCGCGGACTTGTATTTCCCGACGCGCGTCACCTGCACGTTAATGCCATACTTCTCGAAAGCCCCGGCAAAAAACATCGGCTCGCTGGCCAATCCCGGCATGAACACGAGCCCATAGGGGTCGATCGCCAAGTCACTGGCCACCGACGCGACATAGTAACTTTTGGCCGTGACCTGCGTGAGGTAGGCGACGACGGGTTTGCCGCCGGCGCGGAATTCGTCGAGGGCCGTGCGGACCTCCTTCAGCGCCGCATAGCCGGAGCCAAACGAGGCCGGCGTGAAATCACCGGTCAGGAAAACGCCGGCGATGCGGTCATCCTTGGCCGCCGCCCGCAGCACGCGCGTCACGGTCCGAAGCTGCACCGACTCGGACTTGCCACCCAGGATGCTCAGGTCCACCGGCGCCGGCGCATCAGCGATGTTGGTGGAAAGGTCGAACACGAGATAGGAACCCCGCTCAAACGACGGGGCCGCCTTATCACCGCCTCCCATGGCGACCATGGCGGCCATGAACCCGAAAAATACGAGCACCGCGCCCACGGAAAAGATCATCAGCGCCACCAGCGCGCCGAGCATCGATGTGAAAAAATTCTTCATGCGTAGCGGGCACCGTAGCTGCTTTCGCCGGTTGCTCCAGTCCGAAAGGACAAAACCAGCCCCCGGGTATATTATCTACTAAGCAAATCGGCCTTTGTTACGATTGGTTAAGCGAATCCTCTACTCGTCACCCACGAATTGTTGCACCGACCCGCGCCAAACCCATATTCACCGACCATGAGCGAGAAAAAAGAAGTGCTCAGTGCGAACGCCAAGGCGCTCGCGATCAACCTCGACGAGGCGAAATACGGCACGTTCGCCGAAATCGGCGCGGGGCAGGAAGTCGCCCGCGTGTTCTTTCAGGCTGGCGGCGCGTCCCGCACCGTCGCCAAGACGATCTCGGCCTACGACATGAATTTTAGCGACGCCATCTATGGCAAGGCGCCGCGCTATGTGTCGCGCGAGCGGCTCGGGCTCATGCTCGACCACGAATACAACCTCCTCATCGAGCGCCTCGCGGCTCCGCGCGGCGAGCGCTCCACGTTTTTCGTCTTCGCCGACACCGTGGCCACCAAGGGCTACAAAAGCGCAAACGAGGCCCACGGCTGGATGGGCGTGCGCTTCCAGACCGAGCCGGGCGGTCCCTCCAGCGAAGCCCTGCTTCACGTGCGGATGTGGGATAACGATGCCGTTCTTCAACAGGAAGCACTCGGCATCGCCGGCACCAACCTGATCTATGCGGCGTTTTACCACCGCGACAATCCAGGGCAGTTCATTGAGTCGCTCGCCGATGGCCTCGGCACGACGCGCATCGAAGTGGACATGCTGAAGTTCTCCGGTCCGGCGTTTGCCGGCGTGGACAACCGCATCATGGCGCTCTACCTCGTGCAGCATGGTCTCACCAATGCGGTGATGTTCGGCCCCAAGGGCGACGTGCTCCAACCTTCCGAGGTGCTCTACAAAAAAGCGATTCTCGTCGAGCGCGGGAGTTTCCGGCCTGTGACCCACGTAAACGTCGACATGCTCAACTGCGCGACCTCGCAGTTCGTGCAGGAACCAGACGTGAAGGGGAAGGACGTGATCGTGCTCATGGAGATCACGATGAACAACCTCCTCGCCTCGGGAAAAATCGATGCCGCGGACTTCCTCCAGCGCGTCGATCTCCTCGGCGAACTCGGGCTCACCGCGCTCATTTCCAACTACTCAGAGTATTACCGGCTCACCTCGTATTTCCGCCGCTACACCAAAGAAATGATCGGCGTCGCCATGGGCATCAACAACCTCCTCGAGGTTTTTAACGAGAAATACTACGATCACCTCGAGGGCGGCATCCTGGAGTCGTTTGGGCGGATGTTCCGCCACGCGGTGAAGCTCTACATCTACCCGATGCGGCAGGAGGCGTATGACCATTACCTCTCGAAGGACTCCGCGCATGGCGTCGGCTCGATCATCGGCCACCCGATGGCGGCAAATGTTCTCATCACCGCGAAAAACGTCCACGTCGCAGATCGCCTGCGCAACCTCTACGACTACCTGCTCGAAAACCACTACATCGACTGCATCGTCGGCTTCGATCAACAGGTGCTCGGCGTCTTTTCCCGCGATGTGCTGGGCCGCATCCGCGAATCCGATCCGACTTGGGAGCAGATGGTCCCCGCCACCGTGGTGGCGGCGATCAAGAAGCGTCGGCTCTTTGGCTACACCGGCGAAAAGCCGGCGATGGCTCCGGAAAAATTCGCGTCGGGGCAATGACCCTCGCCGTCCTCGCGCCCAATCTCTGGGAGCTCAACGCACCGTTGAGCGTGCTCGGGATGGCGCTGGGGCACCGCATGACCGTGGCCCGCCTCCCCGATGGTGGGCTGTGGGTGCATTCACCCGTCGCGCACTCGCCCGCGCTCGCTGCGGAACTGGCGCGACTCGGTCCCGTCGCGAACATCGTCGCGCCCAACGCGATTCATGACACCTACCTCGAAGGCTGGTTCGCGGCCTTTCCAACGGCGCGTTTCCACGGTGCGCGCGGTTTCGCGAAATTCCGCCCGGATCTGAAATTCACCGACGCGCTCGGGGACACGCCTGACGCCGCTTGGGCCGCCACATTCGACCAGCATATGATTCGCGGGATGCCGCGGCTCAACGAGGTGGCGTTCTTACATCGTGCCTCGCACACGCTCATCCTCACCGACCTCGCCTTCAATCTCGGACCCGAGATGCCGCTACTCAGCCGGGTGCTGCTACGGGTGAACGGCTGCTACGGCAAGTTCGGCCCCTCCCGCCTCCTAAAAACCACGATCAAAGACCCTCCCGCACTGCGGCGCTCGCTCGATCAAATCCTCGCGTGGGACTTCGACCGCGTGGTCGTCAGCCACGGTCGAAATATTGAGACGGGCGGCAAAACGATGCTGCGCGAGGCATTCGCGTTTCTCTGATCTATTCTATTCAGAAGCCTGAAAGCCACGAACTCCGATTTCCTGGTTTCATGGCTTTTGAATAAAAAATTTTCCGTGTCTTCCCTGCCTTCCGGGGGCAACTTGCCGGGCTTCGCCCATGCGCTTCCACAAATACCACGCCCTCGGCAACGACTACATCGTCCTCGATCCGCGCGATTTCCCCTCGTGGAAACCCGCGCCGACGGTCGACCAGATTCGCGTCGTGTGTCATCGGAATTTTGGCGTCGGCTCCGACGGTATCCTTTGGGGTCCCCTCCCCTCCCAGAAATCTGAGTTCGGCCTGCGCATCTTCAATCCCGACGGCTCCGAGGCCGAAAAGTCCGGCAACGGCCTGCGCATCTTCTCCCGTTTCCTCTTCGATCAGGGGCTCGCGAAGAAAACCGAGTTCACGGTCGAAACGCCCGGCGGCCACGTCGCCGTCGCCCTCAAAAATAACGCGCAGCTCATCTCCATCGCGATGGGGAGTGTGAGTTTCGACAGTGCCAAGATTCCCGTAAACCTCACCGGTGCCCCACGTGAAGTCATCAACGAGAAAATCCAAATCCTCGACCGCGAGTTCACCTACTGCGCGGCCACGATTGGCAATCCGCACTGCGTGATTCCGCTCCCCGCCGTTTCGGCCGAGCTGGCGCACAAATACGGCCCGCATCTGGAGACGCATCCGATCTTCCCGCGCAAGACCAACGTCCAGTTTCTCCAAGTGCTCGACCGGAAGAACATCCGCATCGAAATCTGGGAGCGCGGCGCCGGTTACACGCTCGCGTCGGGCAGCAGCTCCAGCGCCTCAGCCGCCGTGGCCCATCGCCTCGGCCTCGTCGACCGCGATGTCACCGTCCATATGCCGGGCGGCCAGATCGGCATTGGGATTGGCGACGGGTTTTCGATCATGATGACGGGCACGGTCAACAAGGTCGCTGACGGCACCATGCACCCGGAGTTGTTTGCCGTGAAGGTTTGATCGGCGGTGGCGTCCGATCTCATTGGCCATGCCTTTCCCTGTCACCGCCCGCGAGAAGTGGATTCTGGCCGTCGTCGCCCTGCTCATCGTGCTGGGGTTGGCGGGAATGGCCTGGCTGTAGGGCTCGCCGTGCCGCGAATAGCCTCGCCAAGGCCACGGTCACTGCATCCTTTTTGCCCCGACGCACGTATGACTGGAGGATGTCCATCTCAATTTCCTGTTTTCCCGCCGGCCTCTTCCACGCCGTGGCGGAGCAGGATGGCGTCGCGCATTGGAAAGGGCGAAACCGGATGACACCACCCGCTTCCACGGGATCACTGCCACCGGACGAGCGCCAGCAAATAGATGCGCGCCTGCTGCAACGCGTGGCCCAGGGTGACAAGCTGGCGTTCGGTGAACTCTACGATCGGTTCTCCGGGCCGTTGCTCGGTGCCGCCCAGCAAATCCTGCGCGACTCGGCCGAGGCCCAGGATGTCGTGCACGACGCGTTCGTGACACTGTGGGAGAAGGCCGCGACCTTCGAGGTCAGTCGCGGCAGTGCGTTTTCATGGGTCGTCACCCTCGTGCGCAATCGCGCCATCGATCGGGTGCGCATGCGCCGCCGCCGCGCCGAGATTCTCGCCGAATCCCTCCCCGCCGATCTGGGCTATGCGGACGCGGCGACGGAATCCGCCGGGAGCGAATCCGCCGCACTCGGGGATGACGCCCGCGCGGTGCGCGCCGCAGTCGCGACCTTGCCTGTCGAGCAAAAGCGCGCGCTGGAGCTGGCTTTCTTCGGCGGTCTCACGCAGGAGGAAATCGCCCGCAAACTCTCCGAACCGCTCGGCACCGTGAAGGCCCGCATCCGCCGCGGCCTCCTCAAACTCCGCGAGTCACTCTCGCTCCGGCCATGATCGACGAGCATCACGAAGAACTCGCCTCACTCTACGTCTTCGACTTGCTCGAAGGGGCCGAGCTCGCGCAGTTCGAACAGGCCCTCGCGCGCGATCCCGCACTACGGGCGCTGGTCGCTACGCTGCGTGAAACCGCAGCGGCAGTGGCCCACACCGCGCCGACCGTGCAACCTCCCGCCAGTTTGAAGCACCGCGTGCTCGCCTCGATCGAGGCGCTGGAGCAATCCACCGCCGCGCCCGACAACGTGATTCGCCCTTCGCCCACGGTGTTTCGCATGGGGCAGCTCATTCCTTGGACGGCCGCCGCCGGTCTCGCTCTTTGTTCTGTGTGGCTCGGCTCGCGTTACCTCGCGACTCGCGTCGAATCCGATCTCCTGCGCAAGGAACAGAAGCTCACCGAGCTCACGCTCACATCTTCGCGGCAACAACTGGAGGCGGAGCGCATCATTGCGGGTCGCCAGTTGCAGGAAGCACAAAAACAAATCGCCAGCACGGGCAAGCAGCTCGAAACCACCCTCGCGCAGGTCACGGCACAGGACCAGCTCCTCGCCGAAGCCCGCGCGCAAACCACCGAACGCGATCGGTTGGTTGCCGAGGCCCGCACTCAGCTCACCACGCGCGAGCGTGAGATTGCCACCCTCACCCAACGCATCGATATTTTCACCGGAGCCACCGAGGAAATCGGTCGCAAGCTCGGCGAGGCCCAACAACAGGTCGCGCTGCTCACCTCCGAATTGAAATCTCAGGGCGACCTCGCGGATTTTAAGATCACCGCCCTCGCCTCATTGCTGAAGAATTCCCCGCAGGCTCTCGCCGTCGCCGTCTGGGATCCAAGTAAACAAGAGGGCGTGCTCAAAGTCGAAAAGCTCCCCGCCCTGCTCGCGAATCAGGACTACCAACTCTGGATCGTCGACCCGCAGTATCTGAACCCAGTCGATGGCGGCGTGTTCACGGTCGATCCCACGACCGGCGAGCGCCGGATGAAGTTCAAGGCCAAGCAGCCGGTCGGCGCGGTCAACGCGTTTGCCGTCACACTCGAACGCAAGGGCGGCGTGCCGAAGGCCGAGGGACCGTTTGTGTTGCTGGGCAAGTGATGTCTGCCCCGTAACGCGGTCAGCGTGACCACGCATTTCGAGCGACAAGGGGCAGATGGCCCGCGCTACGACGTGTGACACCGGCGCATCTCGATTTCCTGCACCCGCAGGGGAGCTCGTCGGGGCGTGGCTCGTCCGCGTCCGGATTTCGGACGGCGCGCACAAGGCGCGCCCCGACGAAAAGGAAACTGGGATGCGCCCGTGTGGCACTCGCACCGAAAACCGCTCTTGCCACTCATGCGGCCGGCGCGGAATCATGGCCGCCGATGATCATAAAACCCAAGGTTCGCGGCTTCGTTTGTGTCACCGCCCATCCCGAAGGCTGCGCTGCCCACGTGCAGGAATGGATCGACTACGTGAAATCCCGCGGCCCGATCAAAAACGGCCCGCGCAAGGTCCTCGTGATCGGTTCCTCCACCGGCTACGGCCTCGCCTCGCGCGTCACCGCGGCGTTCGGCTCGGGCGCGGCGACGCTGGGAATTTTCTTCGAGCGCCCGTCCGAGGAAGGCCGCAACGCGACTCCGGGTTGGTATAACACCATCGCGTTCACCAAGGCCGCCCGCGCCGCCGGGCTCTACGCCAAGAATCTTAACGGCGATGCATTCTCCGACGACATCAAGAAGCAGGCGCTCGACCTCATCCGCGCCGACCTCGGGCAGGTTGATCTTGTGATTTACTCACTCGCTTCGCCACGCCGCACGCATCCGAAGACGGCCGCCGTCCACAAATCCGTGCTCAAGCCCGTCGGCCAGTCCTACACCAACAAGACCGTCGATACCGACAAGGGCATCGTCAGCACCGTCACGATCGAGCATGCGATCGAACAGGAAATCGCCGACACCACCGCGGTGATGGGCGGCGAAGATTGGGAGATGTGGATGAACGCCCTCTCTGAAGCGAAGCTCCTCGCGCCCGGCGCGCAGTCCGTCGCCTATTCCTACATCGGACCCGAGGTCACGTGGGCCATCTACAAGAACGGCACCATCGGCCTCGCCAAAAACGACCTTGAGCGTGCCGCACGCCACATCGACTCGCTGCTCAAGCTCAACGGCGGCGGCCGCGCCTTCATCTCGGTGAACAAGGCGCTCGTCACGCAGGCGAGTTCCGCCATCCCCGTCGTGCCGCTCTACATTTCGATCCTCTACAAGATCATGAAGGCAGCCGGCACGCACGAGGGTTGCGTGGAGCAAATCCAACGGCTCTTCGCCACTCAGATGTTCAACGGCCACACGCCGAAATTCGACGAAGCCGGCCGCGTGCGCATCGACGACTGGGAAATGCGCCCGGAGATTCAGTCCGCCGTGAAACGCATCTGGCCCGGCGTCACGACGGAGAATCTCGCCGCCGAGACCGACATCGCCGGCTACCGCACCGAGTTCCTGAAACTCTTCGGCTTCGGCCTGCCCGGCGTGAACTACGAGGCGGAGACCGAACCGCACCGCCCGATGCTCTGATTATTTTACATGAGACAAGCCGAGGACGAACCGAGGAAAACCGATGCTTAACTCGGCACTTCCACTGGTTCGGCACCTATAAATCTCTGTCTTTGCATCCGCTCTACGTCACGGCCGATGCATTGACCGGTCGCATCATCGCCGCCGCTATCGAAGTTCACCAAGACAAGGGGCCCGGCCTCATCGAATCGATCTACGAATGGTGTCTGCTACGTGAGCTTGAGTTGCAGGGTTTCGTCACTGAAACGCAGCGCGTCGTGCCCATCCACTACAAAGGCTTTGTCCGTGAAGAGCCGCTCCGCTTCGACGTGCTCATCGAGGGTTGCGTCCTCGTGGAGGGAAAATCGGTCGAACGCATCCTGCCAATTCACCGAGCTCAGCTTCTGAGTTACATGAAATTGCTGAACATCCCCATCGGCCTCCTCATCATCTTCAACGTCACCAAGCTCAGCGATGGCGTGTCCCGCCTCGTGCTGCCGAACGCTCGAATCTGATCACACAGGAAGGAGCCAACCCGAGGAGAATCCGAGACCAATCGCCCCGTTTCGGCCTCGGCTCGTCCTCGGTTCGTCTCCTGTGAAACAAATCCTACTTTATGCGCGCCGTCATCCAACGCGTGTCCTCCGCTCGCGTCACCGTCGCCGGCGAGGTCACGGGCGAGATCAGTGCCGGCCTGCTCGTGCTGCTCGGCATCGCGCCGGGCGACACCGCCGCCGACGCGCAGTGGCTCGCCGAAAAAATCTGCGCGCTGCGCATCTTCCAAGATGCCGACGGTAAAATGAATCTTTCCGTCGCTCAGCTCTCCGCTCTCGACTCTCAGCTTCCCTCCATGCTCGTCGTGAGCCAGTTCACGCTCTTCGCGAGCACCCGCAAAGGCACGCGGCCCTCGTTCAACGACGCGGCCAAACCCGAACTGGCAATTCCGCTCTACGAGGCGTTCAACCGCTTCGCGAGCACCGCACTCGGCCGCCCCGTCGCCACCGGACGCTTCGCCGCGAAGATGGAGGTCGCCCTTGTGAACGACGGCCCCGTCACGATCGTGATCGACTCGAAAGTGCGCGAGTAACAGCTCGCTCCGAACTGTAGGCGGGGTGCCCTCACCCCGCTGTTCGTCGCGTGGTCCGCCTCGATGCAGCGGGGTGAGGTCACCCTGCCTACAACTCCGAACCTCGACTTCACCCGAGAGGAGATTTCCATCGCCCCATGCCGCCCCGCTTCGCCCGCCGCCTCCTCGTTTCGCTCTCGCTCCTTCTCCCCATCTCGGCCGTCCGCGCCGCTGATGAAGCCACGAATCTGAAACACTTCCGCGACCTTGCCGAGACGCGGAACTACACGCTCGGCCGGCCGGTCGCTCCGCGAATTACACCCGATGGGAAGCACGCGATCTTTTTGCGCTCGGGGCCGCGCGACCCGACGCTCAAGCTCTACGAACTCGACCTCGCCTCGCAACAGGAGCGTGAGTTGCTCACGCCGGCGCAGTTGCTCGGCAGCGCGGACGAGAAACTGAGCGCGGAGGAAAAGGCGCGGCGCGAGCGGGCGCGCCAGAGCTTGAAGGGCTTCACGGCGTTTCAACTCTCAAGCGACGGCACGCGGCTGCTCGTCACCCTCTCGGGCAAACTCTACGTCGTCGCGCGCGCCGACCTGAAAGTATCCGAACTCCCCGGCTCCGGGTGGATCGATCCGCGGTTTTCGCCGGATGGAAATTTCGTCGCCGTGGCCGGCAGCGACCGCGAGTTGCACGTGATCGATCTGGGTGGCACGGGCGTCCCGCCCGTGAGCCAGGCAAATCACGGGCAGGATGCGCGTGCAACCGCGACCGCGCGCGCAATCACGAGCGGAGCGACGGAGACGCTCTCGCACGGCACGGCGGAGTTTGTCGCGCAGGAGGAAATGAGCCGCAATCGCGGTTACTGGTGGTCACCCGATTCGCAGTCGCTCCTCGTGCAGGAGACCGACGAATCGCAGGTCGAGGTCCGCTACGTCGCCGATGCGCTGCACCCGGAAGTGCCACCGACGAAATTTTTCTACCCGCGCGCCGGCACGCCCAACGCCGTCGTGCGCCTGATGTTCGTGCCGCGAATCGGCGGGAAAACGATTCCGGTCCCGTGGGACCACGCCGCGTTTCCCTACCTCGCCCACGTGACGTGGCAGCCGAACGCGCCGCCCTGCATCCTCGTGCAGAACCGCACGCAGACCGAGCAACTCCTCCTCGCCATCGATCCCGCGACCGGCGCGACGCGCGAGCTTCTGCGCGAAAAGGACGCCGCGTGGCTCAACCTCGACGACAACGCCGCCGGCTCCACCGGCAGCCAGCGTCCGCCGTTTTGGTTCAAGGATGGATCGCACTTTGTTTGGACAGGCGAAAGCGGGAGTGCGTGGCAGGTTCAATTGCGTGAGGCATCGGGGAAATTTGTGCGCACGCTCACACCGGGCTATGAGCGGATATTCTTCGAGAAACCCAGCGGATGGGATCACAGTAGCGCGGTCTTTTGGTTCTACCGTGGCCTTATCGGTCTGGATGAAAAGGCAGGCACATTACTCGTGCGAGGTGGGCGCGACTCCCGCGAAACCCATGTGTGGGCCTATCCGTTGAGTGGCGAAGGAAACCCTAGGCAGCTCAGCGTTGGGCAAGGCCTGCATAACGCTACATTGTTCACCGAATCACGGTTTCTCATTCGGACGACCGATCTGTTCGACGGAGCGCTGCGGAGCGAAGTCGTCTCTCTTGCGACTGGGCAAGTGGTCGCCACTCTACCGGCGGTCGCGGAGCCCTTGCTGAAATTGCCACAGACTGAGCTTACCCGCCTAGGCAATTGGCTTGAGGGCCTGGACGCCGCCATCACTCGCCCGCGCACTTTCACCGCCGGGAAAAAATATCCCGTCATCCTCTCCGTCTATGCCGGCCCCACCAGCAAGATGGTCACGGCCACTATCCGCGCGTTCCTCCCCGATCAGTGGATGGCCGACCAAGGCTACATCGTGGTGCGAATCGACGGTCGCGGCACGCCGGGACGCGGACGCGACTGGGAGCGCGCGATCAAGGGCAACTTCATCGACATCGCGCTCTCCGATCAAATCGCGGGCTTGCAGGCCCTCGCTGCTCAATTTCCAGAACTCGACCTCACCCGCGTGGGCGTGAGTGGCTGGTCGTTCGGCGGGTATTTCGCCGCGATGGCGGCGATTCGGCGGCCGGATATTTTTCGCTGCGCGGTCGTCGGTGCGCCGGTCATCACGTGGGAAAACTACGACACCCACTACACCGAGCGTTACCTCGGTCTGCCGCACGACAACCCGGAAGCCTACCGCGTGAGCAACGTCACCACCTACGCGGCCCAAGCGTCGCGCCCTCTGCTGCTCATCCACGGGCTCACTGACGACAACGTCTACTTCCAACACACGCTCCAACTCGCCGACGCGCTCTACATGGCGGGGAAACCTTACGAGTTGCTCCCCATGCTCGGCACGCACATGGTCAGCGACCCGCTGGTGCGTCTCCGTCAGCAGACCCGCATCATGGATTTCCTGAACCGCGAACTCCGGCCCGACCTGAAACCCTGAACCATGCCGCCAGTCGCGCATCCCCTCACCCGGTCAAAAACGGAATGGTGTTTTCGTAGGGCAGCCCGCTGGCGGACGCTTTCCTGAGCGCGCGCCAGCGCGCTGGCCTACGGCAGAAAAACAAGCGTGACCGAAACTCTGAACATGAAAATGAAACATCGAGTGGCGGGTTTCGGCGGCTCGATTGTCACGGTGGGTAACGGTGAATTCCAGTCCCTCCCCTTCCCTCAGTTTTCCGGCCGCCCCTCCGGCCGTCGCTCCGCACCCGCCGATGCCTGAGGAGCCGACACCACGCCGCGATTTGGCCACGGTCTACCGCGCGACGGTGGCCCCGCTGCGGCGCTATCTCTCGCGCCTGCTCGGCAATCCGACGGAGGCGCAGGACGTGGCGCATGACGCCTACCTGCGCGTGTTTCCCGAGGGTAGCGACTCCAAGGCCAACCAGCCCGAGGCCGTGCTCTACACCACCGCCCGCCGCCTCGCGATCAACCGGCTGAAACGCCGCAGCATTTCCCCGATCGATGCCGAAGGGGCGGCGTTTGCCTCCGCCGCCTCAGCCGCACCGGGCGTCGCGCAGCAGGTGATGGCCCGCCAAGAACTGCAGCTGCTCGAAGCCGCCATCGCCGAATTGCCCCAGGGCTGCCGCGCCGTGCTGCTATTGCGCAAGGTCGAACTTCTCTCCCACCACGAAATCTCTCAACGGCTCGGCATTGCCGTCAGCACCGTGGAAAAACAACACGCCCGCGCCCTGCGCCTGCGCCTGCTCCGCGCCGCGCTGCCGGCCGAGACGCTACCCGACGCCAATCGCGCGCCGGCCGCGCACAAAGGAATCCAATGAAATCTCTGCAACCCAACCCCAATTCCGCCACCGAAGAACAGGCATCGCTTTGGGCTGCCCGCCTCGACGGCGACACTCTTGACCGCGCCCAACGCGCCGCGCTCGACGCGTGGCTCGCCGAAAATCCCGCGCACCGCACGCTGCTTTCGCACTACTGTCAGCTCTCCGCCGATCTGGAGGAGCAAGTGCCGGCGATCGTCGCATCCGGCCGGATGGCGCTGCCGGCGGTGCGCGCGACTGAGCGGCGCGTCTTGACCTTTCCGCGCATCGCCGGCGTCGCGCTCGCCGCCGCCGCGGCGGTCGCGGTGGCCTTTATCGCGCTCCGGCCCGGCCAACCCGTGGAGAATTTCGCCACCGCCGTGGCGCAACGCCAAACGCATACGCTCGCCGACGGCACGCGCGTCGAACTCAACGCCCGCACTAGCCTCCGCTTCGAGCAAACCGCCACCGAGCGCCGGGTGCGACTCGCCGGGGGTGAAGCGCTCTTCGCGGTCGCGAAAAATCCGGCCAAGCCCTTCATCGTCGAGACGCCCGCCGGTTCCGTGCGCGTGACCGGCACCACCTTCAGCGTGCGCAACGACCCCATGGGCGCCGTCTCACTCGAGGTTCTCGTCGTCGAAGGTTCCGTGCAGGTGCGCCCCAGCGATCCCGCGGGCAAGCACACCGGCGAACCTCACTCGCTCAAGGCGGGCGACCGGCTCTCGGCCGGCACACGCGGCGTCGAGGTGCGCGCCCTCCCGGCGTCGGCCATTGAAAATGCCCTCGCGTGGCGCACGGGTCAGGCGATCTTTGAGGATGTGCCGCTCAGTGAAGCCGCGGCGTGCTTCGCCCGCTACCACGGCCGGCGCATCGAGGTCGCACCAGCGATCGCCGGGTTGAGTGTCGGTGGGCTCTACGGGCTTGAGGATCTCCGGGCGTTTACCGCGGCGCTGGAGACGATGTTTCCCGTGAAGGTCAGTGAGGATTTGAGCGGGACTGTCGCCATCAACCCGCGCGTCGTTCTGAAGTAGGGT
>JANOAF010000603.1:0-8279 GCA_031411015.1 Opitutaceae bacterium | reverse complement strand
GGGGTAGTGTCCGAAAAGTTCAGCAAAAAGACGGATCATGGTAGGTGGTTTGGTGCTGAAGCCAAAAACCACGAACAAAGGAAAAACCATGAACCATCCGACCAAGGACATGACCAAAACGATGACGACGCGCGAGCAAATGCTGACAACTTCGCTCCGCGCCCAAGCCACCACCGGCACGATCGAGGTCCGCGTGTTTAATCCTGTGAGCGGCGCCTACCTAGAGCGGGTGCGCCTCACGGTCGTCGGCACGACCCTCGAGACGTTTTCCGATGCCGATGGCAACTACCGCCTCGCCGGCGTGCCGACGGGCTCGGCGCAGATTCAAACGTTTCGCACCGGACTCCCTTCCAGCACGACCACGGTCACAGTCACGGCCGGCAGCGTGGTGTCGCACCCGATTAACTTAACCTCGTCCGCGACCCCGCCGGAAAAATCGGGCGCGCCGGGCGTGGTGAAACTCGACGCGTTCGTCGTCGCCTCGCAGTCGATGGATAGTGCGGCGCTCGCGATCAACGAGCAGCGCTTCGCCGCGGAGATGAAGAATGTCGTCTCCGCGCAGGAATTCGGACAGGTGGCGGAGGGCAACGCCGCCGAGATGCTGAAGTTCATGCCCGGCGTCTCGATCGACTACGGCGGCGGGAACGCGCGCAACATCATGATCGGTGGCGCACCGAGCGCCAACGTCCCCGTCACCGTCGGCGGCTTCGATCTCGCGAGCGCGGGCGTCGGCGGCACGGGCCGCGCCGTCGCACTCGACTTCGTCTCGATCAACAATATTTCGCGCATCGAGGTCCTCCACTCGCCCACGCCCGAGTCGCCCGGCGCCGCCCTCGCGGGCTCGGTGAACATGGTGCCGCGCTCCGCATTCGAGCGCGCCCGCGCCGAGCTGCAAGGCAGCCTCTTCGTGATGATGCGCGACAACGATCGCCACTTGAACAAGACGCCCGGCCCCACGCACGAGGCGCGGCGCAAGGTGCATCCCGGTTTCGATTTCTCCTACTCCGTTCCGGTGAACAAGCGCCTCGGATTCACGCTCTCAGCGAACAGCTCGACGCAATTTTCGCCGCAGGACTTCGCGCAGATGAACTGGCGTGGCGTCAACGCGGCGACCAACGGCGCCGCGTTTCCTACGACGACGCCCGACAAACCCTACCTCACCGACTTCGCCTTCCGCGACGACCTGAAGGAAACCGGCCGCACGTCCGCCGGCGCGAGCCTCGACTACCGCCTCTCGGATCGCGACCGCCTGACCGTCGCGATCCAAGCGACCTACAACAACGTCGATTTTTTCGCGCGCATGTTCACCTACTCGATCACTCGGGTCGCGCCGACGGATTTCTCGCCGAGCTTCACGCACGGCGCGGCGGGCGCGGGTTCGCTGACGGTTTCCAACAACTCGATCAACCGCACGAACCGCACTTACATGCCCACCTTCACGTGGCGCCACAGCGGCCCCGTCTGGCGGGCGGAGGGCGGCCTCGGTTTCTCGCGCGCGACGAACAAGGACCGCGACATCGATCTCGGCTTCTTCAACAACATGACCGCCGTGCGCAACAATGTGACCATCGCGTTTGACGACATCTTCTACCTGCGGCCCGGCTCGTTCACAGTGAAGGACGGCACCACCGGCGCCGCGCTCGATCCGCTACGGCTGGATAACAAGTCGATCACCAACACGAACTCGAATCCGCGCAATTCCAGCGATCGCCGCAAGACCGCGTTTCTCAACGCGGGCCGCGATTTCGTTTGGGGCGTGCCCTTCACGCTCAAGGCCGGTCTCGACGTGCGGGTGGCCGAGCGCGACACCCGCGGGATGAGCACGACGTTCACCCACACCGGCACCGAGAGCGCGGCGCAGTTCCTCGACGCGGAATTTTCGCAGCGCAGCGCGCCGTTCGGGCTCGGGCGCGTGGATTGGGCAAGCAACACGCAGCTCTGGGATCACTCCCGCGCCACCCCCGCGCACTTCGCCGTCGATGCCAACGCCCAGTATCGCTCCATCGTCAACAATTCGAAGTTTGCCGAGGAAACGATCTCCTCCGCCTTTGTGCGCGGCGACGTGGCCTTTCTCGACCGCCGCCTGAAGATCGTCACCGGCGTGCGCGCGGAGCAGACGAATGTTTCGGCCGCGGGCCCGCGCAATGATCCGACGTTGAATTTCCAACGCGACCCCGCCGGTCGCCCCGTGCTCGGCGCGAACGGCCGGCCGTTAAGCATTGCGACCGACGCGCTCGCGATTTCGCGCCTCACGTTTCTCGACCGCGGCTTGAAGGCGGACAAGGAATACCTCCGCCTCTTCCCGAGTCTCAACGCCAGCTACACGCTGGCGGACAATCTGATCGCGCGCGGCGCCTACTACTGGTCCGTCGGCCGGCCCGACTTCAACCAATATGCCGGCGGCGTCACGCTGCCCGACACGACGCTGGCCGCGAGTCCCACCAATCGCATCGCGGTGAACAACGCCGGCGTGAAAGCGTGGACGGCGAAGTCCACCAAGCTGCGGCTCGAGTATTATTTCGAGAAGGTCGGCCAGGTTTCGGTGGGGGCTTTCCGTCGCGACTTCACGAATTTCTGGGCCACGCGCGCCGGTGCCGGCACCCCCGAGCTGCTCGCCACCTACGACCTCGATCCGGCGACCTACGGCGGTTTCGAATTCTCCACGCAATACAATGTGCCGGGTGTCCTCACGATGACCGGCCTCGAATTCGACTATCGGCAGGCGCTCACGTTTCTCCCCTCGTGGGCGCGGGGCGTGCAGGTGTTTGCCAACGCCACCGCGCTCCGCGCGACCGGCGAGGGCGCGGATAATTTCGCGGGCTTCATTCCGCGCTCTTTCAACTGGGGCGCGAGCGTCACCCGCGAAAGTTACAACGTGCGGGTCCATTGGAACTATCGCGGTCGCCAGCGTCGCGGCATTGTGACCGGCACCGGCATCGAGCCCAACACCTACAACTGGGGCAGCAAGCGCCTCTACATCGACGTGCTCGGCGAGTTCAACCTCTCGCGCCGCTTCGCGCTCTTCGCGAATGTCCGCAACATCGGCGATGCCACCGAGGATTTCGAGGTCGCCGGCCCGAGCACACCTGCCTTCGCCCAATTCCGCCAACGCATCGATTTCGCCGCGCTGTGGACCTTCGGGATCAAGGGGCGGTTCTGAGCACGCCGCTCAAGACGGAGATCGGATTGCAACGTCATTAACGTCTTTCCGCGCAACGCTCCCGGCGGCACGTGTTGTAACAGCCGCCACCCTACTGCCCAGGCCGCCGGTGACGCCCACGCGATGCGCAATTCCGACCGGCTGCTGGGTCGCGCCGGATCTTCCGGCGACAAGGCCGACTATTCGTTTGCGATCGGCGGTACTTCCGGTCACGCCGTCTCCGCGTCCATCCCCTGGGGCGCAGCCGTGCGGCTCGCACCGGCTTTGAACTAAAACAAATAATGCGGCACGAGGCCGTTTGTCCCATGAATGCATTCTTAGCCCGATCCCAGCTTGCACGAATCGCGCGAGTAAAAAGGATCCGCTCGGCCCTCGGGTTCCTGCTCGCATCGTCACTCTCGTTGGCGGCGGAACTGAAACTTCCGCCGCCCTTGGCGGTGCAGGTCGACTACATGAAAGACGTCAAGCCGTTGCTCGAGAAGCACTGCTACGAATGCCATGGAAATGGCAAACAGCAGTCGGGTCTGCGGCTCGACCTCAGGCAGAACGCACTGCGCGGCGGGGACTACGGCCCGGTCATCGTGCCCGGCAAGAGTGCGGAAAGCAAAATGGTTCGCAAGCTGGTGGATGGTGACGGCGGCGATCAGATGCCGCCCGAGGGCGAGCCCTTGACGGCGACGGAGATCGGCCTGTTGCGCGCGTGGATTGATCAGGGGGCTGATTTTCGGAACGATGTCGCGGCTGAACTGCCGCCACAGCCAATCGATCCGAAGCTGGCCGAGGTAATCGCGGCGGTGCGTTCGAAGTCGCACTCCAACGTCAAAATGCTGTTGAAGGCGAATCCGGAACTGCTGAAGGCGACGGACAACGCCAAATCAACCTTGGTGCACCACGCCGCCGGCTTTGGCACAGTTGATACGCTACAGTGGCTGATTGATTCCGGCGCGGACGTAAATGCGAAGAACAACCGCGGCTCGACGCCCCTGCACTGGGCTGTCCCGGATGAGGCCAAGGTTCGCCTGCTGCTGGCGCGCGGCGCCAACGTCAATGCGAAGGTCGCCGGCGGACAGACACCGCTGTATCACGCGGCCATTCTGGGCAACGGACTGGCCACGATGAGCCTCCTCCTCGAAAAGGGCGCGAATCCGAATCTGCGCACCGGGGGCGGCCGCTCGCCACTGATGGTGGCAGCCGGCGATGGTAATGTGGCGGCCGTGCGACTTCTGCTCGACGCCAAAGCGGCCATCGATGCCAAGGATAGCTCGGGTATGACGGCGCTGATGATGGCGGCGTCGAGTGGAAGTCCGGCCGGCGTCCGGATCTTGCTGGAGCGCGGCGCCGACGCACGGATTCAAACCAAGCGCACGGAAACGGCCCTCGGTTTCGCCGGGACCGCCGGCAACGAGGAGGTCGTCCGCCTGTTGCTCGAACAAGGTGCCGACGTAAATGTGCGCAATATCCGCGGCTTCTCGCCGCTGATGCTGGCGGCCAGTTCCGACACGATGCCGGCCGGCGTGGTGAATCTGCTGCTCGCGAAGGGAGCCGACCCCAGCTTCACGGGGGACTACGATGAGACGGCCCGCGACCTCGCGGCCAAACACGGCCGCAGCGCAGTCGCGCGACTGCTCGGGGCCGCGCCCCCGGAAAAATCCGCGCCCGCCGCCGTGCAAAACATCCGGGGTGAGCGCCCGCCGACGATTCCTGAAGCGGTGGAGCGCGCACTGGCGATGACGGCCAAGCAGAGTTACAATTTCATTCGGATCGGCGGGTGCAACTCGTGCCACTCCCAAGATCTGCCGTCGGCCGCCGCCGCGTTCGCCCGCAGTCGTGGACTCAACGCGCCGCGCGAGTTCCCGCAATTGCCCGCCTCGGCCATGCCCTCAGCAGAACGTGTCATGGATTTGGAGTTCGTGAGCGTCGCCAGCAAGGGTTGGGAAATCTTCGACTTTGGCATGAACGGGGTGCCGAAAAACGATTACACCGACGCCATCGTGCGCCTAATCCTCGCCGTGCAATTGCCGGATGGACACTGGTCCACCAGCGAAAGCCGCCGGCCCCCGATGGGGGTCGGAGACTTCACCGCGGCGGCCTTGGCGATCTATTCCCTCAAGCACTATGCGCCGGCCGGCCACGAAGCGACGGCGGAGCAGGCGACAGCCCGAGCCGTCGCCTGGCTCCAGCGCGCGAAGCCCGCGTCCACTCAGGATCGCACATTCCACCTGCTGGGCCTCACCTGGGGCGGCGCAAAGCCGGCCGCCGAGGCGGTTCGTGCGCTGGCAGCGATGCAGCGCGCCGATGGCGGCTGGAATCAATTGCTGGACCTTGAGTCCGATGCCTACGCCACCGGGCAGGCGCTCTACGCGCTGAGCACGGCCGGCCGCATGTCCGCCGCCAACCCGGTTTATCAGAATGGCGTCAACTATCTGCTCCGCACCCAGGCCAATGATGGCACGTGGCAGGTGAAGACACGGGCGATCTGGCTGCAGCCGTATTTCGAGAGCGGATTCCCCTACGGAAAAGATCAATTCATCTCCGCCGCCGGCACGGCCTGGGCGGCGATGGCGCTCGCGGCTGCGCAGCCTCCCTCGCTGGTCCAGCGGTAGCGACAGGCTGCGGCGCGTTACGCCTTCTCCCGCCGCTCGCGATACTGCGACGGTGTCATCCCTACGCAGCGGGCGAAGGCGCGCGAGAACACCATCGCGCTGTGGTAGCCCACCCGCGGCGCGATGGCCTCGAGTTTCTCTCCCGTGCTTTCGAGCAGTTCCTGCGCGCGCTGGATGCGCATGTAGGTCACATGCTCCATCGGCGTGCGACCGAGTTCCTGTCGGCACAGGCGGCGCAGATGCTCGGCGCTGAGCGAGCAATGCGCGGCGAGCGTGCTGAGTTTCCAGTCGTGCGCGAGGTCACGCGCAACGGTTTCCCAGAGTTCGCCGACGCGCTCACCGGTGCGCCAAGGGCGCGCAAGTCGGTGCGCGAAACCGTGCACCAGGCTCAGCCAATGCCTGACCATCGCGGGGTCGCGTTCCCCCTGCCACTCGGCGCGCAGGCCCGCGAGCGCGCGGCCGATTTCCTCGCTCCCTTGTTTGAGCCGCAGAGGCGAATTCGCCCCGACAAGCGGGCGCGTCCAAGCCGCTTCCTCGTAGCGCACCCAGCCAAAAGTCCAGCGCTGGCCGCGGAGGGCGTGAAAGGCGTTCAGGACCCGCGGCGGCGCAAGACAGATCGATCCCGCCGTCACGAGTTCCCAGCGGCCTTCGAGCAATACGCGACCTTCGCCCTCCAGGCAGGCGAGGAAAAAACTTCCGCTCGGCGCGAGCCGCACGCGGCGATAAGGCGCATAGACCGTGTCGATGCCGAGCCAGGCAATGTGGTGGGCGGCGAGTTCGGGGCATTGTTTCACGTCGAGCGACCAGCGCCGCGTGCGCGGGCCGTCGATGGTGGTTTCCTGCCAGAGAGGGGGAATCGGATGCATGGGTCCAGCCGCTCCGTGCCACGTGCTACAACTGGCCTTCACTCGCAAGCGAATGTTGATAATCGTCGCACGAATGTGTGAGGCCGGGCCTTGTTCGCCGCGGCGCGTGGCGCAATTTTCCGCGCGTCGCTTCCCCGGACCTATCCCCACCCCCATGCATCCATCATCCCTGCTTCGTCGTCTCGCAGCCACGGCGCTATCGTTGCTCGCGTTCGTCCTCCTCTTCGCTGCGCCGCTCCACGCGCAGGTCGCCACCGGCGCCATCGAGGGCCGCGTGATCCACGCCGCCACCGGCCGCTACCTCGTCAACGTCCGCGTCACCGTCGAGGGCACGACGCTGGAAACCTTCACCGATGAACTCGGCGCCTACCGACTCGCCGGCGTGCCCACCGGCAGCGCCACGCTCAAAGCCTTTTTCACCGGCCTGAAACCCTTCACCGCGCCCGTCAACGTCGCCGCCAGCCAGCTCGCGACGCGCGACATCGCCCTCGACGCGCTCCCCACTCTTTCATCCGACCGCTCCACCGCCGAGACCGTCAAGCTCGACACCTTCGTCGTCGCGACCTCGCGCGAGATGGACGCCGCCGCGCTCGCGATCAACGAGCAGCGTTTCGCCGCCAATGTGAAAAATGTGGTCTCCACCGACGAGTTCGGCGCCGTCGCCGAGGGCAACGTCGGCGAGTTTCTCAAGTTTCTCCCCGGTGTCTCCGTCGATTACGTCGGCGGCAACGCCCGCTCGATCTCCATCAACGGCGTGCCGCCCGACAACGTCCCCGTCACCCTCGGCGGCCTCAGCATGGCGAGCTCAAGCGGCGACGGCGGTCGCGGCCGTTCGTTCAACATGGATTTCTTTTCCACCAACAATCTCTCCCGCGTCGAAATCGAATATTCCCCCACGCCTGAGTCGCCCGGCTCGGCGCTCGCCGGCACCGTGAATCTCGTCCCGCGCAGCGCCTTCGAGCGCACCAAGCCGGTCTTCAACTACTCCGTCTCCGCGCTCCTGCGGGACAACAACAAGAGCCTTGATGCCACGCCCGGCCCGCGCGGCCACCCCACGAACAAGATCCGCCCCGGCGCCGATTTCAGCTACTCCGCGCCGGTGAACAAGTCCTTCGGTTACACCGTCTCCGCCGGCTCGGCCTCGCAATTTTCTCCGCAAGATACGCCCGTGGCGCTCTGGCGCGGGGCCAGCGCGATCACGAACGGCGTCGCGTTCCCTTACACGACTCCAGACCAGCCCTACCTGTCGCGCTACTCGTATGAGGACGGCGGCAAATTCACGACGCGCCTCTCGCTCGGCGTGACGCTGGATTTTCGCCTGTCCGAGCGCGACCGCATCGCGCTTGGTTTCCACGCCGCCCGCACCACCATCGGTTACTACAACAAGGCCCTGGTGTTTCAGATCAACCAGGTCGATCCCGCCGGGTTCTCGCTTACCTCCACGCGCAGTCGCATCGGCACGGCCGAACTCAATCTCGCCACCGAGGGCCGCGAGCGCGTCAACAAAACCGCCATGCCCACGCTCTTCTGTTATCACCGCGGCCCCGTCTGGAAATTCGAGTCCGCCGCCAGCTACTCCTCCAACGTCAACAATCACGTCGATGTGCAGGTCGGCCGCTTCTTCAACGCCACCTCCCGCCGCACCGGCCT
>JANOAF010000602.1:0-2766 GCA_031411015.1 Opitutaceae bacterium | reverse complement strand
CGGCGGGGTTCGGCGACCCCGCCCTACAACGGGTCGTCTCATTCGCGGTGCTCCGATACTCCGAAGCTTGCTTCGACTTGGGGGGGAAGTAGCCGCGAGCGTGAGCGAGTGGTGGTCCGTCCACTCGCCCACGCTCGCGGCTACGGGCAGGGTTCGAGAGTCGCATCCTGGGATTGCTCAAATGCCCCGAGCTTGATCCGGGGAGCTCCATTTTTCCCGACTCGCGCGGCCGACTGAAGTCCGCCCTACTGCGCGCATCCCCATGCGCTCGTTTTTTTCGGCCTCTTCGTTCTTTGTGTTCACCTTTGCCGTGGTCTCGTTGCCAGCGGCCGATCAGAATTGGGCGGCCTATCTCGGTGATGCGGGCGCGACCCACTACTCGACCCTCACACAGTTGACCCCGGCGAATGTGGCGCGACTCCAGCCGGCTTGGACTTACAACAGCGGCGGGGCCGACACCGCGAACAACCGCACGCAGATCCAATGCAACCCTCTCGTGATCGAGGGCGTGCTCTACGGCACGTCGCCGAAGCTCGTGCTCTTCGCGCTCGATGCGGCGACGGGCCGCGAGCTGTGGCGCTTCGATCCCGCTGCGGTCGCGGGTTCGGCCGGGAGCGGCGGCGTCAATCGCGGGCTCGCGTGGTGGCAGGAGGGAACCGAGCGACGCCTGATGTTTTCCGCCGGTCGTTACTTGCACGCCATCGACCCGGCTACGGGGAAACCGATTTCGAGTTTTGGCGCGGAGGGTCGCATCAATCTCCTCGACGGGCTCGACCGCGATGTGACCGGGATGTCGCTCATGGCGAACACGCCCGGCGCCATCTTCCGCGATCTCATCATCATGCCGATGCGCTTGGCGGAGAACTTGCCGGCGGCGCCCGGGCACATCCGCGCGTTTGACGTGCGCACGGGCGCGCGGCGCTGGATTTTCCACACGATTCCGTTTCCCGGCGAGCCCGGCCACGAAACCTGGCCCCCCGATGCGTGGGAAAAGGGTGGCGCGGCCAATTGCTGGGCCGGCCTCGTGGTTGATCACGCGCGCGGGATTGCCTTCGTGCCGACGGGCTCGGCGGCCTTCGACTTCTGGGGCGGCGATCGTCACGGCGACAATCTCTACGCCAACTGCCTGATCGCGCTCGATGCCGCGACGGGGAAACGAAAATGGCATTTTCAATTTGTGCACCACGATGTTTGGGATCGCGATTTGCCCGCGCCGCCGGTGCTGTGCGAAGTGACGCGCGGCGGGAAAAAAATCGCCGCCGTCGCGCAGGTCACGAAGTCGGGCCACGTGTGGGTGTTCGATCGCGAAACAGGCGAGTCGCTTTTCCCGTGGCGCGAGGAACCCGTGCCGAAGTCGATTCTCGCCGGCGAGAAAACGGCGCCGACGCAGCCGCGGCCACTGAAGCCCGAGCCTTTTGCACGACAGGTCTTCACCGAGGAGGAAGTGACGAACCTCTCGCCCGAGTCGCGCGACGCGGTCTTGAAGCGCCTTCGCGCGGCGAGCCCGCACGTGGCCTTCGATCCGCCGAGCGAGCGCGGCACGATTGTGCTGCCCGGCTTCGACGGTGGCGCGGAGTGGGGCGGCCCCGCCGTCGATCCGCGCGGTGTGCTCTATGTGAACGCGAACGAGATGGCGTGGATTCTCACGATGGTGCCGGCGAAGACCGCCGCACCCGCAGGCTCCGGGGCCGCGCTCTACCAGCAGTTCTGCATGTCGTGCCACGGGGTGAACCGCGAAGGCAACGCCGGGCAGAACATCCCGCCGCTCGGCCCCGTCGCGCAGAAAATGAAACCCGCCGACGTGCTCGCGTTGTTCGCGACGGGCAAAGGTGTCATGCCGTCGTTCGGATTCTTGTCCGACGAGCAGAAACGCGCGCTGGCCGATTTCATCCTTGGCCTCACTCCGGCCGCAGCCGAGCCCGCGACGGGCAAGGCCGCGGCGACCGTGGCGCGCAGCCCCTACGCGACGACGGGCTACAACCGCTTCTTTGATCCCGAGGGTTATCCCGCACTGCGCCCGCCGTGGGGCACGCTCAGCGCCGTCGACCTCAATACCGGCGAATACCTTTGGAAGAAACCGCTCGGCGAATTTCCTGCGCTGACAGCACGTGGCATTCCGCCGACCGGGACGGAAAATTACGGTGGCCCCGTCGTGACCGCCGGCGGCGTGCTCTTCATCGCCGCGACCAAGGACGAAAAGATGCGCGCCTTCGACGCGAAGACCGGTGAGAAACTGTGGGAGACCTCACTCCCCGCCGCCGGCTACGCCACCCCCGCCACCTACAGCGTCAACGGCCGCCAGTTCGTCGTCATCGCCTGCGGCGGCGGCAAAGTCGGCACCAAGTCAGGTGACACCTACGAGGCGTTTGCGCTGCCATAGGGACGACGTTGACGACAGGACCGGCTAGAGCCCGCTTTCCCGTTAGCGCGGGCTTGGTCCGTCTTGCGCTTCATAAAGCTCACGAACCGAGTCGCGGGTGAGGACGACAAAAGTACACACGCCGAGTGCAGTTCCCATCGGGACCTGCACGCAATTCAAGGCGGCGACGATCATCGAAAATACCCGGTTCTTTTTCCGCCGGATCAGTAATCCGGAAACCAAGTTTCCGATTCCAGCTGCGACGAGGAGCGAACCGAAAATAAAATAGAACCACCAAATAAAAGAAAACCCCTGACCAGTTAGTCATTTCAAAGAAAATGCAAATAGAATTTTATTCCTTCCACTTCATAGTGATCAGTTTTAATTCCGGCACTTGCCATAAAAGG
>JANOAF010000601.1:0-7481 GCA_031411015.1 Opitutaceae bacterium | reverse complement strand
TCCGGCTGCCGACGCCGCAACCCGCGGGGTGCGGGCACCCCGCCTAAAACCTGCCAAAACGGGATTAAACAACCGGCAAAAATTTCCCATTCCCTCCGCAAAGAACGCTTCTCTCCACGCGCCCGTCCGCTCTAGCTTTTCCCCATCATGCCCCTCCCCCTCTCCACCCGCCGCCGTTTTCTCCAAAGCTCCGCGCTGCTTGTCGCCGCGCCGCTGATTCTTCCGAGTCGCGTCTGGTCGCAGGCCACCGCCCCGAGCAAGCGCCTCACCATCGGCTGCATTGGCATGGGCAAACAAATGAAGGGCCACCTCGGCAATTTCATCGGCCGCGACGATGTGCAGGTGCTCGCCGTGTGCGATGTCGACACCACGCGCCGCGAAGCGGCGAAGAAACGCGTCGATGACGCCTACGCGAAGAAGGAGGGCGAGACCTACAAGGCCTGCGACGCCACCAGCGATTTCCGCGAGGTCATCGCGCGCAAGGATATCGACATCATCGTCATCGCTACACCCGATCACTGGCACGCCTACATCGCGATCGCGGCGGTGCGCGCCGGGAAAGATGTCTACTGCGAAAAGCCCGTGACCTACAATGTGCACGAGGCCGTCGAGTTGTTGAAGGAGGTCCGCAAGGCCAACCGCGTTTTCCAAGTCGGCTCGCAGCAGCGCTCGTCAAAGGAGTTTCGGATCGCGTGCGAACTCGTGCGCAACGGCGTGCTCGGCCGTGTCAGCACCGTAAATGTTTCGTTCGGCGATCCGGCGAAACCCTACACGAAACCCGCCGAGGAGATGGAGCCCGGCCTCGACTGGAACCGCTGGTGTGGCCCGGGCCCGCTCGTGAACTACAATCCCTTTCTCTGCCCGCGCGGCATCCACGACAATTTCCCCGACTGGCGGCAGACGTGGGAATTCGGCGGCGGGATGATCACCGACTGGGGCGCGCACCACATCGATATTTCGCAGTGGGCGCTGAATATGGATGGCAACGGCCCCGTCGAGGTGCGCGCGCCGAAGGATTGGGAAACAGCGAAACGCGGCGCGCAGCTCGTCTATGCCGACGGCACCGTGCTCACGCACGTGAAGGGCAAGGGCGTCTCCTTCTACGGCACCGAGGGCACCTGCCACGTGAACCGCGGCAAGTTCGAATTGGTCATCGGCGAGAAGACCGTGCACAAATTCTGGGACAAGGAAATCGACAAGGGCACGTCGATGGAGCGCGAGGTCGCGCTCACCGAGCGCGAGTTCCTCGCCGATGCGAAGATCAAGCTCTACAACAGCAAGACCCACTTTCAGGACTTCCTCGACTGCGTCGTGTCGCGCAAGCGCCCGATTTGCGATGTCGAGGTCGGCGTCAGCTCCGTCATCGCCTGCCACGTGATGAACTTCGCCTACCACTACGGCGCGAACGCCAAGTGGAATCCCGAGAAAAAGAAATTCGCGAGCGGCGGCGAGTCGCGCTGGCTCACCCGCGATCGCTACCGCGACGGCTGGAAAGTCTGAACCCGTTCTCTCCGGCACGTGCCCGCATTTCGGGCCGCGCTCATGTTCCGCCCGCGTTTCCATCCCCTTCCTCAAAATAAATCCCCCCATGAAAAATTCCCTCCTCCTCTCTCTCGCTCTCCTCGCCGGCACCGCCCTTCCCGCCGCGGCGCAAAACGGCAAGCCCGATGCCGAGGGCTTTATCCGCGACTGGCTCGTCCTCGCGCCGCTTCCGATCGGCGAGGGCGGCGGTGGCGATGCCATCGACAAGAAGCAATTCGCCACCGAGGCGATGCCCGCCGCCAAGGAAGGCGCAACGCAGTCCATCGGGAGCAAGGAACTCGCGTGGGAAAAAGTCGCGGCGAAGCAATTCTACATCGACTTCAAGGAACTCTACCCCGCGCAGAGCGAGCAGGTCGTCGGCTGGGCCGTCGCCTACATCGTCGTCGCCGCCGAGAAAACCGGCCTCACGCTGCGCATGAACAGCAACGATCAGGGCAAGGCCTTTCTCAACGGCAAGGAGCTCGTGAAGTTCACCGACGCACGCACGCTTGAGAAGGACGCCGAAAATTCCGCCGAGGGCGTCACGCTCAAGAAGGGCGTCAACGTCGTCGTGCTCAAAGTCGCCAACGAGGAAAACAATTGGCAGGGCAGCCTCCGCTTCCTCGATCAGGCCGGCAAGCCCGTGACGGATCTCAAGGTCGAGACGAAGCCGTAGCACGCCGCGCCGCCAGCACGGCAATCGACCCAGACAGTTCTTAACCGCTAATCTTCGCTAATCTTGCCAATAAATTCCTGCCGACCAAGTGCAGCCCAGCGCCTCGCCGATTAGGCGAGGCACGCACACCTCACCTCCGCCCACGACCTCCGAGCATGAGCGTAGATTAGCGGTTCCACCTCTGGAGCCTTTACGACCTAAACGCCTTCCGCAGCATTGCGATGCTCTTCGGCACGGCGATGTCCGGGTCTTCCTTGCCCTCCATCTCCAGCGCGACCCAGCCCCGGTAGTTCACGGCCGCGAGCATCCGCGCCACGCGGTCGTAATCGAGATCGAGCGAATACCATTCGCCGCCGCCGTGGTAGGTCTTGGCCTGCACGTAAACGGTGTGCGCCGCCATCGCCTCGAGTTTCACATAGGGATCCTCGAGGAAATTTCCCGTGTCCATCAGCCCACCGAGCCACGGCGAGCGCACACTGTTGAGAATGCGCAACAGACCCTCGGGCGTGCGGGCGAGGCCCCAGTGATTTTCCAACGCGAGCACCACGCCGCACTCCTCGGCCTTCGGCAGACAGCGCGTGATGCCGTCGATGCACCACTTGAATCCCTCCTCCTCCGTGTGCCCCGGCAGCACCGGCTCGATCCCACGATTCTTCATCAGCTCATCGAAACTCTTCGTCGTCCCCCAGCGCCCGGTGTTGATCCGGATGCTCGGGCAACCGAGCGCGTAGGCGATCTCGATGCATTTTTTCGTGTGCTCGATGTTGGCCGCGAGTTCCGACTCCTGAGGCTGCACGAAACTCTGGTGCGTCGACACGCAGCAGATGCTCAGCCCCTGTGTAAACGCGCGCCGCTTCAACCCGTGCAGATAGGCGCGCCCCGCCGCATCGAGCGGCGCCTTCTCCGCCATCTCCATCTGCCGGTGCAAAATATCCACGCCCTCGACCCCCAGCGCCGCCGCCTTGTCCATCACCGTCTCCACCGAAATCTTCGGCGCGCGGAAATGCCAATAGGAGTAGGTCGCGATCGCGAGCCGCGTGCGCCGCGCCGCGACTGAGACTGCGGCCGACGGCGTGGCCGCCAACGCGTTCGCCGGACCAGCACCCAGCGCGAGACTCGCACCGGCCGCCGCCGCAGAGGAAAGAAAAGCACGACGATCGAGGGGCATGGTTTTTTGGAGGGGTTGACGGAGAGCGATGCGGCCGCGGGGGCAATGTGGAGAAAATGTGTCGCGTCACTGATCGCGCGGCACGCTCGGAGCGAGATACCAGCTGGCGCCAACACTGATGACGAACGACATGCTGCGACCGCCATCATTATGCGTGGTCCATACGCCATGTTTTGGACGCACGCCGACGACTTTCTCAACCGCGTCCAACCCGTCTTTCAAAGCTTCGGACTCTACGTTCGTGAGCTCCAGAATCTCCGACTTGGTCCCGGGCATCAGCACGCTACGGTAAACTGAGCTATCGCAATCTGCGGGCTTGAACAATGGCTTGAGCTTCGGGTGCAGGAGATCGCAGAGAGTTTCAGCTCCTTGAAGGTTCAGGATTTTCTGCAATCCAGCCACGACCTCGTCAGGTGCCAGCCGAACCTGAGCGCCCGGAAGAGTAAGGACGATACGTTCGATGCCATTTCGAAAGGTGAGTGCTTCATTCTTCGCGTCGTATGAGACGACCAGAAATTCCCCAAACTTGTCTCCGATCGAAACCCATTTCACTGGAGAGGTCTCATCCGAGCGGACGGCGAAGAACGTCTGCTTGGAATGCGACATCACGCCGACGAACGTCACCTGAGCCGCGAAGGCCGTGACCCCAAAAACTAAGATGATAAATGTCAGCACGCGCTTCATGGTGTTCCTTTCCAGAGTGGGTTCGTCATCGTTCGAATCGATCTCAAGTTCAGTCGAACCTTTCGGTTTCCATTCAGAACAAGAAACTCGCAGGACCATGAATGTCGAGGGAGCATCCGCACCTCTTCCCGCACCCAAACGAAGGTTGACGCTCTCTGAGCCGCCTCGTTCGCTGCGCCACTTTACCTCGACCGCAGCATCATGAGCTGACGCGAGAGAGAGATCTTTCCACCGCTCACATCCGATTTCATCCCGGCTCGTCTTTCTCCCCGCTACCACGCTCCCTATCTGCTCTCCCGCCAATCAGCCTTCACCCATGCCCCGCCGCCGTCTCTCCGTTTCACTTTTCTCCCTGTCGCTCACCTTCGCGCTGAGCGTTTCATGCGTATTCGCCGCCGACGTCGTGCCCGCGGACCTCGTGCTCACGCGCTTCTCCGGGCCGGACATCACCCCGTGTGTCGCATGCCTCTGCGTTTCGGCGGCGGGTGAAGTTTACGCCGGCGTCGATCTCAACGGTTCGCTCGGCAAGGGCCCGGGCAAGGGTCGCATCGTGAAACTCATCGACCGCGACCACGACGGCATGGCGGATGAGCACACGATCTTCGCCGTGATCGACAATCCCCGCGGGCTCATCGCTGTCGGCACGAAACTCTACGTCCTCCACACCGCCCACGGGCCGGACGGCAAGGCCACCGGCATGGACCTCGCGGTGCTTGAAGACGCCGATGGCGACGGCATCGCCGATGGCCCGGAAAAAATTCTCGTGCGCAACATCTGCGTCGCGAAGGCCATCAACGACCGCGGCACCGACCACTCCACCAACGGCATCCGCATGGGCATCGACGGCTGGATTTACATCGCCGTCGGCGATTTCGGTTTCGTCGACGCCACCGGCACCGACGGCACCAAGCTCACGCTCCTCGGCGGCGGCGTCGCCCGCGTGCGCCCCGACGGCACCGAACTTGAGCTTTTCGCCACGGGCACGCGCAACGATTACGACGTCGCGATCGATCCGTTCATGAACGTCTTCTCGCGCGGCAACACGAACGACGGCGGCGGCTGGAACATCCGTTTCCTCCACCTGATCCAGTCGGCCGACTACGGCTATCCGCGCCTCTTCAAAAATTTCGCGACGGAAATTCTCCCCGCGCTTGAGGATCTGGGCGGCGGCTCCGGCGTCGGCGCGCTTTTTCTCTCCGAGCCCACCTGGCCGGAAAAATACAACAACCAGCCGCTCATGGCTGACTGGGGCCGCAAGGCGATCTACCTGCACCGGCTCAAGGTCGATGGCCCGACCTTCACGCAGGCCGCCGAGGAATTCGCGGAGGTCTCGCAGGTCACCGACCTCGATGTCGATCCCGCGGGGCAGATGTTCGTGAGTGCGTGGGACGGCGCCGGCTTCAAGGGCGATGCCGGCAAGGGCTACGTGTCGCGCTTCACGCCGCAGGGCTGGACGTATCGCGCCGCGCCCGATTTCGCCAAGGCGTCGCCGGCCGAACTCGTCGCACTGCTCGCCTCGCCGAGTGCCACTACGCGCTTTTACGCGCAGCAGGAAATCCTCGCGCGTCCTGCCGCCGCGGCGCTCAAGCCCGCCCTCGCCGCCAGCGCCCGCAATGCCGCGCTTCCGCCCGCGTCGCGCGTTGCGGCGCTCTTCACCCTCGCCCAAATCGAAACCGATCCGCGCGCGCTGCTCGCGTTTGTCGACGACGAGGTGCTCTGCGAATTCGCGCTGCGCACCGCGACCGACCGCCTGCCCCGCCTGAAAAATGCGAGCCTGCCCATCGCACCGTTCGTGCAGCGCCTCCAATCCGGCACGCCGCGCCAACGCGCCGTCGCCGCGATCGCGCTCGGCCGGCTCGGCAATCCCGCCGCCGCGCCCGCGCTGCTCGCCGTGCCGTTCATCAAGCCGCCCGACGAAGCCGCCGTGCCCGTCACCGAGAAGTTCACGCTGAAAAACAACCGCGACGGCCGCACCGCGCTTACGGTGAAGGCCGGCGACGAGTTGCGTCTTCACCTCCAGGGCACCAACAACCCCGCCGAGCCCGTGCGCATCGCCGTGCGCGAGGCGTGGTTCACGCGCGCCGATGGCACGAAGCTGAATCTCTCCACGCTCACGCCGCGCTCCGGGCGCATCGCGCTCAATGAAGTCGCGCCCGCCCCCGCCCCCACACCCCCCGCCGACGCCGCGAAAACCAAAAAGGGCGGTAAGCAGGGCCGCAGCGCGCCCTTCCTGATCGCCGAGGGCCCGGCCACGATCGTCTACACGGTCCCGGCCGATGCGTTGGTCTTTGAATTCTTCGTTACGCCCGTGCCCGGCCCGGCCGGCGAAACCTCCGTCGACATGTTCGCCTCGACCGGCCCGATCGGCACCAAGGTTGGAACCGCCACCGGCCCGCGCCATGCCACACCAAACGCCGGGATCGTGCTCCCGCACCTCGCCGCCCACGCGCTCACCCGCCTGCGCGCGATCGAACCGAGTCTCGCCGCCGTCGGCACCCTTGCAGAAGATCTCGCGCTCTGGACGCTCTCGCGGTTGCACGACGAATCCGTCGTCACCGGCCTCCTCCAGAAACTCGACGCCGAGTCCACGCCCGCCGCGCGCGCGAAACTCCTCACCACGCTCGCACGCCTCCATCATCAGGAGACGCCTTTCGACGGCCTGTGGTGGTGGAGCACGCGGCCCGACACCCGCGGGCCCTACTACAAGCCGATGGCCTGGTCCGCCACGCCGCGCATCGCCGCCGCACTTGAAGCCGAGGCCGCGCGCGCCACCCCCGCGCAGCAGGATTTCCTCGCACGCCTCAACGACTCGCACCGCCTCGGCCTGAAAAAACTTGGCACCCGCCAGCCCGCCGCTCCGACCGAGAAAGCGCCGTCAGTTGATCTCGCGAAGATCGCCGCGCAGCAGGGCGCCGTTGGCACCAGCGCGCTCGAGGATCTCCTGCTCGCCGTCGATCGCTTGAAGCCGAATCCCGCACGCGGCGAGGCGCTCTTCACCCAGCAGGGCTGCGTCGCGTGCCACGCCCTCACCCCCGGCGGCGCCGCGCTCGGACCGTTCATGGGCCAGATCGGTTCGATCATGAATCCCGCGCAAATCGCCACCGCCATCCTGCGCCCGAGCGACACGATCTCGCAGGGTTTTCAAACCGTGCTTCTCACGATGAAAGACGGTAGCGTGCGCACCGGTTTTGCGAGCGAGTCCACGTCCGACACGATCACGCTGCGCGACATGACCGGTGCCGTCACCAAAATCGCCACCACCGAGGTGAAGGAGGAAAAGCATCTCCCCAATTCGATGATGCCCGAAGGTCTCGCCAACGCCCTCTCGCTCGACGATTTCGCCGCGCTCGTGCATTTCCTCGCCGCGAAGAAGTGAGGGCGCCCTTCCCCCGAAGCATCACCATTTCGTTGTAGGGCGGGGTCGCCGAACCC
>JANOAF010000600.1:0-25912 GCA_031411015.1 Opitutaceae bacterium | reverse complement strand
CAAAAACTGCGGCACGCCGTCGACGGTCTTGCCGGTGTTTTCGAGAAAGGCCACGCGGCCGTCTTCGTCGCCGCACACGATGTCGAGAAAACCGTCGCCGTTAAAATCCACCGCCGTCGGCGTGATCATGCAGAGGTCCATCGTGAGGCGCTGACCGCCGAGAGTGAGCGCGCGACCAGCGGCATAGACGGGCTGGGTGCGCGTGCCGGTGTTTTCGTAGAACGTGAATCCATCGCGGAACTCGCCGCAGATGAGATCGAGTTTCCCCGTGCCGCGGAAGTCGCCCCACATCGGCGACGGCATGCCGAACGGATCAACATCCTTGCCCCCAGCCTGCAACCGGACCGGGGCGGCGTAGGTCGGCTTGTCGTTGGTGCCACCGTTGCGGAGCAGGTAGACGTAGCCGCGTAGCTTGCCACGCGTCCACTCACCTTTCGCATTGAACGCGCCCTCGCCGCCATTGAGCGGCCCGAAATCGCCCCAGAAATCGAGGCCGAGCGAAACGTCGAGCACACCGTCACCATCAAAATCGACCAGCTGCCATTGGTTCTGACGAATGCTGCCGGGCTCCGTGAAAATCTTTTCCGGCACGCCGATTTTCTTCGGCTTCTCAAACTGGGATTTCTTGAAATCAGGAAACGTGTTGCCACGGAAATCATAGATCTCGCCGCGCTTCACGGAAGCGGTGGCAGTCACCACCGGCTTTCCGGTCACGTAGGAAATACCGACCGACGGCGCGGAATTTCCGATGAGCACCGCCGGTTTGAAAACCGGCAGCTTCGTCTGCGGATCGATCTGGCCGGAATTCTCGAAGAACCACGTGCCGTTGTAGGGCTTGTCGGTGCAGACGACAACGAGGTCCATGAGACCGTCGCCATTGTAGTCCATCGGCAGCGGCCACGCCCAGAGCCCGACGCCGAGATCGACGGTCAGACCAGGGTTGTTGTAGGCAAGGCGCGGCAATACTTCCGGCTCGGCCGCGCGCACTGCAACGGTCAGAGCCACCAGCAGGGCAAGACAGGCCGACAGGGATGAGGGTTGCATAAGGATGAAAACCAGCGGTTGAAGCCGAAAATAGCACCAAGGCCGTGTGAAGACACCAGACTCGGTCTGGTCGCGGCGAAACCGTGGAATATCTGTGGTTCTCTCGTCGGACTAGGCGGTGCGATCAGGCGAGAATCGCCGCAATGCGACCCTCGCCCCCAGGCACCGCACTCATTAGAACTGCGCGGAAACGCTAAAGCGGTAAGTGCGGGGTGCCTGGTCGCGAGTAATCAAGAATGGGTCGTTGGTCAGATTCGTGACCATGAGGTCGAGGTTGTAGTTTTTCCAACGGTAACCGGTTCCTAGATCAAAACTGCGCTGGCTGTCCGGGATCTTCGACAAACCAAAGCCCGTGATCTGAGTGAGGAGCGGACCGATGGCCGCCATGCCACCTTTCACTTCCCAACCCTGCGATTTGGAATCACGGAAACTATACTTGAGGAAAACATTCGCGTTCCAATCCGGAGCGAAGCGCAGCGGGATACGGCCGGGGTTGGACGCCGCCGTCCAGCCGCGCGAATTCTGCTGCCCGGTGAAGCCCTGGCTGGTGTTCAAATCGGTGAAATTGGCGATGATGGCCAGCCGGTCGGTGATGCTGCCGTAGGCCGTCAGTTCGTAGCCTTTGGATTGGGCGCCGGGGATTACGGATACCGTGCCAAAAGTCACGTTTTGACCCTGGGAAACTCCGTTGGCCAAGACGTTGATCGTGCTGCCTTCGCGGATCATTTCCCAATAGGTGACCGTGAACGACAACCGGCCCTTCAACGCCTCGCCCTTGACGCCGATTTCCTTGAGTTCGGTCAGAGGGGAAACGGTGAAAAACTCGGTGAGCCGCGCATCGCCAGGGATCAGACCGTTATAGCGGGCCAGATTGGCCGTGGCGTCGTTCTGCACGCTCTTGACGGCGTAAACCGACAACGCAGGCGTGATCTTGAACGTGGCGCCGTAGCGATAGGAGTTGAGCGTCACTTTCGAGGCGGCCGCGCGCAGTCCGGTGATTCGGCTGCTGGTCCCGGTCGCACTGCGGTCCGAGCGGATACCACCGGAAATCAAAAGGCGGTTCTTAAAGAAGCCCAAGTCCTGCTGCACATAGCGCCCGAAAGCGTAGTTGTGATTCTGCGTCGAGGTGGCGATAGGCAGGTTGGCGACGCGGCCGCTGTAGAATCCGGCGCTGTTTCCCGCGGCCTTGATCGCCGCCATGTTGAGGGTGTTGAAGGGCGCATTCGGCACGCCGTTGAAGAAAGCGTCAGCTTGGGAACCGTCATCGTAAGAATAGCCGACCATCGTCATGCCGGTGAGCACGTCCTTCCACCCATACCGCGCGATGAGATCGCCCTGGTAGGTCTGGCCACGACGCCAGCCGTTGGCCGCCTGCGACTGGGAGTTGGCCACGATCCGGGTGTTGTCTTCGCCCGTGAAGTAACGCTGGTCGTAGCCGAAGTAGCGGATGTTCGCGACCTGCCGGAAGTCGAGCCACTTGGCGAATTGGTGGGTGAAGAAGAGCGTCGCGTTGGCGATCTTGTTCTTATCCTCGCTGCCCGGGCCCGCGATGTTGAAGTCGTAGGGCAACGCCAGCGCGGTGATCGGATCCGTCGAGTTGTTGAAGATGCCAACGCGCCGGCGGGCCTTCTCCGGATAAATCGCAAAGCCATGGCCCTCTTCGCGCGAGGGCGTATTGAGGTTCAGCAACTCGGAGGTCAGCACGAGTTCGGTCCGGGGCGTGATCTGATATTTGAAGGAGGGATAGAGCGCATAGCTTTTAACCTCGTGAAACTTGATGTAGTCGTCGCCGTTCTGCACGGAGCCCGCGACCCGCATCGCAAACTTGCTGTCCTTCGCGGCCGCGTGGTTGGCATCGAACTCGACGCGGTGCATCGCGCTGTCGGCCTCGTCGAAGCTGAAGGCGTATTTGACCGACGAGGCCGTGACGCCCAAGTCTGGTTTTTTAAGCAAGTAGTTCAACAGGCCGGTGCCGCCCGCGCGACCCTGCACCGCCGAGGGAGGACCCTTGACGACTTCAAGACGCTCGTAGCCGACGAGGTCTCGCTTGTTGTTTCCCATCCGCACGCCATCGACCGAAATCGAGCCGGCCGTCTCGAACCCTCGTAAACTGACATTGTCGCCGTTACCCGCGTAGCGGTTGCGCACAAAGACATTCGCCAGGTATTTGAAAGATTGGTCGAAGGTCGTCGCGCCGATGTCGCTCCAGAATTCCCTGGTCACGATATCCACGGTCTGCGGAATATCGATGATCGCCGTGTTAGTGCGCGTCGCCGTGGACGCGGACGACACCTTGTATCCTGATGATTTTTCTGAAGTCACTTCAAACGGTTTCAGCACGACGGTGTCTTCCTTTGGGGGCGAGACGGGAGCTTGAGCACGAAGGCTGGCAGCCAAGGCTGCCAACGAAAACGCGGAGACCGCGAGACGAGTCAGGGTTAAGTCAGGCATGAGTTTTGAGGGGAGGATTCTGCTGCAGGAACGACACCTGTGCCGGAGACGACCGGAGAACGGGGGGGTATTCTTGCGGCGGCGTCCGCCGATTTCCGCAGAAAACGCTAAATCGATTCAGCTTCAAGCCCAAAGTCATCTTTGTGTTCTCCTCGGCCAGTTTATGCCTATGCCGACGCCCGCATCGCCACGGAGGGCGGCACCGTGATTTCCACGGGCTTAACCCGACGATGGCTCATGAGTTGAAAGAGCTGCGTCACCACCCGCTCCACAATCAAGTCGTTGGACGGGCCCACGCACGTGAGCGGCGGATCGAAGAAATCCGCGTGCTCGTGGTCCCCCACTCCGACGACCGCGATGTCTTTTGGAATGCGACGGCCGGCGTCCTTGATCGCTTGGTATGCACCCAGCGCGAGACCATCCGTCACGGCGTAAAGCGCGTCGCAGCCACGACCCGCACCGAGATGCGCACGCAGGGCTTCGGCTCCCTGCGCCGGTGCGAAACCCGCGGCAACAACGCGCGCCGGCTCGCTCCCGGTCTGCGCCCGCACCGTGGCGGCAAATGCCTCCGCGCGCTCGGCGGTGCTTTGCGTGAGCAGGGCCGGCACGAGCACCACCGGGCGCTTCCCGCCGCGCGCGAGGAGGATTTCCGCCGCCCGCCGGCCAATCTCTCCCGGCGTGTCGAGCACACAGGAGTAGTTTGCCAGTCGTCGCCCGAGCACGACGACGGCATAGGGCAGCGTGGTCGCGGCGAGAAACGCGTCGTCCGCTGGCAGCGTGTTGGTGAGGATCACGCCATTGAAGCGGCTCGCGTCGAGGAGCCCCGGCATTTCGCCCAGACGCCCCGCGTGAAACATCGCGATCGAAACGGAGAAACGCCGCCCGGGTCCGGTGCGCGCGTCGGCCATTCGCTGCACCTGCCGCAGCACCCGACTCACGAGAAACAGCGGGGCCTCGAACGAGGTGAGTATGCCGAGCTCGCGATGGTGGACTTCCGGGTCGTGCGCGCGCAGGCGCCGGGCGGCGATGTTCGGCACGTAGCCGAGATCGCGGACGGCCTGGCGGATTTTCTCCACGGTCGCGGACGCGAGCCGCCGCTCCTCGTGCCGGTTGGCCAGCACGGTCGAGACCGCCGACGGGGAAACCCCCACGTGCTTCGCAATCGTGTGCACCGTCACCGGACGATTTTCACCTCGGGCCATGAACCGCATCACGCACGAACCACCCACGCGCGGCAAGTGGACTCTACAATAACCGGCACGACTGAACTTCACGTCCGCGAAATTCGGTTGTCAGGACCAGGTGGAGGCAGAAATTGGCCCGATGCGCTTCGTGTCGAAAAATCCCGCCACCGGCCGTCGGCTGGCGAGCCATCGCGGGCACACCCTCGCGGAGGTGGAGCGGATCGTGGCTCGTGCGTCCGCAAGCCAGCGCCCATGGCGGGAACTCAGCCTCGCCACGCGCGCGGCCGTGCTCCGCCGTCTCGCCGCCGCCCTGCTCAAGGAGCGCGACGCCCTCGCCGCCCTCGCCACCGCCGAGATGGGCAAACCGATCACCCAGGCGCGGGCCGAGGTCGAGAAGTGTGCGCTGCTCTGCAATTACTACGCGCGCCACGGCCCACGCCTGCTCGCCGACGAGGTTCCCGATGGGGCTCCCGCGGGCGCGCGCGTGACGTTCGAGCCGCTCGGCACCGTGCTCGCGGTCATGCCGTGGAACTTTCCGTTCTGGCAGGTGGTGCGCGCCGCGGTGCCCGTGCTCTTCGCCGGCAACGCCGTGCTGCTCAAGCCCGCGCTCAGCGTTCCGCAGAGCACGCTCACACTCGAAAAACTCTTCACCCGCGCCGGTGTGCCTCGCGGGGTTTTCCAAGTCCTCCTGATCCCCGACGCCATCGTTCCGAGCCTGATCGCGGATCCGCGCCTTCATGGCGTCACACTCACCGGCAGCACGCGGGCGGGCAAGGCGGTCGCTGCCCTCGCGGGCGCGGCGATGAAGCCGGCTGTGTTCGAACTCGGCGGCAGCGATCCCGCCCTCGTGCTCGCCGATGCGGATATCGCACGCGCGGCAGAAATTTGCGCCCACTCGCGCCTCCTCAACTCAGGCCAGAGCTGCGTGTGCGCGAAGCGCATCATCGTCGTGCGTTCGGTGCTGAAAGAATTCGAGCAGGCGTTCACCGCGCGCATGGCCGCGCGCCGGGTGAGCGACCCCACCGATCCGACGACAGACGTAGGACCGCTTGCCCGCGCCGACCTGCGCGTCGCGTTGCACGCGCAGGTGCAGCGCAGTATCGCGCGCGGTGCGCGCGTGCTCGTCGGCGGTGCGCCGCGGGCGGGCCCGGGATTTTTTTACGCGCCGACGGTGCTCACCGGGGTGCGCCCCGGCATGGCAGCATTCGAGGAGGAGTTGTTCGGACCAGTCGCCGCGATCATCGCGGCGCGAGATGACGCCGAGGCGGTGCAACTGGCCAATCGCTCGCCGTTCGGGCTCTCCGCCTCAATCTTCACTCGTAATTCAACGCGGGCCCGTCGGCTCGCGCGCGACCTTCAGGCGGGCGCGGTTTTCATCAATGACTTTGTCCGCACCACCCCGGAACTGCCCTTCGGCGGCACAAAGGAGAGCGGCTACGGCCGCGAACTCGGGGCGTGGGGCGCCCGGGCCTTCGTTAACGTGAAGACCGTTTGCGAAGCCTAGCACAAGTTCGGCGTAGCGTCCGACAACTTGTGCGTAGCCAACGTGCCCACGCAGGGTTACCGTGGGGCCCATGAAAAACATCCTCGTCCCCGTTGATTTTTCACCCGCGACCGACGCCGTTGTGCAGGAGGCGATCGCCTTGGCCAAGGTTTTGCCCGCCCGTGTGGTGCTGCTCGCCATCATCCAACCACCCCTCGTGGTGAGCGAGTATGGCCCGCTCATGGGCGACCTGATTGAAATCACCTCGGCTGGTGAAAAGCACGCGGCGAAACAACTCGCACGCCTGAAGGAAAAGATGCGCGGCCACTCAATCAAGGCCGAGGCCATTCAATTCACCGGCATGCCCATCGGGCTTATTATCGAGCAGGCCAAGAAACTGGAGGCCGACTACATCGTGATGGGTTCGCACGGTCACACCGCCCTCTACGACTTGTTGGTCGGCAGCACGACGCACGGCGTGCTCATGCGCGCAGCTTGTCCGGTCGTGATTGTCCCGTCCCTGAAGGCGGCCAAGGCCCGCAAGGGCGCGAAGGGCAAATAGGCGACCGCACGTTTTTTTGGGGCAGAAGGAAAATCCGGCGCGGGCAAAAGCCCGCGCCTTGTTATTTCCCCCGTTACCTACGCCGACACGCTCGCAGCCACGGTGGACTCACGGCCGAAACACCGGCCGCATCCCGAGCGTCACGATGAGCAGTGTGACGAGTGAATTCACCGGCATCAGCACGGCGGCCACGAGTGGGTTGACGTGACCGGCGACCGCCAGACCGACCGCCAGCAGGTTGTAGGCGATGGAGAAAAACAAAATCACGCGCTGCGTCGCACGCCGACGCGCATCCACCTCGAGCAACGCCCGCAAGCCACCGATGCCGCGGCCTAGATAGTGGAAGTCGGCCTTGCCTCCCAGCACGCCGCGATGCACCACCGGCGTGCCGCGGCAGAGCGCGCGATCGAACGCGAGACTGTCGTTGGCGCCGTCGCCGAGCATGAGCGCATTCTCCGCGCCCTCGTGCGCGTCCAGCCAAGCCGCCTTAGCCTGCGGGGTGAGCTCGCCGAGCGCGTGACCAGCCGGAAGACCCAACTCATCCGCGAGTGCGATGGTTTTTTCCCGCGCATCACCGCTCAGGATCCAAATTGCGACACCCCTCGCCTGCAACGCGCGCAGTTCGGCGCGCGCATCGGGCCGCGCCACATCGGCAAAGTTGAATCGCGCCACGACTTCACCGTCGCGCGCGAACACTGTGCCACGCCCGGTTTCGCCCTCGCGCCAGCCCGCACGGCCCAGCGACCACGGGCCGATGGCCACGCCGTGGCCGACTGTTTCCACGATTTCTCCGGCGAGCGGCTCGACCGGTCCCTTGGCCAGCATGCCCTCCAACAAACTTTGGCTGACGGGATGCGCGTTGCCCTGCACGAGCGCCAACAGTGCCGCCCGGGCTGCTGCCGTGAGGTCGTCCAGCGCCTCGGGGTTTTGCAATCCTGGGGTCTCAAGCGTGAGCGTGCCCGTCTTGTCGAAAATAATTTGGCGCACCCGCGCCAGTCGCGGCCACAGATCGGCCTCGCGCACAAACACTCCGCGGCGGCGCAATGCGACCGTCGCCATCTCATCCGCCAGAGGAAACGCCAGCGCGATCGCGCACGGGCAGGAAACCACGAGCACCGCCGTCACCACCGCCCACGTGCGCACCGCGTCGCCCGACGCCAGCCACCAGCCCACCCCGGCCGCCACGGCCACCATCAAAATCCCCGCCGCGTAGCCGCGCACCACGCGCTCGATCAACGGGTGTCGCGCCGGCGCGCGCTCGCCCGGCGCCACCAACTGCGCGAAGAGCGAGTCAGCCCACGTTTGTTGGGCGACGAGCTGCGCCGCCCCACGACCCACGTTCACCGCACCCGCCGGCACCCGAGCACCGATCCGAAAGACCCGCGGCTCGGCCTCACCGTTGATTGAACTCAGTGAGAAGACCGCTTCGGCCGATTCCAGCCGCGCCTCCACCACGAGAGTCTGCCCCGGCGCGAGCAGCAGCGCCTGACCGAGGCGAAGTTCCTCCGGCTTCACCTCCTCGCCCCCCACCAGCCGCACCCGCGCGACCCCGGGCGAGTGACCGAGCACGCGCCGCAGGTTCCGCTCGACCGCGGCCACTTGCGCCCAGCGCCCAATCAGCATCAGCACGATGAAGGCGGAGACGAAATCGAAATACACGAAGCGCTCCTCGCCCGCGAGCCACCCGTAGACCGAACCGACATATCCCCCGACAATCCCAATCGCGATGGGGAGATCGATTTGGAGCTCTTGCGCCCTGAGAGCGCGGCCCGCGCGCCCGATAAAATAGGTGCCACCCACCAACACGCTGAGCGTGCCGAACACGACATTAAGCACGCTGAAAAGTCCCGCCCACTCAAACGCCCGCTCCATGCCGAAATAAACCGGCAGCGAGAAGAGCATCACGTTCAGCGCAAACGCCGCGCACAGCCCGATGCGTTTCACGAGCCCGCGACTCTCCGGCTCCGCCGCGATCTCGCCCGCCGGACTGACGCCGTAGCCAAAGCCTCGCACCTGCCGCGCAAACTCCGCCGCGGAAAAAACGCCCCGCACCCAGCGCAGGTGCATCGTGCCATACTGGGCGTTTACAACGATGTCGCGCGCACCTTCGTGTTTTTGAAACAGCCGCTCGATCAACCAGACGCAGCCCGCACACGAGATGCCTTGCAGGCCCAGCGTCAGTTCCGGAACTTTGCCTGGTTGGCTCCCCTGCCCCCGCTTCGTCCCGCTAGCGACGGGTTCAGGAGACCCTCCACTACATTCCGCGGCGCGCTGCGCTTCCTCGATCCACGCAAAGTCACTCGGAGCGAACACGCCGCCATCCACCGGCACAGTGATTTCGTCCTTAATCCGATAGTAGGCATCGAGCCCTTGTTCGTGAACGAGTCGGAAAACGTAGCTGCAGCCCGCACAGCAAAAGCCGGATTCACGCATCCGCGCATCGATCAACGTCGCGCCACAATGTTGGCAGGCTGTAGGCGGGGTGCTCCCACCCTGCGTTTTCCGTGCGCTGCGGGGTGAGGGCACCCCGCCTACAACAGCCAGCGAATTTTTGGCGAACGCACTCATTTCAAAAACAAATCCATCCCCCCATGTCGGGCCCGGCGAATCCGAGCGTCGCCCGCGCTCGCCAGCCGATCACGAGGGCTGTGGTGAGCGCGAGCGTCACCCGCATGCGCGCGAGCCAGAGCGGCGTGAGTTTTGCGCGCAACCAATGGAACTGCGTCTGCGCGAGCCACAGGAGCGGCACCGTGCCGAGGCCAAAGGCGAGCAACACCGTGGCACCTTGTGCGGCGGAACCTGCGAGCAACGCCAGCGCCACCACCAAATAGAGCGGACCGCAGGGCAGCAGCGGCGTGGCAATGCCCAACGCCGCGGCGGCCAGAGTCGGCGGACGTCCCCGCACCCAATCGCGCAACCGCCACGTGAGCCGGCCCAGCGCCAGACTTTTCGGCAGATGCCGATCCCAGCGAAATGCGAGGGCCAGAAAAACCCCCACGCCGACCCACGGCAGCCAGCGGAGAGCGGACTCCGAAACCCAAGCGAGCGGCAGGCGCCCCAACCCGCCGGCCAGCGCCCCGAGCGTCGCATAGCCCGTCAACCGCGCCCCGTGGTAGGCCGTGGCGATCGCCTGCGCATCTCCGCGCGCCGGCAGCAGCGAACACGCCAGCGGCCCACACATGCCCACACAGTGCAGGCTGGTGACGAGGCCGGCAACGAACGCTGCGCCCGGCGAATGGATGACCGTGGGGTCCATGATTTCAACGCCCGCGCGTGGTCGCGAGCGGCACCTCCGCCACGCGGTTTTTTGAAGCCACTACGATCCAAGCCGACCATACCCCCGCATGGAGCACCGCACCCGCCACGAACCACAGCCACAGCCGGGATTTTCGCTCAGCGTTTTTCACGGCGCTCCTTTTCCTCTTCTCGCAACAAGCGCGCTTCCGGCCCGAGAAACTCGACCGCCCGCGTCAGTTGGAAACTCCCCGCGGTATCACGCACCACCACGACGAAATGAAACGGGCCGTTATATTCGGCCCGGGGTTGCTGCAACACCAGCGGATGCACCATCTCTCCCATCCCCCCCACTTCAACTTCGCCGTCAAAGCCGACGACGCGCAGCTCCGCCGGGGCACCGGAGATGGCGAGGGTGAAGCGCGCCGCGGTGTTCCGCTTGTTCACCAATCGCACGAGATATTGGTTTCGGACGGTGGTCTCGTCGATCACGTAGGGTGCGCCGACCATGCGCGTCACACCCAAGCTGGCGGGCCGCACGGTGGAAAGCGCCCAGGTCGCGACCACCGCACCCACCAGCAACAACCCGAAGTAGAGCCAAGTCCGCGGACGAACCCACTGCGTGCGCCCGCCCGTCAAAGCCTTTTGCGAATCGTAACGAATCAGGCCGCGGGGCCGATGGAGCCGGCTCATCACATCATCGCACGCATCGATGCAGGCCGTGCAGCCGACACACTCCATTTGCAGGCCCTGCCGGATATCAATCCCCGTCGGACAGACCTGCACGCAGCGGTTACAATCCACGCAGTCGCCCGCGGTCTGAGGTAACGCGGCGTCTCCCGCCCCCGCCTTGCTCTTGCCCCGTGGCTCCCCGCGCGCCGCATCATACCCGATCACAAGAGAGTGATCATCGATCAACGCGGATTGAATCCGTCCGTAGGGACAGATCACGATGCACAGCTGTTCCCGGAACCAGGCGAAGTTGAAATACAGCGCCCCGGTCGCCACCACCATGAAGACAAAGGCGCCCCAATGCCGCGACGGCTCGGTGCGCATCATCGCCCACACTTCCGGGAGTGACACAAAATACGCCAGCAGCAGGTGCGTGATCGACGCGGCCGCGAGGACGTAGAGGCCATGCTTCACCGCGACCCGCACCACCTTGCCCAACGAAAGCGGTGCTTCCCGCAACACGCGCCGCCGCACCGCATCACCCTCAGTCCAGCGCTCGATCCGCCGGAATACATGATCGAGGAAGACCGTGTGCGGACAGGCCCAGCCGCACCACACGCGCCCGAAGAGCGCGGTCACAAAGAAAAGTGAGAAACCCAGCCCGGTGATGACAAAGAAAACCAACCACAAATCCTGGGCGGCAAACGTCAGACCAAAGAGGTGAAACCGCAGCTCGGACACATCGAGAAACACGGCCGGATGGCCGTTGATCTTGATCCACGGCAGCGCGAGATAAAAGACGATCAGCACCGCTGCGGAAATTTTCCGCGCGAGGGCAAACCGCCCCCGCACATCGGCCGGGAAGAGGACGGTCCGCGAACCATCCGCCCGAATCGTGGTGACCGATTCGCGGGAGGGCCGAAGGGAGTTGGGAGCGGACATGGAAATGGATGAGCCCCGGGACCAAAGCCGCAAAGCCTGAACCCCTCGCGCGAGTTTCTTCGATTACGGGGAGGTCGAAATCGTGATCGGCTCGCCCTCGCGGTGATGGCTCAGGATGAAGGCCGTGACCTCACTGATTTTCTTGGCGCCGAGCACCGGGCCCCACGTCGGCATGCCTTTCGCCAAAACACCTTTGCCAATCAGATCGTGGATTTCGACGGGCTTGCCCCCGTGGACCCACATCGTGTCGGTGAGGTCGGGCCCGATCGCGACGGGATTTTCCGCCTTGCCGCGCAGACTCGGCAGATGGCACGCGGCACAATTGCCGTCGTAGACGACCTTGCCGGCCGCCACGAACGCGGGGTTCCGGCTCATCTGCCAAAGACTCGCGTCGTCCAGCTTCGCCACCGAAAGCCGTTCCGCCTCGATCTTGGACATCGCCGCGGCCACCACTTGGGGTCCGGTCTCTCCGACGCGAAACCACTCGTAGTAGGACCAATAGCCCAACCAAAAGATGATCGTGATGTAGAGCGTCTGGAGCCACCAATTGGGCAGGCGCTTGTCATATTCTTGGATGCCGTCGAAGACGTGCGGCCGGGTCGTGTCTTCAGGCGCGTTGGGTGGGATCGGATTCATGGGTCGCAGGCGGAGTGGGCGTGGCAAACGGCAGGATTTCGAAACGCTCGGTGGTCGCGCGCTGCATCCGCAGCGCGCGCCAAGCAATCGTCACGTAGATCGAAAAGGCGGTGGCAAACGCCGCGAGCGTGTAAATGGCGGCGTTGTCTTCGAGAATGAGTCGGCGGAACATGGGAGTTAGTATTGGCGGTGATCAGTTGCTCTTCACGACCGGGCCGTCCGCCGCCTTAATGGCTTCGAATTTACCCAACGACTGGAGGTAGGCGATCAGCGCGATGACCTCCTTCTCGGGTGCGACGTAGGCCCCCGCAGTGCGGAGGTCCGCCGCAATCGCCTTCGCCTGCTCGGAGACGCGCGCCGTAATCTGCTCCGGCGTCCAGTTGGGATAGGGCACACCGAGCGTGCGTTGCACCGCCAGTTTCGAAGGGAGCGCCGCCACGTCCGTGTCGTGCTTCAGCATCGCGGAATAGGAAGGCATGTTCGATCCCACCGAAATCGAACGAGGATCCTCCATGTGGCGGAGATGCCAGACGTTCGGATATTTTCCACCCACGCGGGCGAGATCCGGTCCGGTGCGGCGCGAGCCCCATTGGAAAGGGTGATCGTAGATCGATTCGCCGAGGCGCGAGTAGTCGCCGTAGCGCAGCACATCCGGCACGAGGGTGCGGATCATCTGCGAGTGGCAGGTGTAGCAACCCTCGCGGACGTAGAGGTCGCGGCCGGCGAGCTCAAGCGGCGTATAAGGAATCTGCCGGCGATCCTCGACGTTGGTCGCGCGGTTTGAAATCGCCGCGGGAATAATCTGAATCAAACCACCCACCGCGACCGCGATAAAGGTGAGCACGGTGAACGGCGCCGAGTTGACCAGCAACCGCTCATACCATCCCGCCCAAGCCTTGCCGCGCGACTCGAAGTGGGCGTAGGCCAGAATCACGCAGAGCAGCAGGCCGACGAGACCCGCGACGCCGATGGCATCGCCGCCAAACATCCACGCGCAAGCGAAGCCGACGCCGAGGAACGAGAAGATCACAGGCGGGTTGATAAACGTGGCGAGCATGCCCAACCCGGGCTCGCCGGCACGCGCGGCCGCATCATCGAACACTTCCACCGTGCCATTGACGGCCTTGGCGCCGCGCAGGGTTTGGCGCACATTCCACACCATGATAAGAAACCCGGTGAGGTAGAGGCCGCCGCCGATGACGCGCATCAGCATCAAGGGCCGGATGGTGTTAAGGGTATCGAGGAAGTTGGGATAGGCGAGGACCGTGCCGTTATCCGCGGTCGCGTTCAGCATCAGGCCCTGGGTAATTCCGCTCGTCCACATCGCCGCCACGTAGAGGAGGATGCCCACCGTCCCGATCCAGAAATGCAAGTTGGCCAAAGCGACGGAGTGCAGCGGGCGATTCCACAGTCGCGGCAACAACCAGTAGATCATACCTGCGGCCATGAAGCCGTTCCAGCCCAGCGCGCCCGCGTGCACGTGACCGATAATCCAGTCGGTATAATGTGCGAGTGCGTTAACCGATTTGATCGAAAGCAGCGGCCCTTCGAAAGTCACCATGCCATAGAACGTGACGCCCGCCGCGTAAAACTTGAGCACCGGATCGGTGCGCAGCTTGTGCCACGCGCCGCGCAGCGTGAGCAGGCCGTTGAGCATGCCGCCCCACGACGGCGCCCACAGCATGAGCGAAAACGTCATGCCGAGCGTCTGCAGCCAGTCGGGGAGCGCGGTGTTCAATAAATGGTGCGGCCCCGCCCAGATGTAGACGAACACGAGCGACCAGAAATGGATCACCGACAACCGGTAGGAATAAACCGGCCGCTCCGCCGCCTTCGGCAGAAAGTAATACATGATGCCGAGGATCGGCGTCGTGAGGAAGAACGCCACGGCGTTGTGCCCATACCACCACTGCACGAGCCCGTCCTGCACGCCGGCGAAGATCGGATAACTGTGCGTCAGGCTCGTGGGCAGCGAGAGGTGGTTGACGATGTAGAGCATCGCCACGGTGATGATCGTCGCGATGTAGAACCAGATCGCGACGTAGAGCGCCGGTTCGCGGCGGCGCGCGAGCGTCCAGAAGAAATTCACCGCAAACACCACCCAGATGAACGCGACCGCGATATTGATCGGCCAAATCAGCTCGGCGTATTCCTTCCCGCGGGTCAGCCCGAGCGGCAGGGTAATCGCCGCCGCCACGATGATCGCCTGCCAGCCCCAGAAATGGAGGGCGGAGAGAAAGTCGCTCGCCAGCCGCGCCTTCACCAGCCGCTGCGTCGAGTAGTAGATACCCGCGAACATCATGTTGCCGACGAAGGCAAAGATCACGGCGTTGGTGTGCAGGGGGCGCAGCCGGCCGAAACTCAACCACTCGCGGCCGAAATTGAGCTGCCAGAAATTCAACTGCGCGGCGACGAGCAAGCCCACGAGCATGCCCACCACGCCCCACAGAATCGTCGCGAGGAGGAACTGGCGGACGACGCGGTCGTTGAATTCGAGCGTGATTTTGCCGCCCGCAGGCGCGGGGAAGGATGAAGTGCTCATTTGGTCCCGAGCCTTTCATTTTTAGCCGCCGACGCGGTGGCCAGCCGGGGTGTTTCCTCGGCGAGCGGCAAAAGAGAGTCGCGCTCTGCGCAACTTCTCCGGCCTCGAGCGTGCTCACGCAGGAAAAACCCCACGAAGGCCAAGACCAAAACGAGGCCGACGATAACAGTCAGTGGAACGACAGACATGATTAGAGGATAAAGACTAGTTTCTTGCGGCGCGCGCGGAGGAGACCACCCGGGGCAGTTCTACGGCGGGATGACTTGTTTTCGAATCACGACCGTGGCGATGGCAGAGCATTTCCTTGGCGGTGAGCCAGTGCTCCAAGTCGCGGCCCTCGGGGCGGCCGTTTTCAATCCAGAGCAGGTAGGCGGCGTGTTGGATCTCCATTTCGGTCGGTTCGTGGCCGCGGGCGGGGGCGTGGGCTCGATGGTTTTTCATAATCGTGGGTTGCTGCGAAATCACTTTACCGGAAGCGGTTTCGCTCTGCTCCGCGCACGTTGGCGTGCACTGCGCATTTCTTGCCCTGGAAACCACCCACCGCAATCGGCGCGCAGGTTCTACCGCGCCCATCGGCGCCTACGACCGCCGCTATTTGTGAGCCGCGAGCAGGGTGCCCATGGGGCGAAACCCTAAGCGCGTCGCGCGCCCTCCGTCCGCTCAGTGGACTTTCAATTCGACGGCATGCTCCCGGCGATCGTCGACGAGTGGAATGGTCGTGCCGGGTATTTCCCGGCCATCGATCGTAAGCCGGTTCGCTTCGGCCGCCTGCGGGGCGGCGCGGACGATGGTGATGTGATAGACGGTTTGCCGAAAGCGGTAGTGGATTTTGTAGGAGGTCCACGCTGCCGGCAGCCGAGGCTCCAGCCGCAGCCGATCACCCTCCCGGTTCACGCCGAGCAGGGTTTCGATGAGCAGGCGATACATCCAGCCGGCTGAGCCCGTATACCACGTCCAGCCGCCGCGGCCGGTGTGCGGCGCGACGCCATAGACATCCGCCGCCACGACGTAGGGCTCCACCTTGTAGGTCGCGATCTGCCGGGGGGTCCCACTGTGGTGGATCGGATTCAGCAGGTTGAAAAATTCCCACGCACGCTCGTTTTCGCCCATGAGCGCAAAGGCCATCGCGGTCCAGATCGCGCCGTGGGTGTATTGGCCGCCGTTCTCGCGCACGCCGGGGATGTAGCCCTTGATGTAACCGGGATTCAGCGACGACTTGTCGAACGGCGGATCGAACAGCTGGATCAGTTTGGCGTTCCGCCGCACCAGGCGCAGATCCACCGATTCCATCGCCTGCCGGGCGCGCTTCGAGTCGCCGGCGCCGCTGATCACCGACCAGCTCTGCGGCAGGGAATCGATCTGGCATTCCTGATTCGTCCGGGAGCCGAGCGGTTCGCCGTTGTCGAACGTGGCGCGGCGATACCATTCGCCGTCCCAGGCGTGCGCCTCGATATTTTTCTGCAACTGCTGCGCCGCCCCGAGACAACGATCCGCAAACGTCCCATCGTTGCGCGCCTGCGCCAGCGCTCCGAACTGGATCAGCACATCGTAGAGGAAGAACGCGAGCCACACGCTCTCGCCGCGGCCTTCCTTGCCCACAAGGTTCAGGCCGTCGCTCCAGTCGCCGCATCCGATCAGCGGCAGGCCGTGCGCACCGAACGTCAGGGCACGCTCGATGGCGCGCACGCCGTGTTGGTAGAGCGTGACCGATTCCTCGGACCGATTCGGCAGGTCGTAGTAGGCCTCCTCCTCCGGTTTGACCGGCCGGGCTTCCAGAAAGGAAATCTTTTCGTCGAGCACGCCGGTGTCGGCGACCGTCGCGACGTAGCGGCACATCACGTAGGGCAGCCAAAGATAATCATCGGAAAAATGCGTGCGCACGCCGCGCCCCGCCGGCGGATGCCACCAGTGTTGCACGTCGCCCTCGCGGAATTGGTGCGCGGCGGCGCGGAGCAGGTGCTCGCGGGCGAGGGCCGGTTCCGCGTGCACCAGTGCCATCACATCCTGCAACTGGTCGCGGAAACCGTAGGCGCCGCCCGACTGATAAAACCCGGTGCGACCCCAGAGCCGGCAACTCAAGGTCTGATACAACAGCCACCCGTTCGCCATGACGTTCACGGCGGGATCGGGCGTGTCCACATTCACCGCGCCGAGGGTGCGGTTCCAATAGGCCCAGACGCCCTCGAGCGCCACGCGGCTGGCGTCGCTCCGCCGAAATCGTTGAATCAGACTTTGCACGTCGGCCGCGTTGCGCCCGACGCCAAGGCGAAAGCTCGCTTCGCGTTCCTGCCCGTCCACCAAATCGAAGGTCACCTGCAGCGCGCCGCACGGATCCAAGCCGGCGCCGACCCGACCCGACAGGCGCGCGCGCTTCAGGGCCGCCGGCTGGGCCAGATTTCCATTCCGGCCGATAAACTCCTTCCGATCGCCAGTAACGGTGCGGGCGGCGTCGCTGACATCGACGAACGCGATCCGGTCGGGAAATTCGGTGTTGTAGCAGTTGCGGGCGAGCAGCGCACCGCTCTTGAGGTCCACTTCAGTTTGCACGTGCAGCAGGCTCTTGGACCGCAGATCACCGAGCACCCATTCCCAGTAGCCGGTGGCGGAAATGCGGCGCGAACGGCCCGAGACGTTGCGTAATTTCAAGACCGACAGCTTCACCGGCGCGTCCATCGCCACATAGACCCACAGCTCGGACGCGATCCCGTTCTCGGTGTGCTCGAACACCGTATATCCGAAACCGTGGCGGATGACGTAAGGCGTCGCGCCGCGCGCGGGCAGCGGCGTGGGCGACCAAAATTGGCCGGTCTGCTCGTCGCGCAGGTAGAGCGCTTCACCCGTGGTGTCCTGCACCGGATCGTTGCTCCACGGGGTGAGGCGAAACTCATGGGAGTTCTCCACCCAAGTGTAGGCCGAGCCGCTTTCCGAAACGACCGTGCCGAAAAATGGGTTCGCGATCACGTTGACCCACGGCGCGGGCGTCGTCTGCCCGGCCTGGAGCGTGATGACATATTCGTGACCGTCGCGGGTAAAGCCGCCGAGTCCGTTCCCAAAAATCAGATCCCGCGCCGGGATCGGCTTGGCGGCATCGGGCCACGCGGAACGGGTGGGCGAAAACGCCGGCACGAGCGGTTCGAGGACACTCCGCCGCTCCAGTTGCTCCGCCAGCGTTCCGTGTTCGTCGTCGAGCACGACGCGCGCGACGGATTGCAGCAACACGCGATCATCGTTCGAGATTTGCTCGAGCCGGCGGACGAAGATGCCACCGGGCTTGTCCAACAGCTGCGCTTCGATGCCGGAGGAAATCAGACTGATGATCTGGTCATGCAGGGACTGGTGGTAAACCGAAACGTCCTCGTTCACGATCACGAGTTCGACGGCGAGCCCCTTCATCCGCCAGTAGGAGTGCGCCTGGATCAACTGCCGCACGATCTCGATTTTTACGCCGTCACTGATGCGCAGCAGGACGAGGGGCGCGTCGCCCGAGATCCCGTAGCTCCACAGGCCGCTCTGGCCGCGCCGGTTGTTGCGCAGCGTGCCGGGGCTGGCGCGGCGGGCGGAGTCGGCATAGATCAAAGCGCTCGCGAGGCGGCCGTAGAGCTGGGCCTCGCCCTCCGTGGCATTGAGCTGGCGCAACGTCACCTGGCTGTGCGTCCACGCCAGGTCGAAGGCGCGTTCCGCCATGCGCGCACTTTGATATTTTTCCATCTGCGCCAGCGCATGCTCCCGGCTCTCACTCATGCCCAGCACCACGCCGATGACTGCGGTCTCGTGGGGCGGAAGCGTGACCGTGCGCCGGAGCGAGACGATGGGATCGAGCACGGAACCCACGGTGTTCGAAAGGGGCGAGAGGGCCTGCATGGCGGCCGGGTTGGCCGGCGTGCCTCCGCGCCCGACAAATTTAGCGCGGTCGGTTTCACACGAGAGATCTCCCGGGCCGGCCCCGGGAACCACCATCAGGTGCACCAGCCACGGCGGTTTTTCTTCGGCGGAACGCGCGCGGCGGGTGCAGAGCAGCGCGGAGCGTGGGCGGGCGAATTCCGTCTGCACGAAAAGATTGCTGAATGCGGGATGCGCCGCGTCCGCCGCCGGCGGCGCGAGCACAACCTCCGCGTAACTGGTCAGCTCGATGACCCGTTCCACCGAAGAACGGTTGGTGAGCGTGATGCGCCGCAGCTCCACATCGTCCTCCGGTGACACGCAGATCTCGGTGTGGACATCGAGCTCAGCGTGATGATGGCGGAACTCCGCGCGCGCCTGCGTGAAGATGGCCTCGTAGCCTTTCGTCGCGCGCGCGGTGGGTTGAAGCGCAGTGGACCAAAACTCTCCCGTCGCCACATCCCGCAGATAGACAAATGTGCCCCAGCAATCCCGCGTGGCATCTTCGCGCCAGCGCGTGACCGCCAGATCGCGCCAGCGGCTGTAACCGCCGCCGGCGCTGGTGATGACGACATGATAGCGGCCGTTGGAAAGTAGATGGACCTCCGGCGCCGGCGCGGTGGGGTTGGTGAAAACCCGCATGACGCTCTCGCTTTCGGCGGAGAGCGGCCCCGATTTCTCCAACGCCAGGTCTTCCGTGAACACGCTCGCGGCCGTGCGCGGCACGCGTTCCTGGAGCAGCAGCTCCGTCGCCTTCAACAGCGGGCAGGCCAGGAAACGCCGCGGCATGGGCCCGTCGCGCAGGACATTCACGAAGGCGAGCAGGCTCATCCCCTGATGATGCACCATGAACGACGGGATCGTGACGCTCGTCTCGTCCGGCGGGAGGCGCGACGGCGTGTAGTCCACCGCCTCATAGAAACCGTAGGTGCCAGAGCGCCCGTCGGCCGCCAGCCGCTCCAGATTTTCACACGCCTCGTGCGGCGCGATCATCAGTGCCATGGCGGAGGCGTAGGGCGCGATCACCAAATCCTCGGCGAGGCCCCGTTTCAACCCGAGGCCCGGCACGCCGAAGGCCCGGTATTGGTAATTCAGTTGCACGTCGGTGCGGTTGTAGCCCGACTCGGAGATGCCCCAGGGCACGCCCCACAGTTTCCCATACTCGATCTGTTGCCGCACGGCCGCCTCGCAGGTGTGGTCGAGCAGGGTGTGCTCGTAGTTCGGCATTACGAGCAGGGGCATGAGGTATTCGAACATCGAGCCGCTCCAAGAAACGAGGATCGCTTCGCCGCGCGAAGCGACGAGTAGCCGACCCATCGAGAACCAGTGGTCCTGGGGCACCTGGCCGAGCGCGATGGCCACATAGCTGCACAGCCGCGCCTCCGAGGCCAGAAGATCGTAGTAGCTGATGTCGCACCGGCGTTCGGTGACATTATACCCGGTGGAAAAAAGATCCCTCACCGGGTCGAAGAGGAACGTGAAATCCATCGCGGCCAGTTCGTCGCACTGCCGAGCGAGTTCCTCCAGCTCGCGCGAGCGCTGACGCGCATGGTCGCCCGCCTCCCGGACGCAGCGCGCGAGGTCGCCACGGCCGGCGCTATCTTCCAGCAACGGAGCAAGCGTTTGCGCCAACTTCGCGACGTCCCGCAAGGTGCCGGCCTCGTCGAGCTGGCTGAACTCGTCTTGATGCGCCCAGCCAGTGCGCGGTGCCGGCAACGCCAGCCAAGGCGCGAGGTAGAGCAGGTCCGCGTGATGGTCGGTGCAATTGCGGTGGAGCGTTTGCGACCACGCTTTGGTTTCGTCCGCGGCCGTCGCGAGCGCAGCGGTGACCTTGGCCGCCAGGCTCGCTGCGCGCTCCAACGCGGCAGACGCCGCGCGCAAGCCAACCGGCGCTTCCTCCAGCACCGCGTCGAGTTTGGCGAGGTCGTCGTTCTCGCCCACCAGGGCTCGCAGGACGCCCGCCGTGTCGCGCAAGCCCGCGAAAACCTGCGGCGTGAAAATGGCCTCAACCGTCTGCTCTCGCAGCCCGGAGCCGAGCGTCAGCAGATGCCCCGCCAGGTTGCCGCTGTCCACGCTCGACACATAGAGCGGAAGCAGGGGCCGCAACGTCCGCGTCTCATACCAGTTGTAGAAATGCCCGCGATGCCGCTCGAGCCGCGCCATCGTGGCGAGGGCGTCATGCGTGCGGCGAATCAAGCCGCCCACCGACAGATACCCGAAATCCCGCGCCGCGAGATTCGCGAGCAGCGCGAGACCCATGTTCGTGGGCGAAGTCCGCGAGGCAATGGTAGGCGCGGGTGTTTCCTGAAAATTATCCGGCGGCAGCCAGTTTTCCGCCGCGTTGACGAAAGTCTCGAAAAAATACCAGGTCCGGCGCGCGATGTGCCGCAGGAAGGTCCGTTGCCGCGCCGTCAAATCCGGCGTCGCCGAGACGATGGGCTGGCTGATCCACCAGGCGATCCAGGGGGCCGCGAGCCAGAGGCCCAGCAGCGGCAACGCCACGGGAAGTTGGGCGGGTTGGAGCGCGACGACCATCCCTCCACTCAGCAGAGCGACGACCGGCGCGACCCACATGGTGCGGTAAAAGGCGGGGAGGTCGGCGCTGGCAGTGCGTTCGGAATCGGCGGACGGCTGCCATTCGAGCAGTCGTTTGTGCGTGACCAGCACGCGCACCAACGTCCGTCCGATGGCGTCGAGACTGATGAAGGCGTCGTAAGGGAGAAACGCCAGCGTGAGAAAAATCTGGCCGAGCTGGCGAACGCCCGCGCCCGCCACCGCCCGCAGATGCATCGCCCACGGGAGATCGGCTGGCTTGGAAAAACCATTCGTGAGCGAGGACAGCAATCCGGTGAACCCGAGGATAATCAGCAGGAGCAACGTGCCCAAAGCACTGAGGGCCGGCAGCAGCAGCCAGTTGCCCACCACGAAAAGCAGGAGCGCCACCGGGACGAGACTGCGCCGGAGATTGTCGAACAGCTTCCACTGCGAGAGGCCGGAAAGCGGATTGGCGATGCGGCGCGCATCGGCGCCGGGAACCCGCGGCATCAGCCACTGCGCGGCCTGCCAGTCGCCGCGGATCCAGCGGTGACGCCGGTCGATGTCCACATTGTAACGCGAGGGATATTCCTCGTAGAACTCGACGTCGCTCACGAGGGCGGAGCGGGCGTGGCACGCCTCCAGCAAATCATGGCTGAGCACGGTGTTCTCCGGAAAGCGGCCGGCCATCGCCCGCTCGAAAGCATCCACATCGTAAATCCCTTTGCCGATAAACGAGCCTTCCGAAAAAACATCCTGATACACGTCCGACACCGCGCGCGTGTAAGGATCGATGCCGGCCTCGCCGCCAAACAGCCGGACAAACCACGAGCGGCGCGAACTCGGCAGACTCACGCCGACGCGCGGTTGCAGGATGCTGTAGCCTTCGGCGACGATTCCGCTCTCGGCGTCGAACTCCGGATGGTTCAACCGGTGGGCCATGGTGCCGACCAACTGGCGCGCGGCCTCGCGCGGCAACTGCGTGTCGGTGTCGAGCGTGATGACATATTTGATCGCCGGCAGGATGGACGGATCGCCCACCACCTCGGAAAAACGATCCTGGGCGCCGCCGCGAAGCAGGGCGTTGAACTCCGCGAGTTTTCCCCGCTTGCGTTCATAGCCCATCCACCGGCCTTCGCCGGGATTCCAGCGGCGCGGCCGGTGCAGCAGAAAAAAGAGGCTCTGCGCCCCGGGGGCATATTTGCGATTCAGCGCCGCCACGCCAGCGCGGGCCCGCTGCAGCAATGCGTGGTCCGACGGCTGCACCTCCGCCGGCGCATCCCGAAAATCCGTCAGCAGCGCGAAGTGCAGATGCGGATCACGGTTCGCGAGATGATGAATCTCCAGCGTCTCGATGAGGCGATCGACCCCGCGCGCGCTCGCGAGCATCGTCGGCACGACCACCATCGTGCGGTGGTCGGCTGGAATGCCCGCGGAGTAGTCCAGCCGCGGGAGCAGGCGGGGTTTCACCAGTAACGTGGACAGCCAGTTCATCAGCGCCACGGCCAGCTGGCTGGCACAAAGGAGGAAGACCGCAGTGATAAAGATGTATTTCCATCCCTGCACCTCAAACGTCCGCGCCTCGTGCCTGAAACCGATCGTTGCGAGCACCGTGACGACTCCGATGCCACCCGCATAAAACGTGAGCGGGAACCGGCGGATGCTGCGCTCGGCGAGCATGCGCCACGGGCACCGCACCTTGGCCACGCGCTCCAGCAGGGGCCGGCCTTTATCGATCAGGAAGTAGCCCACATGGGCGGTCCGGTCTTCGCGGCCTTTCTGCCGCGCACTGTCGGCGGCGAGCCGAATCGCATCGCGTGCGATCTGCGCCTCCTCCCGTCCGCTGTGGCGGGCCAGATACTCCACCGCATGGCGGTAGTGGTCGCGGGTCGCGAAATCCATGACGCTGTAAACGCCGGCCGGATCGGCGCGCAACGTCGCGTCGACCAGACTCAGGGTCTCCACGAATTCCTTCCAATCCATCGCGCTCAGGAAACGGAGACTGGCAATGCTGTGCCGGACGGAAACCTGATCGGCGGCCTGGCTCTGGGTCTCCAAATGGATCAGTTGCTCGATCGACAACCCTTGTTCGACGAGCCGCTGTTCGAGCCACCCGCGCGCCAGATGCAGCACCGGACTGTGCCGCGAGAGCCGCTGACAAAATTCCGCCACGAACGAACTGGAGACGGGCAGCTCGGCCTCCGCCATGTCCGCCACGACCACCACCAGCTGCGACGGATGGAGTTCCGCGATCTCCTGCAGGCGGTCCACCCAGAAATCCGCGAGGTCACGGTCTGCGCGCGCGATGGTCAGCCGCGTGGCGACGCGCTGGAGATTTTCAATCAACCCCAGGCGCAACATAATGGGAATCGCCCACAACTCACCGAGTTTCAACGTGTGCACCGTCTGGTAGGCGGCGACAAAGCCACTCAGCAGTCCCGCATCAATCTGCGCATCCACGCGGGTGATGAGCTCGAGCACGAGGTCGTAAGCGCGGGGCAGACCGGCGGACGGACCGTGCAAAAGCCGCGGCAACTCCCGGCTGTAGCCCTTGGGCAGATGGCGCCGGGCCATCTGGATCTGCTCCTCGATCAGATAAAAATTATCCAGCAGCCATTCCGCGGCAGGCGTGATGCGCCGGCTGGGATTGACGGCGAGGGTCGCCCGATTGAAGGCGCGCAGCGTCCGTTCGTTCTCGTCCAACCGGGCGAGCAGGTGATTGGCGCTGTCCTGCGGCGCGATGGCGTGCGCCGCGGCCAGCGCCTTGGCCTGGCGCGCGAGTTGTTCGACACTGAACAACTCGGCCCGCAGCGGCGGATCGCCCGCGCGGGGGAGCGGACGCGGGCGACGCGCCATCCACGCCTGCCAGCGGGACGAGAGCATTTGCAGGTGATTGAGGCTGTTCATCGCTTCTCAGCAGGGCGCGGGCGGATGGATTTTTCGCGGCGTCTGAAGCATGAGTTCACCGCCGGTTTGCCGTGACGATCCGGCGGCCGCAGAAAAGCCCCGGCCGTGGATGAGGGACGTGGAATCAGGAATGATCACGGGTGCTGCAGGAATGGCTACCGCCCGTGCCCATGGGTTCCCCGGCTCGCGGCGTGAAGGTTGCGCGCGTAGCGGTCGGAGAGGATCGCGATGGTTGTCGTTGGTGGTAGGCGTTGCAGGAGCCAGCATCGCAGCAATCGCGCTCCTCCGACATGGGTTGTTGCCCTACCCTCGACGTTCGGCCGCGCTTCCGACGCCTCCGAATGGAAGCGTTACTTCCATCGCGAGGCCGAGGCAGTAAGCCGCCTCGCTCACGCGCCTGTGCGGGTTGACCAAAGTGGCTTCACCTTTTCCGCGCGTAGCCGCGAGACGTAATCGGTGAGGGTCAACCCCGTCGCCGCCACGGAGACCTCGCCAAAATAAACGCGCTCACGCGCGCGGCCGCAGCCACTTCTCCACCTCGACCGCCACGAACACCAGCACCACGCCGAGGATGACCGACGAATCCACCCATTCGCCAAGAAACGCCGTCACGCCGACCGCGACCAGCAGGATGTATACGAGCGGCTGGTTGAACTGCCGGAGAAATTTCAACCACGCCGGCGTGCCGCGCCGGGCGCTGACGCGGTTCGGCCCGAATTCCCCTTGCCGCCGCGCCACTTCATCGGCGGCGAGGCCGGTTGACACATCGACGCCGAGCAGTCGCAAGACCTCAGTGGAGTGGACCTGATGCCAGGACTTAGGGGTGGTGGCGTTCATCGCGCTTTTTTCGTGGTGCTAGACTCAGCGATACAATTCCGTGCTCCCGCCATGAAACCCGCGGGCGAGCATGGTGGTCATGGCGGAGCGATTTCTCGGTTTTCGCTCACAGGGTGGTGCCGGGCAAAAATTCCGCGCGCGTCTCTCCGTTGAGGAGATTCGCCGTCGTCACGCGGGCGATCTCGCCGAGGGCCTCGTGGGTGAGGAAGGCCTGGTGCGCGGTGATGAGGACGTTCGGAAAATTCAGCAGGAGCGACAGCTCATCGTCGTGCAGCACCTGCCCGGACAGATCCTCGAAAAACACGCCCTCCTCCTCCTCGTAAACGTCGAGGGCGACCCCGCCAAGGCGACCCGACTTTAGGGCAGCGATGAGAGCCGTGGTGTCGATGAGTTTGCCGCGGCTGGAGTTGACGATGAACACGCCCGGCTTCGTGCGCGCCAGAGTGTCGGCGTTCAACAGGTGGTGGGTCTCCGGCAGCAACGGCACGTGCAGCGAGACGATGTCGCTCGCAGCCAGCAGCGCATCGCGGTCCACGTAGCGCACGCCGTGGGCGAGCGCCCAGTCCGCCGCCGGCAACGGATCGTGCGCGAGCACATGCGCGCCAAAGCCACGGAATATCTGCGCTGCGATCCGACCGATCTTCCCCGTGCCGACGATGCCGACGGTTTTGCCGTAGAGGTCGAAGCCCACGAGCCCGCTCAGGGAAAAATTATGCTCCCGCACGCGGTTGTAGGCGCGGTGGATTTTGCGGTTGAGCGTGAGCAGCAGCGCGACGGCGTGCTCCGCCACGGCGTGCGGCGAGTAGGCGGGCACGCGCACCACGGCGAGGCCGAGCGCGCGGGCGGCGGCCACGTCCACGTTGTTGTGGCCGGCGCAGCGCAGGGCGAGGAGCTTCACCCCGAGCGCACCGAGGATTTCCAGGCACGTGCGGTCGGCCTGGTCGTTGACAAACACGCACACGGCCTGGGCGCCCTTGGCCGCCGGGGCGGTTTCGGCGCTGAGC
>JANOAF010000599.1:0-1682 GCA_031411015.1 Opitutaceae bacterium | reverse complement strand
CGCGCACAAAGCCTACGGCGCCGACTTGGTGCATGAGCGCCACCGCCACCGCTACGAGGTGAACAACGCCTACGTCGGCCAGATCCAGCGCGCGGGGCTGATGGTCAGCGGCGTGAACCCGACGCGCAACCTCGTCGAAGTCGTCGAGCTGAAGGACCACCCGTGGTTCCTCGGCACGCAGGCGCACCCGGAATTCCAGTCGAAGCCCAACAAGGCGCACCCGCTCTTCGCGGCGTTCATTGCGGCGGCGTTGAAGAACAAGGCGGGCGGCAAACGTGGGGCGAAGCGTGGCGCCAAGCCCGTAAACGCAAAGGCGCGAAGGCGCTAAGACCGAGCGCAGAGCCGCCAGCCATTCTTCATTCTTTCTTGGTGACTGATCTTGGCGGCTTCGTGTCTTTGCGTTTCAAAATCTGACTCTCCCGATGCTTTTCGACCCGCAGAAACTCCTCCTCATCGCCGGGCCGTGTTCGCTTGAAAACGAGCGCGTGGTGCGCGCCGTCGCGGAAACCCTCGTCGAGCTGCGCCGCACGCGGCCGGAGCTGAACCTCGTGTTCAAGGGCTCGTTCGACAAAGCCAACCGCACTTCGCTCGCCGGCGACCGCGGCACCGGCATCGACACCGGGCTCGCGCTCCTCGCCATGGTGAAGCGCGACTACGGCTTCCCGGTCCTCACCGATGTCCACGAGAGCACGCATGTCGGCGCCGTCGCGGCGGTGTGCGATGTCGTGCAGATCCCCGCGTTTCTCTGCCGGCAGACTGATTTGCTCCTCGCCGCGGCGGCGACGGGCCGGGTCGTCAACGTGAAGAAGGGCCAGTTCCTCTCGCCTCAGGAAATGGTGCACGTGACCGGCAAACTCCGCGAGGGCCGCGCGCGCGAAATCTGGCAGACCGAGCGCGGCACGACTTTCGGCTACCAAAACCTCGTCGTGGACATGCGCTCCTTCGCGATTATGCGACAGAATGGATTTCCGACGGTGTTCGATGCGACGCACGCCGTGCAGCTCCCCGGCGCCGGTGGCGGCAAGAGCAGCGGCCAACGGGAATTCGTCGCACCGTTGGCGAAAGCCGCCCTCGCCGCCGGTGCCGAGGGCCTCTTCATCGAGACGCACCCCGATCCGGCAAACGCGATCAGCGACGGCCCCAACATGATCGCGCTAAACGATCTGCCCGCGTTGATCGATTCGTGCCTCGCGGTGTGGCGGGCGGTGCGCGGATAAACCACCAGCGCCGACTTGCGGCTCACTCGCCCGCAAGCCGCAGGGCCTCGACCTCCAGCGCCGGGCTGAGCCAGATGCCGTGCTGCCGCATGCGCGCGACGCTGGTGCGGACGTTCACGGTCAGGCCCTGTTGCTTTGCCTGAATCAGAACTCCGATTGAGCCGGTCACCATCAAACCGTGCGACCGGGCCACGCGTCGCCCGACGGTCTCGTCGATGCAGGCGGTCGCGATTTTTTCCGCGAGGGCGAGCGTGATGACGGCCGCCTCCCCGCGATCCAAGGTGGTGAGCAAGTAGGGCGGCAGGATGACGGGTGATTTGCGCCGGTCGAGCCAGGTGGCGGCATCGAATTCCGCGCACGCAAACTGGGCGCTCCCTCCGGCAGCTATTTCCTCCGCGACCTCCGCCGGCACCACGACCCGGCGGAAAGCGTGTGCAGCAACCCAAGGTGCCCCGCGGCCGCCAG
>JANOAF010000598.1:0-2911 GCA_031411015.1 Opitutaceae bacterium | reverse complement strand
GTTTTCCGTTTCTACAACTGCGGTCCGACGGTCTACGCGCCCGCGCACATCGGCAACTTCCGCACCTTCGTCGTCAACGACGTGCTCCGCCGCCTGCTCGAGCTGGAGTTCGGCGCGGATAAGGTAAAACACGTCCGCAATCTCACCGACGTCGATGACCGCACCATCGGCCAGACCCAGAAGGAAAACCGCCCGCTCGCCGAGATCACGAAAAAATGGACCGATAAATTCCACGCCGACTGCGACGCGCTCAACTGCCTGCGCCCGCACGTCGAGCCCACCGCCACCGGCCACATCCCCGAACAGGTCTCGATGATCGAGTGCCTGATGGAAAAGGGAAACGCCTACCGCGCCGCCGACGGCTCGGTGTATTTCAAGATCAGCTCCTTTCCCGGCTACGGCGGCCTCTCTCGCATCAAGGAGCGCGAGCTCAAGGTCACCAACACCGTCGCCGACGCCGATCACAAGGACTCCGTCTCCGACTTCGCCCTTTGGAAAGCCTACAAGCCCGAGGAAGACGGCGACGTGAAGTGGCCCGGCCCGCGCGGCGCGAGCGAGGGCCGCCCCGGCTGGCACATCGAGTGCAGCGCGATGAGCAAAAAACATCTCGGCGACACCATCGACCTCCACACCGGCGGCGTGGACCTGCTCTTCCCGCATCACGAAAACGAAATCGCCCAGAGCGAATGCTGCAACGGCACGACCTTCGCGCACCACTGGTATCACAGCGAGCACCTGCTCGTCGAAGGCACGACGATGAGCAAGAGCAAGGGCAACTACTACACGCTGGGCGATCTCGTGGAGAAGGGCTACTCGCCCATGGCCGTGCGCTACGCGCTGCTCATGGGGCACCCAAGGAAGCAGCTGAATTTCACGTTGGATTCGATGCGGGCGGCGGAAAGCGCGCTGCAAAAGCTTTCGCAATGGTCGCTACATGCTTTCGCGTCGACAGAATCAACGACAAGCACGGCTCGCGAATACCACACTTTAGCTTCTGGCCACAAATCTTGGAAACACTTCGGCGATGTCGTGGCAGCATTGCAGGATGACTTAAATTTCCCTGCTGCGCTAGGGACCCTCTTTTCATCACTCGAAAAGATGAAAGGGCGCATTTTCACCGCTGAGGAGAGAATCGAATATGAGAAAATCACCGAGGTAATTTTCGGTGCCGTGCCAGGCGTAGTTGAGAAACAAAAAATTCAGATTCCCGCCGCCATCACCGCCCTCGCTGAAAAACGCTGGGCCGCGAAGCAGGCCAAGGACTTCGCCAGCGCCGATGCGCTGCGCAAGGAAATCGCTGCCGCTGGCTGGTCGATGCTCGACAGCAAGACCGACTACAAGCTCGAGCCGTTGAAGAAGTAGTCCAAACGACAATCCGTTCACCACAGAGGACACGGAGATCACAGAGGATTGGGCTCTGTGCCCTCCGTGTCCTCTGTGGTGAAACTCATTTCTCAGCGTGAGCGCACGCCGCGGACTGAAAAAGAGGCGCAGCAGAAAGTAGTAAGCGATCAGCGCCCCGCGCTTTCCACCCGCCGCACCTCGACCACTTCGATTTTCCCTGCGGCCGTGGATTTCCAGCGCACGTTCCAGCCGGCGACTGACATCCCATACACGCGTCCGGCCTCGGGCGGCTGGTAGGCGGGCTGGAGATTCATCGTCAGCAGTTGGCGGACGAGTGTGATGACGGGCTCCGCCAGTTGTCCGGCGATCTCCGGAGGAATCACGACGTCCGCCGCGCCGCGCATCGACGGGGCGTCCTTCGCCCAATCCGATCGGGCGTCAGGTTTCGCCTCCGCCCACGGCAGATACGGCTTCACGTCATAGACAGGCGTGCCGTCCACCGCGTCGATCCCCGCCACACGCAAGGCGCCGGGCTCGACCGCGACGAGTTCAACCAACGAGAGCCCGAGGCCGATGGGCCGCGACGGTGACCGCGAGGCAAACACCCCGACGCGCTCGTTGCCGCCCAGCCGCGGCGGACGGACCGTCGCCGCGCCGTCCCACGACGGATTGAGGTGGAAGCCCGTGATGAGCCAGAAATGCGAAAAATCCTCCAAGCCGCGGACAAACACCGGCGCGGCGAACTCCGGTAGAAACTCCACGCGGCCCTCCGCCGCCGGCACGAGTCCGGACTGCCGCGGCACGCCGAATTTTTCGGCAAAAGGAGTGCGCAGCACGGCGACCGGTCGGAGTTCAGGCAAGGCGCCGCGCACTAGCGACGAAAACGACATCGGGCGCAAAACGAAACGGCGCGGATGCGTCGGTGCAGTGCGGCCTTTGTTCGTAGTTCCGGCTTCAGCCGGTCCGGAACCTTCCCCGACCGCCTAAAGGCGGAACTACGAACTTAGCACAAAGACATCTCAGTGTGCAGTCGTCCTCGCCCCCGTCCCGCAGCAGAATTGACACCCGCGCGTTTTCGCGGCGGCCTTGTCGATTCTGGCCCTGCAATCGTAGGCAGGACCGCAACACCTCCACACCATGCCGATGACTCCGCTCGAAGAACTTCGCCACTCGTGCTCGCACGTGCTGGCGACCGCCATCCTCCGCATCTTCCCCGATGCCAAGCTCGACATCGGGCCGCCCACGGACACCGGTTTCTACTACGACGTCGACCTCGAGCACAAACTAACGCTCGACGATCTCGCGAAGCTCGAGGTCGAGATGAAGAAGATCGCCGAGGAGAACCAGCGCTTTGACCGCAAGGAAGTCTCCCGCGACGAGGCCATCGCGATCATCACGCAGATGAAGCAGGAGCGCTACAAGCTAGGGCGTCTCGCGGACATCCCGGCCGACGAAAAAATTTCGTTCTACACCAACGGCGAGTTCACCGATCTCTGCGCGGGCACGCACGTCCGCTACACGGCGAAGCTGAAGGCGTTCAAGCTCCTCTCCATCGCCGGCGCCTACC
>JANOAF010000597.1:0-2685 GCA_031411015.1 Opitutaceae bacterium | reverse complement strand
TCCATCGTGTCGGTGCCGTGGGTGATCACGACGCCGGTGAGGGTGGGGTCGTCGAGCGCGGCTTGCGCGCGAGTGGCGAGCCGGAGCCACGTGGCCTCGTCCATGTCCTGCGAGCCGATGGCGGCGACGCGCTCAACCTCCAGCTGCGCGAGCGTGGCGAGCTGGGGCACGGCGGCCACGAGTTCCTCGGTGGAAAGCGCCGCCGCGCGGTAGCCGCGAGCGCCGCTGATCTGCGTGCCTGCGATCGTGCCACCGGTGGCGAGGAGGCGGATGCGGGGGAGGGCAGCCGCGGCGGGTGTTCGAGCCATCGCGCACGCTAGGTGGGCGACGGCGCCGAATTCAACGCGCATGTTGCCCTCCGCGGTTCGCCGGCGAGAAAAACGCCGCACGAAGGACGTTGAATGCCGCGTGTTCCTGCGCACCGTGGCTGGCTCGCACCATGGAAAAAAATCAACAGCCCCAACGACCCGGTCCGCAGCCAGCACGCGGCGGGGAAGGTGCGCGTGATGATCGGGGGCCGCGCGGATCGGGCGGCCGCCGCGATGATCGCGGTGGGCGGGACGACCGCGGCCAGCGCGGTGGGCAAGGGCGCCCGCAGGGGCCGGGCGGAGGCGGGCCGCGTTTCGAGAGCCGGTCGCCGCAGCCGGTGCCACCGCGTGATCCCGCGCCGGTGTCGGCAGCGGTGACCAAGGCCGGCGTGCCGCACGGCGCGACCGAGCAAGGCTGGCTGCCCGACTGCGTTTATACGGGGGAAAAATTTGAAACGGGCCTCGCGTTTTTCGCCGACACGGCGGGGCGAATCACGCGTTTCTCGCGCGAGCCCGCCGATCTTGCGGCGGCGCGGCGGCTCGACGGGCAGGCGGCGCTGCCGGGTTTGGTGAACACCCACTCGCGCTCGTTTCACCGCGTGCTGCGCGGGCGCACGGAGCGACGCGGTGCGCCGGGCGATCCGCTCGCGGGTTGGGCCACCGCGCTGGGCCACGCCACGGGTCGTGCGACGGGCGAGGAGGTTTTCGACGCGGCACGGATGGCGTTCATGGAAATGCTACTCGCGGGCATCACGTGCGTGGGGGAATTTCATTTCGTTCCGCCTGCGGCGGAGGGCACGGCGGTAGCGGATGCGAATCTCGCCCGCCGCGAGATCATCCGCGCGGCGCACGAGGTGGGCATCCGCCTCGCGCTTTTCAACGTGGCGCCGGATCGCGCCGAGCCGTTTGTGCGCGAGGTGGAAAACCTGCGCCGGCTCGTGGAAAAGGATTTTCCTGCGGACGAAGTGTGGCTCGGTGTCGGCGCTGATTTGCCCGCCGTGCTGCCGGTTGAGCAATTGAAGATGGTCGCGACGTATGCGCGCGCGCAGCGGCTGCGGTGGCACGCGCACGTCGCGCCGCGTCCGGGTGAAAGTCTCCCGGCCGGCCGCACGCCGCTCGCGCAGTTGGCGGAGCTCGGCTTCCTCGACAAACGCTTCACCGCGATCCACCCGCTCCAGCTCACCGATGACGATGTGAAACTCCTCGGGACCGCCCGCGCGAGCGTGTGCGTTTGCCCCATCACGGCGCAGAATTTCGGCCTCGGCACGGCTGCGGCGGAAAAACTCCTCGCCGCCGGGTCCGGGATCGCCCTCGGCACGGACAGCCAGGCGCAGATCGATCTGCTGAAGGAGGCGCGTTTGCTGGAATACCAACTCCGCGTGCAGCACGGGCAGCGCGGTGTGATTGTCGCGGATCCGGCGACCGCGCTGTTTCATGCGGCGACGGTGACGGGTGCGCGCAGCCTCGGCGCGACGGGGGGCGCGCTCGAAGTCGGGCGGCCCGCGGATTTTTTCACCGTCAACCTCTTCGATCCCTCGATCGCGGGGGCGGAGCCCGGCGCGTTGCTGGCGAACATCGTGTTCGCGCTGGAGCGGCGCGCCGTGCGCGATGTGTGGATTGGCGGGCGGCAGCGCGTGGTCGCCGGTCGCCACCCGCTGAACGGCCTGATCGTCGGGCGCTTCGTCGAGGCCCAGCGGCGGATTTGGACGGGGTAATTTTTTGGAACCCTGGTGGTGGGGACCGGTTCACAGCGTTGCCCCATGCCCGTCGCGTTGCCCATTCCCCTTTTCGTGCTGGGGGCTATTTTCATGGTGCATTTTGGCCGTGCGCAGCTTCCGGCGATCTTTGAGCCGAAACCACTGGTGAGTGAAGGCCCGCCGGCGGCGCGGCCGGTGCCGGTCGCACGTTCTCCGGTGTCGGATCGGATGAGGCAACAGATGGCGGAGGTGATTCTCGCCGCCGCAAAAGCTTTCGAAGCGCCGGCGACGCCGGCATCTGTGTCGGATACTGCGCCGCTCAGGAGTGAGGGGGCGGTGATGATGGATCGCATTTTCGTGAAATCATCGCCGCTGCGTCGCGATCAAGTGCGGCCACCGGATCTGTCTTTGCTGACGTTTCATGACCTCAAACGCGATGATCGCCGTGCCACGGGAATATCGGCCACGTTGTTTCGGGTGCTCAGCGGTAACGGAGAGATAAACCTGAATATTCTCAACGGTGCGGGCCAAGGCGTCGATCACGGCCGGGACTTCACGCGCTTTGAACTCGAATTTAAGCTTCGCTTCTGACGGCGCGCTGCGCGGTCTCGCGCGAAAGGGGCGGGCCGACGGTGGGAGTTCAAGGGGGCGTCCCCGATGCGAAATCACACGGGGTTGTT
>JANOAF010000596.1:0-10001 GCA_031411015.1 Opitutaceae bacterium | reverse complement strand
GCAAATTCACCCCCAGCTTCGAGGTTCAACCCGTTTTGCAGCTCAGCGAGAATCGCCTGAGCCTTGAGCAACTGCTGGTTGATCACCTCGATGCGCCGGGGATCGTCCTGCACCTTTTCGAAGCCTTCCCGAGCCAGAGCGATCGCCTTCAACGCTCCATCATAGAGCATGAGGACAAGCTGGCCGGGACTGGCGGTGAGAACGGAATTGGCGCGATAGGTGCGCGCGTAGCCGGAGTGGACCATGGACTCGATTTTAGGACGCGTCCTCGCTCAAATCCGGTGCATTAAGGATCTGCTCCGCGATCTTCTGTAAAGCCTCGGAATGCGGGTAGGCCGGATCAGCGGCGAGCACGCGGGCCCGGGCCACCATGTCGGGACGAATCTCCGGCTGGCGCGCCAGTTCGGCGCGCAAAAAGGCCGCGCTCTCGATCGAAATCCGATCGGGCTTCGGCGCTTCGCGCCGAAACGGCGCCTGGCTGGACGTAGTGGCGGCATCGGGTCGAACCGCACGGTCGGTGGATGAGGTCGATGAGATCATTGCGGGATTCAGTTTACGGTTTCGTTCGGTCTTTGCGTGTCGGATGCAGGGAACGCCATTGGGTGGGTGGTGATGATATCGGCCGCTTAATGAGAAACCTTAGCGTTATCGGACACAAAAAGCCCTATCGGCCGTGTGCCGAGGCCAACGGAGGCAGCACCGGCGGCAGAGTCGCAAACATCGCACTCGCGGCATAACTCGCAAATTTGGTGGGAGATTGGAAAACCGCCGGGGTGAGGTCGGCCGGCGCACTCCGATCCCGGTCCACGAAATGATGCCGCGCACTGTTGGCCACCGCGGGATCGTCGGAGGCGAAAAGATTGTCGAACGTCCAAATCAGTCGCGAGCCATCGACCGTCGCCAGTTTCCCCCGAAAACCGAGCGTGATCGGCTTGTAGGCACTAAAGACCGTCAAGTCGACAAACAGCACCCCATCGACGGCAAACTCCCGCTTCAGCATATCGAGCAAGTCCGCCGGCAAGGCTCCCGATGAAGGGAGCGCATCGGTCAGGTAACGCCGCCGGCAATCGTCCCGGGTAAAGGTCACGACCTCGAAGCGATTCTCCTTTTGCAGGGCGGTGTGCAACACGTCGTCCAGCGCGGCCGCCGACTCCGGCGATACCCCGGGCGCGGCCCAGATGGGGAGGACAACCACGCGGCGCACGCCGCCGAGACTGACGTCGCCGGCGTGATTCTTTGGCGCGAAGAACGGGCCGCGACGCGCCGGGTCGTCGAGCGCGGGATGCATACAGCCGGTCGAAAGTGCCAGCATCATGGCCGCAACCGCCGAAACAAGGGGTCGAAGGATCGTCTTCATGGTTAACTCTTACTTTGGGCTAACATGCCGTCCAGGGAGGACTGCTGCTGCTTGAGCTTCGATTGCACCAACTCCATTTGGATAAACGCCGATTCCATAATCTCGCGCTGCTGCACGAGGCGCCGCTCGATCGCCGCGATTTGCTCGTCGATACTGGTGTTCGTCTTCGTGATTCGCTCCTGCTGGTCGTCGTTCTGCCCTGAGATTTTCTCCAGGAAAGTGTCGAATTTCGCGCCAAATCCCGTGGCTGCCGTCGTGAAGAACGCATCGACATCGTTCGTCGCCTCGGCGAGCGCCTTGTCGAGCTTCGCGCCATCGTCAATTTCGAGTTCGTTGGTTCCCGCTTTGAAATCCAATCCGAGGTCGTCCAAGCGCTTGACGGAACCCGTCAGCCCGCCGACGGCCGCGAAGGCCATCGTCCGCAGGGAATGAGACCAATCCTGAATCTCGCGATTCGCGGCAAGTGCGGCCGCCGTGACTTTCCCCTTTTTCGAGTCGGCCGTAACCTTGGTGTTCGTATCGATGAACTGCTGGACCGCGTTGAAGGTCTCGATAAACGCCTCAACTTTGGCGCGCATCGCGCTCGCATCGGAAGCGACGGTCACGGTCTCCGTGGCCACCGACGTCGCCGTCACACTCAGTCCCGTCACGCCATGCACCGAGACATCGAGGGTGTTGCTGAGGCTGGAAATCGTGGCGCCGTCGTTAAGCGTGAATTCGGCGTTCTGACCGCGGCTGAACGTCGTGCCGCTGCTCAAACCCAGCGCGCCGAGCAGTCCGCCGGCCGTTTCACTCACAGAAATACCCATGTCGCCCGTGCTCTTATTCGCGAGCATCAGGCGGTCGTTGACCGCATCATAGCTCGCGGACACGCCGGCGGACGACTGGTTAATCCGCGCGATCACGCCCGACAGCGAGTCGGTGTTCACGTTGTAGGCGATCGCGACCCCGTTGATCGAAAATGTGCCGGCACCGGCGCCGTCGACGGCGGTAATCGCAGTGGCGAGATTCGCGGAGGCGAGCGTGGCGCTCGATTTTACGGAGCCGAGTTGGCCGGAGCTAGAAGTCGAAGCCAGGCCATTGTTACCGAGCTTCAGAGCGCGCAGAAAATTTGTCGTGTCGTTGGCCGCACCGAGCATGACCTCGCCGCCTGTGCTGTTGAGCGTGACGCGGTCCGTTGTGTGATTATAGCTCGCCGTCACCGTGCCGCCGGTCGCCGTCGAGATCGCGTCGAAAACATTCTGAAGCGAATCTGTCAGCGCCACCGTCACTTGGTTGCCATTGACCGAAAAAGTTCCAGCGGTGATCGCCTGACCGATGGGGAGATTAGCGAGCGTGAGACCCGATACATCGTCCGCCGTGGGATTAAGAGCCGACCCGATATCAGTGCTGCCGCGCAGCGAAGCCGCCGAGGCGAGCTGGCTGACGGCAAACTTATAGGTGCCCGCCGCGGTGTCGGTGCCGGCCGCAGTCGACCACATGGAAGCCGTCCCCGAAAGTGTCGCGGTGCGTTTGCCAAAGAGGGTATCGGCCTTCAACGCCTGCGCTGCGTCTCGCAAGGCCGTGAGCTTGATTCCGAAAGTGCTAAGGAGGTTTACCTTCTGCGTGTTGGCCGCCCGCTCGGTTTCCAAGCGGTTGGCCGGGGTGCGCTCGACCGCCATGATTTGATCGACGAAGCTCTTCCAATCGAAATTGGACGCGAGACCTGCGACTTGGAGACCGGTTGCCATAGTTTTAAAAGGTGTCGGAGCACACTGCGCCCCTTCCTTATACTATCGGCACGCGCGCAATCGACTTGAGTCGGAATTAGTTTAGAAAAATCACGCGATCCGCCGCAAAAATTATCTGGCCGTTTTCAGTAAAGCTTTCTGTTCGCCGGGACGATAGCTGGCACGTCGAGACAAGTGTCGAGACCGGCGCGATTCGGAGCCGCTCACCCGAATACGAATGTGGCACGGACGCCACGCTTAACGATCAAGGAAGATCACCATGTCAGTAGTCATCAATACCAACTTCGCTGCGACCCTCGCGGCGAACAACCTCGCCGCCTCCAACGATATGTTGCAGAAGAGCCTGAACCGGCTCTCCAGCGGCTCGAAGATTGTCTCCCCTGCGGACGACGCCGGCGGCCTCGCCGTCGCCATGAAGCTGTCCGCTGCGGCCAAGCGCCAAGGCGCAGTCGCCACCAACCTCGGCAATGCCGTGTCGTTCCTGCAGTCGCAGGACGGCGTGCTCAAAGTCGCCGGCAAGGTCCTCGACCGCATCGGCGAGCTTCGCACGCTCTACAACGATCCCACGAAGAGCACGAGCGACCAGAGCAACTACGATTCCGAATTCAACGAATTGCAGGCTCAGCTCAACGATCTCACCAGCGAGGGATTCAATAGCGTCAGTCTTTTCGGCACGACCAATCTTTTTGTCCCAGTGACGGAAGACGGGGCCACCACTGTCACCATCACGGGCCGCGACCTATCCGATACGTCGTCGGGTGTCGGCACCTTGACGGCCTCGTCCGTCACCTCGCTGGCGGACATCGTCCTATCGGATGTGACCACCGCGCTGCAAAACGTCGCGACCTTCCGCGCTCAGAACGGGGCCGAGCAAAGCCGCTTCGGTTTCGCCAGCGAACTTCTGGTCGTCAACAAGGCCAACCTCGAATCAGCCGCAAGTCGGATCACGGATGTCGATGTGGCATCGGAATCCACCCAGCTGGCGCGATTTAATATCCTGGTGCAATCCGGCACCGCGATGCTCGCGCAGGCCAACCAAAGCGCGCAGATCGCGCTCAAGCTGCTCCAGTAACTCCCATGATTAATTCTACCGCGCGGCCGGAGTGATTGCCGGTCGCGCGGGAGCCCGGGCCTCCGCGTTTGTCTGTCCCCGGGCATGGAGCCAAAGGCCAGTTTTTCGTCAGAAAATTTTGTCAGCGGTTGTCAGTCAGTGTCAGAGGTTCGTTGAAAGTCTAAAGGGAAAGTCAGATAGGTTTTTCCTTGAGTCACCCCCCTGAAGATCGCGCCGCATTGCGGTGGCGCGTGATTCCTTTGCGGCATTTGCCGTAAGCGGCGCGGTCCGGCGCCGAATATCCGGACACGTGGCGACGACGGACGTCGCACTCATCAAGGAAAGATAATACCATGTCAGTCGTGATTAATACCAACTACGCAGCGACGGTTGCTTCCAACAACCTCGCTACGTCGAACAGCATGCTGCAACGGAGCCTCAACCGGCTCTCGAGCGGCTCGAAAATCGTGAATCCCTCGGATGATGCCGGCGGTCTCGCGGTCTCGATGAAGTTGAGCGCCGCGGCCAAGCGTCAAGGCGCGGTCGCCAACAACATCGGCAACTCCGTCTCGTTTCTCCAAACGCAAGACGGTGCTTTGAAGGTGGCGGGCAAGGTCCTCGATCGCATCAGCGAGCTGAAGACCCTCTACGCCGACCCGACCAAGAGCGCGAGCGATCTCCTGAACTACGACTCGGAGTTCAGCGAACTCCAGACGCAGCTCACGGATATCGGCGGCGAGACGTTCAACAGCGTCGCGCTCTTTGGCACCACTGACCTCACGGTCAATGTCACCGAGGATGCCGCGACGTCGGTCACCATCCAGGGCCGTGATATCTCCGACGCCACTTCCGGCGTCGGCGCCCTCACAGCCTCGAGCGTCACTTCGCTCGCGGATATCAGCCTGACGGACGTCACCGATGCGATCGAGAACGTGGCTACCTTCCGCGCCCAAAACGGCGCGGAGCAGAGTCACCTCGGTTTCGCCTCGGAGTTGCTCACGATCAACAAAGCTAACCTAGAGGCCGCCACCAGCCGTATCACGGATGTGGACGTCGCCGAGGAATCGACCCAGCTCGCTCGCTGGAACATCCTCGTGCAGTCCGGCACCGCGATGCTCTCGCAGGCAAACCAGAGCGCCCAGAGCGCGCTCCGCCTGATCCAGTAAGTTGATCGTTGTTCACGGATAGTCCTGATTCGTCCCGACCCGGCCACCGCCTCATACGGCGGCCGGATCTTGGGACGGACCAGTCCACAGCCCCCGGCGGCGTTACTGCCGGGAGCGCTGTTCGTTCTAGTTGTGCCCACAAGGCCCCGGCTTTACCGCCGGGGCCTTCGCATTTTCAGGCCACGCGCCAGAGCCGCGCGCCCGAATCGATCGTGATCTAAAAAGAGGGACATTGGTGGACCCGGGTTCGATTGCTAACTCTGCCGCATCGCCGCGGCCAGCGACTCGATTTTCTGCACCGCAGCATCAACGGAAAACCCCGTCGCCCGCGCTTGGCCCTGCCGTTGCAAACGCGCCATGAGGTCAGGTCTGGAGCCGAGTGCCGTGAGCTTCGCCGCCAGATCGGCATCGTCGCCCGCCCGAAAAATCACCCCATCGACTCCGTCGCGGATAATTTCCTTGGCTCCACCCGTGCCACTGGAAACGACCACGAGGCCCGCCGCGAGCGCTTCAACCTGTGAGATCCCAAACGGCTCTTCAAACCGGCTCGGAAACACGAGCACGTTGCTGCGCGCAAACAACGCCCCGAGGCCGTCCCGGTCCAGAAATCCCGTAAACCGCACGCGCTCTTCCATGCCGTGCTCCCGCACCAGTGCCCGCATCTCATTCAAAAATGTCGCGTCGGGCGCATCGCCCGCGATCTCCGCCGTGAAATCGATCCCGGCCGCCTGCAACCGCGCCAGCGCCTGCACCAGCGTGTTTGCTCCCTTGTAGGGCAGCATGAGGCTCGCGTAACAAATCCTCAGCTGCTGCGTGTCCGGCAGAAAGAGCCGGAAAAACCGATCGATGCGTGCGCCGGGATAAAGCGTCGCGATCCGCGCCGGTGCGTAACCCGCCTGCTTAAAGACTGCCCCATTCCAATCGCTGCATGGCGCGACCCAGTAGTGCGCCTCCCGCGGCTGCTCACTCACGGCGTAACCGGGATTGGCATTCGCCAGGGCGTGGAGCACCGGCACCTTTTTATCGAGCGCCGGCCGCACGAGCGAGATGCCCAAAAAATCCAGATTTCCGGCAATCACGAGATCGGCATCAAGCCGCGTGACGGTGCTGCGCAGGCGCGCGGCGTTCTCGCGGAGTCGGCGCAGAATCTCCCCGCGGTCGGTGAGCGGCACGGCGCGTCCGCCCATCCACGTGCCGGCGAGTTTAAGCGTCCGATCCACATTCACCTCCAGCGCTGTTTCGTCACTCGTGGGTGTCTGCCCAAACTCAGTCGCGTCGGACGTCAGCACCTGCACGGTGTGACCTCGCACCGCCAGGCCCCGCGCGAATTCCCACATCATGCGGCCGTAGCCGCCGAGCTCCTGTGGGGGAAAAAGATTCGTCACGATCACAATGGAAAGTTGCAGCTTCATCCGCTCCGTCGGGATCCGCCCAATCGCACGCAGATAATTCTCCAACCGCGCGTCGCTTCGCGCTTGGTCGAGCAGCTCTAGGTGCAGCGGAAGCACCTCATCCGGCAACAAACCGGCCCGCGCCGCTTCCTCCAAAAATGCAAATGTCATGGAGGGCGCGCCGTCGTCCATCGCCAGCGCCGCCAAGCCGAGCAGCGCACCCTGGCAATTGCGGTCAAGCGCGAGCGCGCGCTCCAGGGCGCGACGCTTGAGATCCGGCAGGTTCAAACCCTCCGCCTCGGTGGCCAATACCACGCACTCGTCCGCCGAGCGGGCGTGCGCGATGGTCCCTTCGAGACCCTCCACAGCGGTCGCATCGACAGCCGAGCTGATGGGTTCGCTGCGGGAGGGCTGGGTTTCGACGGACATATTCATCGGCTCACCTACTCAGCAAAGCATCTGCCAGCAAAAGCTCGGCGGCGTTTATCCGCTGCCCCGAAGAATCTTACAGCATTACGCAAAAATAAAAATCTCGCCCGCTCAGCGGGACGGCAGGAATTGCCGGCGCACAAAAACGAATCTCATTTTGATCGATTGAACCCGAACGCCCGCCGGCATGAAGCACGCGCGTTGGCATCGCGGATTGTTCGGCATTTTTTTCCCTTTGATTCACTCGCTCTCCCCCTCGGCCAAGCAACGGCCGAAGGGCGCCGCACGGATGCGACGCTAACAGTAAACCAACCTGCTGGTTACGCTCCCTCATCAAGGTCCGGCACCGGCCCTGCTAAACTACGCCGATGCCAAGACCGTCCCATGCACGCTGCCAACGAAGCGCTCCCGTCACATCGCCCCCCGTTGCCGTATGAGCGCCCCCATCGACCCCCTCGTGCGCGAGACATTCAATCGGGCCGCCGCGCCGCGCCGTGTGCTGATCTACGCGCCGCTCGCCTACTCGACGCCGCATTTTGAGACCGACCTGGAGATTGCGCAGCGGCACCTCGATCTCGGTGACAACGTGGAGCTCGTTCTCTGTGACGCGGAGCTGAAGTCTTGTCAGCTGAACCCCGCGCATGAGACGCCGCGCTGCGTGCAGTGCGTGAGCCGCAGTCTTCAGGGGCCCGCCCAACTCTCCGCCCCGGTCACCACACGTCAGATTCTAGCTTCCCTGACCGCGGCGGATCAGGCCGAGCTCGAGAAATTGCCCCAAGAATTTTCTGACCAGGACGCGTTGCGCCACTACACGTTTGCCGGTTTCGACGCCGGTATGGCGACGCTCTCATCGATTATCGATTTCGCCCGCACGTTGATTATCGATACGCGGCAGCACGCCGAGTTAATCCGCCGCACGCTCCACGCCTCGGTCGCGACCTTTCTCGCAATGAAGCGCCTGCTCGGAACTCAGCCCTACGACCGGGTCTACATCTACAATGGCCGCTGGAGCATGATGCGCTCGGCGGTGCGCGCGTGCGAGCAGCTCGGCATAACCTACTATACTCACGAACGCGGATCGGATTTCGGCAAATTTGTGGTCTACCGCGACGTCCTCCCGCACGACAAAGCCAGCTTCCGGGAGCGCACTCGCCGGGCCTGGAACGAGGCCGCTGGGCACCCCGCGACGCTCGCCCTCGGCGAGGGTTTCTTCCATGAGCGGCGCGCTCGCGTGGAGAAAACTTGGTTCAGCCACAGCAAGGCACAGGAGCAAGGGCGGCTTCCCTCGGACTGGAACCGGGACGCGCGCCGGCTCGTTTTGTTCACGTCCTCCGAGTTCGAATATGCCGCGATCAGCGGCACTGCGATCGGAAGAATCTATCCGACGCAGGTCGCGGGCCTGCGTTGCATCGCCCTCGCGCTCGCCGCGCGCAGTCCGGCTTCGCACCTCTGGGTCCGCGTCCATCCCAATGACCTCAGCCCCGTCGCAATCACTCGCTGGACCGGGGCCGTCGCGGGGCTTTCCAATGTCACCCTCATTTTGCCCGGAGAATCGGTCGATTCCTACGCGCTCATGGAAAAGGCAGAGCGAATCCTGACGTTTGGTTCGACCATGGGAATCGAGGCGACCTTCTGGGGCCGCACGGCGATCTGCGCCGACTTCAGTTTCTACGAGGGCCTCGATGCCCAGTATGAAGCGACGTCGGAAGACGAGTTGCTCGATCTGCTCGTGCGCGAGCCGCTGCCACCGAAGTCCCGCGAGTGCGCGCTCCGCTATGGCTACTACCTGAACTCCTTCGGCACCGCGTTCCAGTATTTCGTCACGGAAAAAATCTCCGACTACGATTTCAAAAGCCCGTTTCGCGGCCAGTGCCTGAAGCCGGACTACAACGACCTGCGGCAGCGCTTGGTCGCCTTGTTTCAGGCCGGGGATTTCGCGCGCGCCGCACTCGTAGCGGCTCTCGCCATCCGGCACCAGCCGACGGATGGCACCGCCCATTCGATTCGCGTGCTCAGCCTCTTGCGCCTCGCTGCGCTCACCGACGCCATCGACGCGCTGGAATCCGCCGCGCAAGCGCTCAATCCCGCGCTGCTTGAGGGGGTGCTAAAGCAAACCGGGTCCACTCTACTCGACGCGCTCGCGCGCAGGGCGAAGCCCGCACCCACCGCCGAATTCGCCGCGCTCGCGGTGCGAGTCGCCGGGGTCCTGGACCGGATTCCAACCTACGCCCCGATCGCGAAAAAACTCGAGGCGATGGCCGCGCGCGCCGCATTGCAGACCGCCGGTTGACCCCGCAACGCTTGACGCCGACGGGGCGCGTCGGGCGAGTGGGTTTTCCGCAAAATCGAATCGCTAGGTTTGCGTGGCACCGCTGCCTACGCCGCGCTCCGACTCAGCGTGACCGCACCTTCCTCGGCGCGCCACGCATCGAGTAAGACGTCGCGCATGAAAAACGCCTGGCCTCCCGCGCGGCCCAGCAGACGCACGCGGGGATATTCGCTCTCCGCGGCGGCCGCTACCCGCCGCATGGCGTCGCCCGTTTCCGCCGGAATGTGCGTGCCTTAATCAAAGACGTGTTCGCTCCCCGGCACGGCGCACGAACCCAGCAACCCACCGAGACGCGGCTGCCGTTCGAGCAATGTCACCGATCGGCCCGCGTGGGCCTGCCGGAGCGCCGCGACCATACCGGCGACACCGCCGCCGACCACGAGCACAGAGGTTTTCATCGCAAAATGGAAATTAGCCCTCGCTCAGCGCAGGGTGTCCATCGCCGCCAACGCCTCATCAAGGCGGTTAAAGCGTTTACCGATGATTTGGTAGTGCGGGGCATTTGGCTCGCAGTCGTCGAACGTCACGTAGGAGCGCTCGTGCGCCCA
>JANOAF010000595.1:0-22905 GCA_031411015.1 Opitutaceae bacterium | reverse complement strand
GACCATTTCCGCCGAGCCAACGCATGGTTCGTTCGGGCAAATACGGCTTGAGGTGAGATGACGCGTTGGCCTGTCTTGGGCGTGATACTCGTGCTCATGAATGATCAGAGATTCACGAATACCGCCAATTGCTGGGGCGTGGACAACAACGCGAAGGGCACGAACACCCACGCTGCATCATCATTGCCGGGCCGAACGGAGCGGGCAAAACCACCTTCGCGACCGAGTTCCTGCCGCGAAAACGTGGCGTCACGCGTTTCGTTAACGCCGATCTGATCGCGGCGGGACTTTCGCCGCTCGCACCTGCTCGGGCACAGATGTCCGCCGGTCGACTGTTCCTACGCGAGATGGACCGCTACGCGGCGGCGCGGGAGGATTTCGGTTTCGAGTCCACCCTCAGTGGCCGGACCTATCTCGGCCGGATTAGGCAATGGAAAGAGTGGGGCTACCACGTCGAAATCGTGTTTCTCTGGCTGCCATCCGCCGAGCTGGCGAAAGCGCGAGTCGCTGCGCGCGTCAGGCAGGGCGGACATGATGTGCCGGCGGCGGACATCGTGCGGCGCTATCGACGCGGTTGGGAAAACTTCGAGCACTCCTACGCCGGACTTGCGGATGCGTGGAGCGTGTTCGACAATTCTGTCGTTCCGAGCCGGCTGCTTCGGATCTTCCCATGACAAAAGCGAAATTCGACGAACCCTTGGCGAAAGCCGCCGCGGAGTCATTGAGACGTGCCGCGAAGACTGCTCGCGATCGCGCCGCGCAGACCACCGGGTTTCTGGTGGTGTGGAAGAATGGGCGTGTCGCGAGAATCCCGGTTGCGAAGCTGAAGAAGCGCGGTGCATCGTCAGTCGAATTGGCGACGTCCGCGGCCAAGTAAGACGGGCGGGACAACGTGTGAATAGGCGGAGATGTTAGGGAGTTGAAAGGCTCAAGGTATGAGCGTCGTTATCGCTGATTCCTGACGCGCTGGAGTCTTTCAATCGCGCGCAGCGTGGGCATCGATGGCGCGGTGCCGAACTTCGTGACAGAGAGCGCGGCCACAGTGTTGGCAAAGCGCGCGGCGGCGAGGCGGTCGCCGGCGAACCGCACGAGGCCGGCGGCAAAGCCGCCCACGAACGCATCGCCCGCACCCGTGGTATCGACGACCTTCAGGCCCATGTGCGCGGGCACGAGCGTCCAACGCGCGGATTCGGAGACGAGGCAGCCGCGCTCACCGAGCGTCACGATCACGGTGGGCACACCGAGCGTGCGGCAGAGCTGATGCAGCGCGGTGGGCGCGAGCTTGCGCAACGCGGTTTCATCGAGTCGTTGGCGGCGCAGCAGGGCGACGCACTCGGTTTCGTTGGGGATGAGCACGTCCGTGTGGGCGAGCACGCGAGGGTCGAAGTCGGCGCGCATCGGCGCGGGATTGAGCACGGTGGTCGCGCCGGCGCGGCGTGCGGCGCGGAGCACGGCGGCGTTGAGCGCGAGGTTGGTCTCGTGCTGACAAACGACCACACGGGCGGCGCGTAACAGCGCGGCGGGCACATCGCGTGGGGAGAGCGCGGCGTTCGCTCCGAGGGCGACGACGATTTCGTTCTGGCCGCGGGCATCGACGAAAATGGCGGCGTTGCCCGTTGGGAGCTTTTTCCGCACGGCATGAACCGCGATGCCCTCCGCGCGGAGAAAGGCCTGCGCGTCCCGCCCGAAGGCATCGTCGCCGAACGCGCCGACAAACGCCGTCGCCGCGCCCGCGCGCGCCGCCGCGACGGCTTGGTTGGAGCCCTTGCCGCCGGGCCCGGTCGTAAACGTCCCGACGATCGTCTCACCCGGCGCGGGAAATTCCGCGCAGCGCCACGTCAGATCTTGATTGAAGCTGCCGACGACCACGACCGCGGGTTTCATGTCCCGACGCTGCGCCCGCCGCCGTGCGCTGACAAGTCGCGCGCCGCGGAATCCGTGAACTGACCGCGCGGCGAACAGAGTCGAAAGGACCGGAGCGAGTGGTAAGATCCTGCAACCGCGGTGGGTCGCGGCTGAAACGAAACTGCCTCCGGAGGTTCGCGGGTTGGCACCTGCGCGGGTGAACGAGCGCAGGGAGGGCACTCGCTCAGCCTCATTTTTCAACCGCTGCTGCGGCGGACGACGACGGTGGCGCGGACAAATAATTTTCCCCACCGGTGAATCCCTCTCCGCTTTTTCTCGCCGGCCGTTTGGCCTTTGTCATACCCGAGGCTCGCCATGCGTTTTTCTCTCCTCTCGCGGTTCGTTTGGGCTGGGGTGCTGTCGTTGATCGCGTCCGGTGGCGGACGCGTTTTCGCACAAACCGTTCCGCCCACTGGTCCCTCGGCTGCCACCTCCGCCGCTCCGACTGCGCCCGTGGTGCTAAGCCCGTTCGAAGTGCGCAGCCCGCAGGATCACGGCTATCGCGTGGGCGCGGCTATCACGGGCACCGGCACGGCTGGTCTCATCAAGGATACGCCGCTCAACATCAGTATCGTCTCGCAGGAGATGATTCGCGACCAGGCGGGCAACCAGCTCATCGATGTGCTCCGCTCCGCCAGCGGCGTCGCGCTCCAGGTTAAGGACGAGAGCATGATTTTGATCCGCGGCTACACCGGCCCGCAATTTGTTAACGGCCTGCCCGCCGGTCAGGGTCTGACGCTCTACGACGTGGATCGCATCGAAGTCGTGAAGGGCCCCAACGCGGTCTTCGCCGGCATCTCCAATCCGGGCGGCACGGTGAATCTGATCAAACTCAAGCCGAGCTTCACGCCGCGGCATTCGCTCGATGTGAGTGTGGGTTCCTTCGACCACCAGCGGGTGGTGCTCCGCACCTCGGCACCATTGCTCAAGGATCGGCTGGCCTACAGTATCGTTTACGGCCACACGGACGAGGAGAGCAACATCGACTCCATGTTCACGCGGGAGACGTTCTACAGCGGTGGGCTTACTTGGAAACCGACCGCGCAACTCGCCTTCACCGCCCGCTACAGCAATCTCGATCGCGAGGCCGGACGACGCCCGCATACCGTCGTGAGTCACCCGCTTTTCCAGCAGCGTGATCGCGAGGCCATGCAATTGTTTGACCGGCTCGGGCTCGCGCGGCCCGCGAGCTATCCGCAACTTGAAAACGGTGCCGTGCGCGATGGCGCCGGCCAGCCCATCGCGACCGGGCGCGCCGCGCCGGAAGGCGTCGATGCGTTCATTGCCCGCAGCCTTGGCGCCAACGTGCCGCCGTATCCCGGCATCTACTCGCGCGACTTTTTCCCCAACGATTCCTACAACTACAACGGTCCCGACGGCCGGGACAATTACCTGAACCAGACGACCACCCTCGAGGGCGAGTGGGTGGCGTCGCCCGAATTCGCGGTGCACGGCCTTTTCCAGCAGGTGGACAGCAACCGGATGCGGCGCGAGTTCAATGGCCTCCGCCCCGTGGCCGGCCAGCGGCTCCGCAGCTCGATCTCCGACTTCAAGCCGGGCGGCGTCACATTTTCCGCGCGACTCGAGGCGGCCTACAAACTGGATCTGAAGCGGGTCGGCAAACACGACGTGCTTGCCGGCGTGCAGCACGACGGGGGGAAAGATGTGATCAGTCCCGTGACCGTCGCGACCACGCGCGTGCTGACATTCAACCCGCGCACCGATGCGATCCCGAGCCTCTTGCAGCTTCTGCGCGATCAATACGGCGCCGGCTACGTCGAGCCCGGCGTCGTGCGGAAAGGCGGCGGTCACTCCAACTCAATCTACGGGGTGGTGCAGTCGTCGTTTTTCGACGACCGCCTGCGCACGCTGGTCGGCGGCCGCCAGATCACGAATCACCGGCCGACGGACGACAACCGCGACGGAATCGATGAGGATTTTCAGACGCGCAAACTGCTCCCGCAATTCGGCGCGCTTGTGCGCGTGACGCCCGAGCTCAGCCTCTACGGCAGCTTCAGCAAGACCTTCGTGCCGCAGCGGCAGCAGACGGCCGACCTCGCCGCGATTCGTGCGACGCAGGGCGACCCGACCTCGCCCAGCTACCGGCCGCCCGCGGTGATTCCGGTGCGGTTCCTCGCCGCCGATTTGCTGGGTCGCGGCTGGGAATTGGGCACGAAGCTCGACCTCGGAAACGGCCGGCTGCTCGGCACGCTCAGCTACTTTGCCAACGAAGAAGCGTCGCGCCTCGACATCGACACGGCCAACCAAGTTCTTTTCCAACTGCCCGGTGCCACCGTGCGCACCGCTGCGGGTGTGACGCAAACGAAGGGCCTCGAAACCGAGTGGGTGTGGACGCCACGGCTCAATTATCAGGCGCTGTTCAGCGCGAGTTATTTTTTCAAAAAGAACGAAGTCTCGAACCCCTCCGATGTGCGCGAGGTCGGCTCGCACCTCGAATCGGTGCCACGCTATTCAATCAACCTCTGGAATAAATACACGTTCACCACGGGCCCGCTGCGTGGTTATTTTGTGGGTGGCGGTGCGAACGCGCTCGGCGCGACCTACGAGCATCCGAGCTGGACCGTGCCAATCAAGAGCGAGCCGGTCGTGCTGTTCGATGCGGTGGTGGGCTACGCCACGAAAATCCAAAACCTTCCGTTCGACGTCCGCGTGAATGTCCGCAATCTGGCCGACAAGCACTACCTCAACGGCACGTTCCAATACGGTGAGCCGCGCACGGTGATCCTGTCCGTCGGGCTGCGCTTTTGAGCGCGAGCCTTCGGTCGCGAGCGCTTCAGGTTTGGTGTAGGCCAGCCCGCTCGCGGGCGCGGTTTGGCGCGCGCAAGCGCGCTGCCCTACGCAAAAACCATTTATGAAATCGAACCGGAAAGCCGCGGTCGCGGGTGGGGGAAGCCAATAGAAAGTTCGACTCGTTTTTCCCGCGCGGCGACAGTGTGCCATGGCGAACCCAAAACTTTCCGAAACGCAGGACGTGCCGGTGCGCGAAGTGCCGATTGAACTCTGCCAGTTCATCAAATTTGGCGGACTGGCAGAGAGCGGTGGCGCCGCGAAGCAGCTTATTGCCGAGGGCGGAGTCTTGGTGAACGGCGCGGTCGAGACCCGGAAGCGCAAGCAGCTCGCCGCGGGTGACCGCGTGACGGTCGAGGGGCGGACGATTGTCGTGCGCGTGGGGTGAGTGAACCGGCCGAGATTTCGTGGTGCCTCTTCTCCGCATGACCTTCTCTTCGCTCAAACTTTCCGTGCCGCTGCTGCGGGCGATCCTCGAAAAGGGCTACGAGAAGCCGACGCCGATTCAGATTGCGGCGATTCCGGCGGCGTTGCGCGGGGCGGATGTCTGGGCCTCGGCGCAGACAGGCTCGGGGAAAACGGCGGCGTTTGCGCTGCCGCTTTTGCAGCGGTTGGCCGCCGGCCGGCGACCGCCGGGGCGTTTCGTGCGCGCGCTGATTCTCGTGCCGACGCGCGAGCTCGCGGCGCAGATTGGCGAATCGATTCGCCGCTACGGGCGGTTTCTCGCGGAGCCGATCAAGACGCTCGTGGTTTATGGCGGCGTCTCGATCAACCCGCAGATGATGGCGCTCGGTGGCGGCGCGGACATCATCGTGGCGACACCGGGGCGACTGCTCGATCTGATGGACCACAACGCCGTCTCGCTGAGTGCGGTCACGACGCTCGTGCTCGACGAAGCGGACCGGCTGCTCGCGCTCGGCTTTGCAGATGAACTCGCTCGGATCGTCGCCAAGGTGCCGGCGCAGCGGCAGACACTGCTGTTCTCCGCGACGTTTCCGCCCGCGGTCGAGGCGCTCGCGCAGAATCTCCTGCGCGAGCCCGTGCGCGTCGCGGTGGCCTCGAACGCCGAGCCGCCGCCCGATATCGAGCAGCGCGCGATCGAAGTCGATGCGCCGCGCCGCACGCAGTTGTTGCGGCACCTGATTCAGACGCACGGCTGGACGCGCGTGCTCGTGTTTGTTGCGACGAAATACGCGACCGAGCACGTGGCCGACAAACTGCGCCGCGCCGGCCTCGCGGCGGATGCGCTGCACGGCGAACTGAGTCAGGGCGCGCGCACGGATGCGCTGGCGGATTTCAAGGCGGCGAAAACCCACGTGCTGGTTGCGACCGATCTCGCGGCGCGCGGGCTCGATATCGTCGATCTGCCCGTCGTCGTGAATTTTGACCTGCCGCGCTCGGCGACGGACTACACCCACCGGATCGGTCGCACCGGGCGGGCGGGAGCGCGCGGGATCGCGGTGAATTTTATTACCGCCGAGACCCACGCGCACTTCCGATTAATTGAGAAGCGCCACAAGCTCGCTCTGCCGCGCGAGCAGATCGCGAGTTTCGAGCCGGAAGTGATCGAGACATCACTGACGGCGGCAGCGACGGGGGGCATCAAGGGCAAGCGCAAGAGCAAGAAAGACCGTTTCCGCGAGGCGCTCGCGCGCGGGAGTTCTGAGCCGGGTGACTGAAATCGACTGCGCTCAAACTGACAGGGTTTTTTGGTGCCCCCTTGTTGGGTCTTCCCGAAAAATAGGGCGACGCGGGTTTGAAAGTAGGGCGGGTCTTTGACCCGCCCTCGGATATCCAGCGTGCAAAAGGGCGGGTCAAAGACCCGCCCTACCTCGGCAGCGCGGTCTCCTCTTCGGGTAAACCGCAATGGTTTTTTTTCGCGCCATCCGCCGCGGGTGTTTGCACAGTGCAGCGTGCTGCCTCGCCACCCCACTGACCCTGCATCATGAAAACCCGCCGCGATTTTTTGCGCACGACAACCTTGGGCGCGGTGGCGGCTGCGGGCTCACCGCAGATGTTAGCGGGAGTCGAGAGCGCAGCTGGCATGGCCCGGGTCTCGTCGGCCGCACCGGCCGCGGTCCGCGCCGTGGACGCACGCCATCGCAATCTCTTCAACGGCGACACCTGCGTGTTTTTCTACAACCCGGAGATGTGGCAGCCGGAGGGCGGACCGTTTTCGGCGAAGGCGATTCACCGCTACGTCGACCTTCTCGCCGACAGCGGTATCGACACCTTTGCGATCAACGCGAACGCGTCGCGCGCGTGGTATCCCAGCAAGGCCATCCCGAGCATCTTAGACGGCTACAAGCGCGGGGACCGCGAGTTTTTCCGCGGCCATGCCATCTGCGCGGGCGCAACGGACCCGGCGGCGGTGGAAAAATATCTGGATGGCATGGTCGCGTTCATGAATCGCTATCAGGACTTGCTCGATGCGGGCGTCGACTGGCTGGCGGAGACGGCGCGCGCGTGCCGGCGTCGCGGCGTCTCGCCGTGGGTCAGCGTCCGGATGAACGACATGCACGGGCACCTCAACTACGAGGGGAGTTTCTTCAACGTCCCGCTCCTCGCGCGAAAGGAAATGCGACTCCAGCGCAGCGCCTATTCGCCGACGCAGTGGTTGCCCGACTATCGCGGCGGCTTGAACTACGAGCAGCTCGAGGTGCGCGCGCTGATGCTCGCGCAGATCAAGGAAGTGGTGGAGGACTACGACTTCGACGGGGTGGAACTCGACTGGTGGCGCAATCCGCTCTGCTGCGAGCCGAACGCTACGGCCGAAACCATCGGGATGATGAACGACTGGTTTCGCACCGTGCGCGCACTGACCGAACGGCGCGCGAAGGCGACTGGCCGGCCCTATCCGCTGGGCATTCGCATTCCGGGGCGGCTCGAAACGCTGAAGTCGATCGGCATTGATGTCGTCACGCTCTGCCGCGAAGGGACGATCGATTTTGTGGTGGCCTCGCATTTCTGGCGCACCGCATGGGACATGCCCCACGACGAACTCCGCCGCCAGCTCGGCGACCGCGTAACGATCTACGGCGGCATCGAGGATGGCGTGAACATTATGGCCAGCTCCGACCCCGCGCGCGGCGTTACGCGCGACCTGCGCTATCTCTCGTCGAGTCCCGAGTTGATGCGCGGCAACGCCGCCGGCAAACTCGCACTCGGAGCCGATGGGATCGAGTGGTATAATTTCTTCTGCACGGATCAGGCGGCGATTGAGGGGTTGATTTCGGATTATGCGGCGATGCGCGGCCTCGATCACCTCGACCAGCTGCGCGGCCAGCCGAAGCACTATGCGTTTTCCGACAAGGGCGGGCGCTTCGTGCAGATTCCGTTTGAAAATATCCCGCAGGTGCCGGTGGTGCTGGAGCGGGGGTGGCACCACGCGTTTCGCCTGCCGATGTGTGCCGAGCCGGCAGACCGCGGACTAGAATTGGTGATTCAAATTGTGCTGCGCGCGGGCGACACCTTCGCGTGGCTGCCGGTGTCGTTCAACGGCGGCTGGCCGCAGCGCGATCACTCGCGCTCAGACAAGCTGCTGTTTCCATGCGGAGCGTTGACGCATCACGCCGCAGCGAACTTCGGCTGCGATTTTCGTTTCCCCGTTTCGCTCGTGCGCGAGGGCTGGAACGAAATCGTCGTCGAAAATGGCGGCGACCAGACGATCACGATTGTCGGGATCGAGCTCGCGGTGCGTCCGATGGCGAAACTGGCCGCAGAAAAATAGTCGGCGCGGACTATCTGCTTGTGAGGCCATCGCGGCGGCTTACGGTCGGCCTTAGTGACGGCGGTGCGCGTAAGCGCACCGCAAGCCACCGACCCTACCAACCCACACCCTCATCCCCGCGCTGATCATCTGCGCCGTGCCGTTTTTGCAATGCGTGCGCGTCGTGGTCGGCGTCCGACTAGCCTATGAAAACTCCGTCCCTGTTTGCTTCGTTTGCCGCGGTTTCCCGCGTCGTGGTCGCAGTGTGCAGTGTTTACCTCGCCGCCGTTTCCTTGTCCGCGCAGCCCCGTGCGACTGGCACCATTGAAGGGCGCGTCTTCGATGCGCGCCGCGGGGAGTTTGTGGAAAAGGCCCGGCTTACCGTCGAAGGCACGCGCGAGGAGGTCCTCTCGGATTCCGGCGGCCAATACCGCCTTGTCAATCTGCCCGCCGGCCCGGTGAAGGTGCTTGTTTTCTACACGGGTCTCGGCTCGCAGACCGAGACTATCACCGTGACCGCGGGCCAGGTGGTGCAGCACGACATCACGCTGCGCGCGGCCGCGGGTGACGCCGTGGTGAAACTTGACGCCTTCAAGGTCTCCTCCTCGAAGGAAATGGACGGCGCCGCCATCGCGATCAACGAGCAGCGTTTCGCGAAGAACATCATGCAAGTCGTCTCCGCCGACGAATTCGGCACGATCGCAGACGGTAGCATCGGCGAGTTCATGAAATTTCTGCCGGGCATCACCAGCGACTATACTGGCGGCGACGCGCGGCGTTTCTCCATCAATGGCGTGCCCGCGGAAAATGTGCCGATTTCGATGGGTGGGTTCGACATGGCCAGCGCCGCGGGTGCGGGCACCGGCCGGCAAGTCGAGCTCGATCAAGTTTCGATCAGCAACATCGCCCGCGTTGAGATCAACCGGGCGCCGACGCCCGAAACGTCCGGAAGCTCGCTGGCCGGATCGGTGAATTTCGTGCCGCGCAGCGCATTTGAACGCAACAGGCCGAGCTATAGCTATAGCTTCGCCTGGCTCATGAAGGACGCCGAGCGTTCCTTCCTGAAACGGTCGCCTGGCCCTGGCTGGGGCCAGCAGACCTATAAGATTCATCCCAGCGCCGACATTTCGGCGATCGTGCCGGTGAACAAGAATTTCGGTTTCACCATTTCGGCGGGCTACTCCCTGCAATACACCCAGCAGCCCAATACCGCCAGTCAATGGGTCGGCGCCAGTCTCGCCTCGAACGTCGCGGCCACTGCTCTGACGGGGCGGCCCGCGACGACGCCACAGGATCCCTATCTCGCCGTCTTCTCTTGGCGCGACAGCGGCAAGGACACCGATCGGCAGTCGTTTGCCACGACCATGGACTACCGGCTCTCGCGCCACGACCGGCTTTCGTTCGGATTTCAATATGGTGCGCTGCGCGAACATTTCGCGACCCGCACGCAGACCTTCACCATCAACCGCGTCGCCCCGGGGAATTGGAGCCAGGATCATACGTGGGGGCAGGCGAGTGTGTTTCCCACCACGGGCACGGCCATCAACTCCGGCCAGATGAGCGTCTCCAACGGCGGCCGTTGGCGGCCCGGTCGGACCTACAGCCCGTCCCTGCGTTGGTTTCACGATGGGCCGACTTGGAAAGCCGAGTCAGGCGTCAGCTATGGAAACTCCCGCATCCACTACCAAGACATCGACCGGGGCGCCTTCAACGGCATGACCATCCAGCGGAACAACGTTCAGATCCTCTTTGACGACATATTCTACCTGCGGCCAAACAAGATTACGGTTCTCGATCCCAACGGGCGCGTGGTCGATCCCTCGAAGATCGAGAATTACTCCCTCGTCTCCGCCAACAGCAACCGCCAGCGGACCTACGATACCACCCGGCAGGCCTACGCGAACCTCCGCCGCGACCTCATGGTGCGCGACATCCCGGTGTCGCTCAAGGTCGGTTTGGATATTCGCAACAAGGCCCGCGACCTGCGCGGCGTTGGCACCGAGACTTACACCTATGTGGGCGCCGACGGCCGCACCAGCAACACGCCGACGACCCAGGCCGGTCTGATCAATGACGACAGCCCGCTTCCCTTCCTCGACGTGCCCTATTCCGAGCGCATCCCGGACTGGGGCCTGCCGAAGCAGCAGCACGTGGACAACGGCAAGCTCTGGGGCGACTATCAGGCCAATCCGACGCGCTGGACCCGCAACGCCGCCACGGAATACACGTCGGTGGCCAACGCTTCGAAATATGCCGAGGAAACCATTTCGGCGGCGTATTTGCGCGGCGACTTTTCGTTCTTCAAGAACCGGCTGCAAATCGTCACCGGCGTGCGGGCCGAGCAAACCAACATCAACGCGGAAGGCCCGCTGCTCGATCCGGCGCGCGCGGTCCAGCGGGATGCGAACGGTAATCCGCTGCGCGCCGCCAACGGCACGCCGCTGCTCATCGCGGCCGCCGGCACGCTGCCCTACCAGCAGGCCGCGCTGTTGGAGCGTGGCACGCATGCGAAGAAGGAATATTTGCGGTTCTTCCCGAGCGTGAACGTCGGTTACGACCTCACCGAAAATCTGAAAGCGCGCGGCGCCTATTACCAGACGGTCGGCCGGCCGAATTTCAATCAGTATGCCGGCGGCCTCACCGTGCCAAACATCGAGCTGTTCAATCCCGGAGACCGAATCACCGTTAACAACGTCTCGATCAAGGCGTGGCAGGCGGAGACGTATATGGCGCGGCTTGAGTATTATTTCGCCGGCGTCGGGACGATCAACGCCGGGGCCTTCATTCGCGATTACGTGGGTTTCCACCAGACCGTCACGAGCTTTGCCCCACCCGGGTTTCTCGAAGCCTTCGGTCTGGATGAGGAGACGTATGGGGTTTATCAGATCACGACCCAGTTCAACTCTCCGACGCCGATTCGCATGAAGGGTTTTGAACTCGAATTCCGGCGGGGGCTCACGTTTCTGCCGCACTGGGCTCGCGGCGTGACATTTTCCACCAACTTCAGCTCCCAGCGCGCGAAAAACACGGACAGCTTCCAGGATATGAATCCGTTCGTGTTGAACTGGGGGCTGAGCCTCTCGCGCCCGAAGTTCAACCTCCGGATCAACGAAAACTACCGTGGCATTCAGCGGCGCGCGGTCTTCACCGGTGCCAGTATCGAGCCCGGCACTTACACCTATCGGACCAAGCGCCTCTACATCGACGTCAGCGGCGAATATTTCTTCCGGCGTTCGCTCGGGCTTTTCTTTGCGCTCCGCAATGTGGGCGACGCGACCGAGGACCAAAAGGTCTACGGCCCGAACACCCCGAACTTCGCGAAATTCCGGAACCGCGACGACTACGCCCCGCTGTGGACCGCGGGCATCAAGGGCTCGTTCTGAGAAGCACGCAGAATGGTTTGTTGTAGGGCGGGGTCGCCGAACCCCGCCTTCTGCTCGAACACTTCCCTCGTGAAAAGGCGGGTCACAGACCCGCCTTACTTGGACCGGAACAACTCGCTCTGCACGATGCCGTGCACGAGTTGGCGCACGCCGTAGCCGCTCGGCTTCGTTGCGGTCACGATCTTCTCGATCTCGGTGCGGTCGCTGAAGCGGACGGGCGCGCCGGTGGCGTAGATCATGAACTGTTTGGTGAGATTGCGGGCGACATCGACTTCGCGGTCGAGGAGCAGGCGCTTGAATTCGCGGATGTCGTGGAACGGGCGGCCGTCGGGCAGTTCGCCCGCGGCATCCACCGGCAGGCCGAAGTGAAATTCGAAGGGCTGGCCGTTTTTGCCGAGGCCTTTTTCGACGGGCTTGTCCTCTGCCACGCCGCGGTAGCGGTCGCGCCATGCGCCCATGATGTCGAAGCTCTCCAGCGCAAAGCCCGGTGGGTCCATCTTGCGGTGGCAAGCGGCGCAGCTCGCATTGTCGCGGTGTTTTTCGAGTTGCTGGCGGATGGTGACGGCGCCGCGGATATCCGGCTCGACTGCTGCGACCGGCGGCGGCGGCGGAATCTCCAGCCCGAGGATGCGCTCGACGATCCATCTGCCGCGGAGCACGGGCGAGGTGGTCGTGCCGTTGGCGGTCACTTTGAGCACACTAGCCTGAGTCAGCAGGCCACCGCGCGGGCTGCCGGCCGGAATCGTCACGCGGTGCGGCGTGCTACCGGTCACGCCGGCGATGCCGTAGTGGATCGCGAGGCGCTCGTTGAGAAAGGCGAAATCGGAATCGATGATGTTCCGCGCCTGCAGATCGCGGCGGAGCAGATCGGCGAAGAACAACTGCGTCTCAAGCTGCGCGGCTTCCGTCAGCGCGTCGTCGAGGTAGTAGTCGTTGTAGAGCGTGGTCGACGGCGTGGTGTCCTCGATTTTTCGGAGGTCCACCCAGTAGTCGAGAAACGCATCGGTGAAGCGCCGGGACTTCGGGTCGGCGAGCATCCGCTCGGTCTCGGCGCGCAGCGCCGCGGGGTTGCGCAATTCGCCGCGGGCGGCGCGGGCGCGCAGTGCGCTGTCAGGCTCGGAATTCCAAAGGAAGAGCGCGAGCCGCGTCGCGAGCGCGTAGTCATCGAGCGGGCCGGGTTGCTCGTCGAGGAATACGAACCCCGGCGAAGCCAGCACCGCGGTGTAGCTCGCGATCATCGCCTCGGTGAAACTCAGTCCGGCTTTCGTGCGATCCTCGAAGAGGGCGACGAACCGCGCCACGTCGGCCGGCGCGACCGGCCGGCGATACGCGCGCTGGAGAAATGCCCGCAGCAGGCGTTCCGCGTCGGCGCGGGGAGTCTCCGAGACAACTTCGACGGTGGTCTCCTCGAGGGGAACGAGGCGCTGCCCGGCGTTGCGGCCCCCCTCGCGGCGATCGCCGCTCGCGATCGTGGGGAGGGCGACGCCGCCGGTTTTGTTTTTCGCCGCGCGCAACGGCAAATCGCCGAAGAGGAGGCGGTAGCCGGCGGCGGTGGTGTCGTCGTAAAGCGGCCCCTCGATCTCCATCCAGCGGAAGGCCACGCCGGGCGCGCCCTCGGGCGTCATCGCGGGATTCCGGAAATTATTCGGCCGCGAGCGATAGAGCCGCGACGCGTCGGGCACGAGAGTCTCGTTGGCGAGCAGCCACACCTCGCCGAGATCGTAGATGGCCGGCTCGGGCGTGAGATCGAATTCTCCGAGGCGGCGGTTCAGGACGCCGTTGCGCGTGTAAACCGTGATGGGTTCGTGGCGGCGCCCGGGCTGCACGGCGTCGTAGTTGCCCACGTTGGGATTGGGCTTCAGCGGGATGCCCTTCCGGTCGCTCTCGCCGGCAAACTTCTGTGCGACGCCACCGGGCGGCACCCAGAGCGTGTAGCCGCTGAAGCGCACGCGGTAGCGCCCTGCGACCGGCGCGCGGAAGCCGTCCCACCGGTAGGTGAAGCCCGTGACGTAGTTGCTCGAGACCCAACCGATGGCCTCCTCGTCGCGGCGCGCGGAATCGGTGAGCGGCGCGTTCAGCCAGCGCACGTCGGGCTGCGGGGTGTTGAGGCCGATGACGGGAAACGTCATGCGGTCCGGCGACGAGTTGAAGATGCTGCCGGTAAACTTGCTCGTGAGCGTGCGCTGGTCGCGGGCGTAATGCCGCACCGTGGTTGTGGGCGGTTGCGCGAGCTGCACGCTCAGCACCTGCCGGATCGCGTAGTCGGCGGCGCTCATGTAGCGCGACATGTGGACGTGCGAGACATCGAGGGCATCGCTCAGTTTGTTGAACCGGTGCGCCTCGCCGTCTTCGGGAAACAGTCCCTTCACCTGTAGCCACGGCGCGTTGAAGAGATCGCGGACCGTGTTTTCATATTCGTAGCCGTTGAGCCGGCGGCGCGTGGCGCGGCCCTCCCGCGTGGCGACGTCGCGCTCGTGCGCGGTGAACGTGCCGGCGAGCGAACTGAGAAACGCGGTGGAGTCTGTTACGCTGGGCCGCGGTTTTTTTTCCGGCGGCATTTCGCCGGCTTGCACGCGGTCGTGAATGCGAATCCACAAATCGAAGTTGGCGCGATCCGCCGGCTTGAACGCGAGCGACGTGAGATCGAGGCCGCTCTCCTTATCGATGTCGTTATGGCAACTGGCGCAGTGCTTCTCGATGAAGTCCGCGGCCGGAGGAAAAGCGGGGGCGGCGATAGACGAGGCCGCGGTGAGCGAGATCAATCCGAGAAGCGAGCCGGCGAGCCGAAGCGTAGGGCGTCTGTCTTGCAGACGCCGGTCGGCAAATCTCCCAGAGCGGCGCGTGCAAGACACGCGCCCTACGAAAGTTTTGAGGTTCATGCCATTTCCAATCCGCGCATCGTGCCCGTGGAGGAGGCGAAGCGATCCTCCTCGATGCCCATTCGCTGGAGCATCGAGACGAAGAGATTGGGCAGCGGATAATTTTGCTTCGTATTGAAACCGAGGTGCTGGCCGTGCTTGAAGCCGCCGCCGCCGAAAATCACCGGCATGTTGAAACACGTGTGTTGGTTGGCGTCGCCGAAATTTGAGCCGTAGAGCACCATCGTGCGATCGAGCATCGACTCCTCGCCCTCGCGCACGGCCTTCAGGTCGGCGAAGAGTTCGCCGAGGAGTTTCATGTGCAGCTCGTCGATGGTTTTGAGCTGCGAGCGTTTCGTCTCGGACTTTCCGTGGTGCGAGAGGTTGTGGTAGCCGTCGGTGATCGTTACGCCGGGAATCTCAAGCGGCGGAATGGTCGCGACACTGTCGAGCATGAGCGTGACGCAGCGCGTGGAGTCGGTCTCGAAGGCCAGGCGCGCGAGATCATACATGACCTTCACTTTTTCCATGTAGGCCGCCGGACTCGCGGGATCGATGGGCATGGGGGCTTTGACGACCGGCTTGGGTTTCGTTTCCCAGCCCTGCGACGCCTGCAAGCGGTGCTCCAGATCGCGCACGCTGGTGAAATACTGGTCGAGCCGGTCGCGGTCGCGGGCGGTGACGTTGCGCTCGAGGTCCTTGGCCTGACCGGCGATGGTGTCGAGGATGCTGCGCCCGGTGTCGAGCCGGCGCATCTGCGCGGCGACCTGGTCCGCGGTGCCCTGGAGAAAGAGCTGCTTGAACACCTCCGCGGCCTTCTCCTCAGGCGGAATCGCGACGCCGGTGCCCGTCCATGAGAGACTGCGCGAGCGGGTATTCACGCCCAGCGTGAGCGAAGGGAAACGCGTGAGGATGCCGAGTCGTTCCGCGATGTGCTGGTCGAGTGAGATGGTGTTGCGAAACGAGCTGCTGCCCGGATGCGGCGCGGCGGTGAGGAAACAGACATCGGCCGGATGACCGCCGTCGACGTTTGGATGAGAGACGCCGCTGAAAACGCTGAAGTCGCCGCGATGCGCCTGAAGTTTTTCGAGATAGGGCGAAGCCTGATAGTCGCGCCCCGCGCCCGTCGGGAAAAATTGATCCGGGAGCAGCCCGAGATTGTTGCAGATGGCGAACATCCGGCGCGGCTTCGCCCCCGGTGCAAGCGGGGAGGATGACTGGGCGGCGCGCGCGAAACTCGGCAGCATCGATTCGAGAAACGGCAGCGAGAGCGCGATGCCCGTGCCCTGCAGGAAGCGGCGGCGCGAGAGCGGTCGGCGGGTGGAGACGAACGGGGCGGCGGAAGGGGAGGTCGAGGTGATGGCCATGGGGACAGGGGGTGCCGAAAGACAGACGGTTCGCGCTGTGATACGATGCGAGGGAAAGACCGGCGGCAAGCTTGCACGCGGTGCCGGCGGGCGGTTCAGTCGGGCGTATGACCCGACGCAGTCGCTACCTGCTTGGCGTGGGACTCTTGCTGAGCGGGGCGGGTGCCGGCGCGACTTTTTTCGCTACCCGCGCATCCACCCCGCCCATGTTTTTCGCCAAACTCTTTGCCAAGGATCTCCACGGTCAGAATCTGACAGGACGTAAATTCATCGGCCAGAAACTCGCGCACGCGAACCTCAGCGGCGCGAACTGCACCGAGGCGGAATTCGCCGACGCCGACCTCCGGCACGCCAACCTGAGCCACGTAAATTTCCACGACGCCGGCATCTCCGGCGCGAACTGCTCCCACGCGATCTTCGACGGCGCGACGCTGTCCTTTGCGCGCGGGCAGGACACCGCGATGTATCAGCGCGCGAGTTTCCGCAAAACCGATCTCGCGGGGAAATCGTTTTACGGGATGGGTGGCACCCAGCACCGCAGCAAAAAAAAGCACCTGATGGATCCCGGCTTCGGCGGCGCAGACATGACCGGCGCGATTTTTGACGGCGCAAATTGCCAGGGGACATATTTCATCCGCTGCACGCTCACCGGCGCGAGTTTCAAGGGTGCGGATTGCCGCGACGCCGATTTCTCTGACACCGACTGCCGCAACGCCGACTTCACCTCCGCTGATCTGCGTGGCGCGAAATTTGAGCGCGCCGACACGACGGGCACGATCTTCACGGGGGCGAAGCGGTAGGAGATTCGCGCGGCGCGGCGGTCAGCGCAGCGGTGGCGGGGCGCCGAGGTATTTTTCTGGGGCGACGCCGATCTTGGCGCAGAGTTCACGGAGGAGCGTGGCGCGCTGCGCGCCGTCGTCGGAGTTGAACTTGAGGAAAAACGGGCGCTGGTTCCAGTCGAAGGCGGTCTTTGCCTGGCCGTGGATGAACATCAGCATCGCGGCGAAGTGCACGGCGTTGGCCCCGCTCGTCGTGAGCAAGCCACGCAGGAGCGCGTCAATGATCGGCTGCGGATGGTAGCTCTCGATTTGGAGGAGCGCCTGCGTCAGGCCGCCGTAAATCTTCGCGCCTTGGATCGCAGTCACGAGCGAAGCGGTGCGCTCGTCGTCGGATAGGAGCGAGGGCGCGTGCCGCGACACGGCGAGGCGAACTTCGTGGTTGGAACTCTTTAGCGCCTTGCGCAGCGCGACGCGGGCGCGGGGCGAATCGAGCGCGGCGAGCGCTTCGACATCGCGCCAGTCGTCCGTGCCGTGGGCCAAAATAATTTCCTCAATCGCAGCGAGTTCTTCGGGCGTCGCGGTCTTGAGGATGGCCAAATTGTAGCCTTCCCCGTCGTGCCATTTTCCGTAGTCGATCATCATGCTCGCGCGGAATTGATCCACCGCGCTGACAGCGGGCTGGGGGAGCGGCGGCAACGGTGGCGGCGCTGCGTCGGGTGAAGTCCTCTTCGACCCATAGTCGATCGGGTAAGCTTTCTCGTTCATATCCCGGAAACGATCGCAGTTGGCGGCATGTTCCCGCGCATTGAGCGCGGCGCGGATCGCATCCATTTCCGACATGGGTTGTCGCGGCAACGGCAACGGCGCAGGCGAGGGCTCGCGGGAGGGTTTTCGGGCGCGGGCGGCTTTCTTCGCGCGATCCACTTTCTTTGCCTGCTCACGGTAGAGTTCGGTATCGGCGGCGCGTTGCTTCGCTTCGCGGTCGGCGCGGATCGCGTCCATGTCCGGTGGCGGTGGCGGCGGGAGGGCGGGCTCGAGGACAAAGTAGAACCGCTGGTCGTCGGTGAATTCGCCGGAGTAGCCCGGCAGGTTGCGTTCGTAGAAATCGAGCCCCTTCGCTTTCTGGCGCGGGCGCGTGCTCACTAGCTTCGCGAGTTTCAGGCACGCTCCGACGGGCGGCGCGGGAAAGCCGCCGGAGATTTCCACGATGCGATTGCCGGCGGCGAGCTCGGCCTTGACGAGGTTGCGCAGCTGGAGCGGAAACGCGGCGAACGTTTTTTCGAATTGGGCGGGGATACTCATCCTTGAAACACGAATGGAATTTGGCCGCGCAGGCGATACGGAGACATAGAGCCTGATGCAGTTGCCTTTGGAAATGAACCAGACCTCGATTCACTCGCCGTGAGCAGGATGAGTGCGTGGACCAACAATCCAATCGTGAGAGGTGATTCGAAAAACATACTGGATTATTTGGGGTAGAGCCGGCGTAGAATGAGCTTCCAAGTATCGTATTCGGTCAGCTTTTTCGCACCGGCGTTGCGGGCGACTTCCCACTGGCAAAACTGGAGGAGCGCCGGGAGGAATTCCGCCTCGGTGCGGAATTCCTTGCGATCGGGATAATCGCCGGAGTCGGTGCGGATGAATCGGTCGATGCGCCAGGTGATCTTTGTGTCGCCCTCTTTGTGCGAAGTGCCAAATGAGCCGCCGCGTTTCATGCCGGCGATGATGGCTTGCTGGATCGCCGGCACGGAATCGAGCGAGGCTTCGGCCTGCAGCGCAGCTTCCGCCAGCTTCCTATAGTGCTCCGGGGAACCGACCGTCGCGTCCGGCGGGTTGGCTGGCGTCAGGTCGCCTGTCCAACTGGCGAACCAACTGTCGGAGGTCTTGCGGTAGTAGTCGTGATTTGGCGCCCCCGGTTGCGGCCAGGACGTCTCGACGCGCAGCGAGTAGGCGTTCTGAAAAACCAACGCCGCCTCGAACCGGAGTTCGAATTCGTAGCGCGCGCCGACCACGGTGGCCTCCGCGCGCCAGCGCAGAATCCCATCCTCCATCGTCGGTTCGAACAGCGTCGTGAGCTCCCGCTCCAGCGCGAATTGAATTTCATGCGGGGGACGTGTGTCCTGGAAATGCAGCACCCGCGTCCAGCCGGTGGCGGTTTCCGTGGAGATCAAGGCGCGGAGCGGCGCGAATTTCTTCAGGACCGATGACCAAGCTGCGTCACGGCTAGGCGTGCCAGAGCTCGCCGACCACCTTTGCAACTGGTGCGCCATGGAATCTGGTTTCGGTTCGAGGGCTTTGCGGATGGCGTCCATGTCTGCCTCGGGCGGCGGCGGATTCGGGGGTTCGAGCACGAAGAAAAACCGTTTCGCATCGGTGAACTCGCCGGAGTAGACGGAGCTGTTGCGTTCATAGAAAACCAGTCCGCTGCCCGAGTCGCGTGGGCGGGTGCTGACTTTCTGGGCAAGTTTGACGGCGGCCCCAACGGGTGGCGCCGGGTGGCTGTGCTGAATTTCGACGATGGAATTTCCGACTGCCAGCTCGGCCTGGATCAGCACCTGCAATGCGGCGGGAAATTTCGCCAGTTCCTTTTGTTGTTCAGCGGTAGGAGTCATGACTCAACGCGGGCTCGGGTCGTCGGGCTGCGGGGGGACGCCGGCCCATTCGTGCAGATAAAAGACGGCGACCCGGCGCACGTCGCCGCGGATGGCTTCGCTGTCGTTGCGCACGCGGGAGAGTTCGACGATGGTGCGCAGCTCCGGGATAAAATCCCCGCCGTCCTTGGCGCGCAGTTTTGCCACGGCCGTGATCCAAGCGGCGAACCGAATGGCGACGATGTTGGCGCGCATAAAATCGGGGTCGTCCTGCGCGGGCGTGGCGTTCATGGTGCGCATCAGGTCGGCGAGGTCCCGGCCGACGGCTGCCACGGCGTGGATGAGTTCGGGGGTCGGGTGAGGGATATGTTCGATCAGCCGAATCGCTGCGGCCGCTTCTTCGGCGACGGGGTTCAACATCAGCGCTTTCATTTCGGCGTCGAATCTCGGTCTCGCCGCCATCTTCGCCAGCGCGAGCGCTTTAATCGCCGGCAGCGTGTTGTAACCAGTGAATTCAAAATAAGCCTCGAGGCCAGCTTCGGCCGGGATGGCGTTGAGCTTCGCCTCTTCGCGCGCGAAGACGGACTTTTCGTCCATCGGTAGCGGCGGCGCGGGTTTGACGGGTTCGACTTTCTGAACGCGGAATCGATAGGACAGCTTGTTGTCGGGCCAGGGCTGCCCCGCGTCGTCGCGTTCCGGCAGCCAGCCGCTCCATTGCAGCGATTCGGAACCCGGGTGGGCCGGCACGGGGGCGATGAATCGGCCCGCATGTTTTCCGTTGATGCGGAAATCAAGCGCGCGCTGGCCCTGTGAGGTCTCGAGCGCCGCGTGACCCGGCACGATCCAGCGGCCTTGTTCTTCCCGAGTCGCCGCGTCGTCGATATGCGTGAAGACACCCAGATCGCGCCCGATGGTTTTGCCGACCGCGATCAAGTCGAAGGATATCGAAGCGGATTTGGCCTGACCGGATGGAAGCCGGATCTCGATTCGCAATGTCAGCTCCTGTCCGTCGATCGTCGGCGGGATGTTCGCGAAATGGCGGCTCACGCCCAATGTCACGAGCGCGACCAACAGCACCGCGCCGGAACTGGACGCGGCGGATCGAAGACCACTGGCGGTGTCGTGCGGCGCGACATTCCACGCCGTGGTGAGCCCCGTCACGAGTCCGAGGATGCCGCCGAGCAGCGCCAACCCAATCGAGTGAAAGACCTGGCTTCCGTTCGCCCCGCTGAGGTGATACCAACGGATTTGGAGTTCGCCGATGTAGGCACCGCTGATGAGTCCGAGGATGGCCGCGGGTAACGACGAGAGAAGGAAGGCGAGCCCGTTCATGGTAAGTTTGCTGAGAAATATTTCGCTGCGGGTGATTTCCCGACCGAGCAACAGGAGTCTGCCAGATGGCGTGCGGCGTGAAAATTCGCCTTTCGGAGATTGGGCGAATGGCCACTGCGGCGAAAGCGGGCGGCGCGGACGGTTTGGCGCGTGGAGCCGGGCTTACTTCGCCGGGGGATCGCCGGGGAGCGGTTCGACGCCGGCCCACTCCTTCATGTAATAGCTGGCGATTCGGCGCACATCGCGTGTGATCGCGTCACTGTCCGTGCGGACGCGGGAGAGTTCGAGGATCTCGCGCAACTCCGGGATGAAGTCGCCGGCGCATTTCTCCCGGAGCACGATCGCCGCCACGATCCACGCGTTGAAACGCGCGTCGGCATCGGCGGCGGCTTTGTAGCCCGGGTCCAGCTCGGGCGTGCTGGCGTTGAATTTGCGGATGCGTTGCGCGAGGTCGCGGCCGGTCTCGGTGACGAGGAAATTCAGCGCGGCGTCGGGCTGCGGCAGTTGGCCGATGAGATACATCGCATTGGTGGCCAGCTCGGTGTTCTGATCCACCATCGCGGCTTTCAATTCGGCGACATAGCCGGAGCGTGCGCTGATGCGCTGCGTCGCGGTCGTGCGCCGCGCCTCCGGTTGGTCGTGCTGCGTGTAGCGCAACCAATCCTGGAGCGGAGCGTCGGCGGCGAGCGCTTCGAATTTCGCCTGCGTGGCCGCGTCCTGCTGCGCGGACCTTTCCTCCTCGGAAGGTTCGGGCGGCGCAGGCTCGATTACCTGCACGCGGTAGCGGGCGTTGAATTTTTCCTCCTTGGCCGGTTCGGGTTTGCCCACATCCCAGCCGGAATCGACCCACTGGCTCCACTCGCGATCGGAATCGCGGGGGTGCGAGCGGAGGGGCAGGCCGAAGATCACGTTGGTTTCCTTGCTGAAGCGCACCTGCAGGAATTTCTGCGCCGCGCTCGTAGCCAACGGCACGGTGGCGGAGACAATCAGGTGGCCGTCCACGATCTGCGCTGCATCAAGCCGCAGTGGGGCGGTTGGCTGGTAGCGGCCGCGCGGGAGATACACGCCGGCAGTCGCGCCAAATTCATCGGGCTCACCCTGTGGCAGGGTGAAGCTTTTCGGGCACCGCACCTCGATCGCGAGTTTGAGCGACTGGCCGTCGATTTTCGGCGCGAAATCAGCCTTCAGCCAACCGAGGCCGAGCGCGACGCCGCCGAGCGCGACCACGGCGCCGCAGGAAATCCCGAGCGCCTTGAGGAAGCCCGGCTCCGGTGTCCCCGCGATCACGCGGCTCACCACGAGGCCGAGCACAAATGCAACCACGCCGCCGAGCAGCGCCATCGCGACCATGAGATAGCCGGCGGCACCCTCGCGGTTGGAGACGTTGAGCCATTCGCTGCACGCGGCGGTGACAAGGCCCGCGACGACGAGGCCAAGCACGCCGGTGAGGAGGGCGATGAAGAGGGAGGAGGGCCAAGACACGATTTTTTGAGGGGAAGAAGAAAAGGCGGGATCGGGGGACAGGTGTTTCACGGCGCGCTACCATCTCGGAAGAGAACGCGCGCCCCCCACGCGAGCCCGGCGCCCGCGAAATAGACGAGCAACGCGCACGCACCGATGGCGAAGGCCATGTCGGCGTTGCGCCGGTAGTCGGGCTTCATCCCCAACGCTTCGCCGAGGAACGTGATCGGGAGCGTGATAATCGCCGTGCCCATGCCCTTGAGCGTAATCCATCCGCCACCGCCCGAACTCGTGCGATCACTGGCGACGGCGAAGATCGCCACCGCGATGTAAAGGGCGGCGAGCACGGCGCCGAAGAGGGAGCGGGGAAACCAGGTCGGCATGAGTGGATGAGCGGCGATTCGAGAAAAAGGGCGAAGGCGGCCGTGGGCGTCATTTATGCCGCAGCAGCCGGAGCATCAGCATCCACGCCTCGTATTCGGAGACTTTCTCCGGGTAGATGTTGCGCGACGTTTCGCTATCGTAGAATCGCCGCAGGAATTTCAAGAAGGCGGCTTCGTCGCGAAACACGTCTCTCCGGTCGGACTCGCCGTAGTCGGCGCTCACGAAGCATTCGCTTTGATAACGGATGTTTGTGCCGCCCTCCTTATGGGCGGTGGAGTAGGTGGCGCCGTGGCGCAAAGCGGTGAGGATTTCCTGCTGCACCGCGGCG
>JANOAF010000594.1:0-3798 GCA_031411015.1 Opitutaceae bacterium | reverse complement strand
CAGGTGCGATGAAATCTATCAAACGAATCGTGTTCGGTGTTATCTCCAGCCTGCTGCTTGCCGCGGGCTTTGTTCATGCCGCGGGCGGCCTTGAGCCCATCTCCACCCCTTCAACTGCAATCGAAAGCGATTCCCATAGTTCAAGTCCTGGGTGCGCGAACGAATGCGATATCGCTGACTCGGAATGAGCTGAACTATCCCATCCATGCTCAGCCTCGCCCCTCTCCGCTATCGCAATGTCTCCGCCGAGCACGGCGGGCCCATTGCCAAGATTGAGTCCAGTCGGGTCACCGTGCGCGGAAAGCCGATGGTTCAGTCGAACGCATGGCTCCGCCCAGATTTGGCGCGGAAGCGGAAGGGGGTGCTTTTCAGTAGCGCCGATGGCTCGGGCACGCATGCGGTGGCATCGATCGCGCGACACAAGGCGATCTCTGAGGTGATGGAGCGTTGGGCGTTTCAGGCGACCGTGCGCTCGGAGCGGGCGGCGGAGTTTGGCTTCGACCTCGATCCGACGTCGAATGGGATGTCGGCGTTTCCCGGTTTGCTCCGGCGGCAGGCACGGCGCGCGGCGGTGCTCGAAGCAATCGAGCGCCACTGCATTTTTGCCTGGTGGGAGGGCAGGGCGGAGGGGCGTCTGTTCGATACGGACTGGCCCGGAGTTTCCGCGGTGGCGATTAATGGTCCGTTTGGCGGCGTGGCAGTCATTGTGTATTCACGCACGGAGTGGGGTGGCTATGCCTATGGTCATGCCGCGGAGGAATCCTTTGGCGCGGCCTGTGAACGTGCGATCGTCGAGCTGGCGCGGCACGAATGGCTGCTCCGCTCAGTTTGGCTGGCCCGCATCGCGGGCGAGACGGTGGCGCCAACGCATCTCTTGGAGCGACGCTGCCTCTTTTTCGCAGGCGACGAAGGCCACGCGTTATTTCTCGAACGTGTGGCGGCGCGGGCGACGGGCCCGGCCCTGCAACCGGAAATCATCTGTGATCGAGATATCCCCGGACCGTGGGATGAGTTCGCGACGGTCTGGCGATTTGCCCTGCGGCCGGTGTCGGATGGTTTTATCGCCGGGGGCGAGCGCTATTTTTTCCTATGACTCAGGCCGACCGCGATTAAATTTACTCGAGAAACCATTCCACGCCGGTGGCGTCTTGGCGCTCGAATTGCATCCCGCATAGTCAATCAATCCGCCTCACTCGAATCAGTGATTTCGTAGTCATGAAGATCCTTCACCTCGAAGAGAGTCCAGCTGACGCCGCGTTAGTGCGGGAAGTTGTGACGCGGGCCTGGCCGTTCTGCGTAGTTACGCGCGTGGATTCCCGGGATGAATTTACGGGCGAACTCGGCCGGGAGCCGTATGATTTGGTGCTGGCGGATTTTTTTCAGCCAGGGTTGCCAGGATTGGAGACACTCGCGCTGGTGCGAAAAATGGAAGGGGATATTCCGGTGATTTTTATTTCCGGAACGAATTCCAAGGATCACACGGAAATGGTGGTGGAGGCCGGTGCCCAGGACTGCCTGCTGAAAGCTCGATTGGCGCGGTTACCGACCGAGATGGTCCGCGCGTTGCGGGAACGTGACGACCGGCGCAAGCGGCGGGAAGCCGAAGATCGGAGCCGGGAATTCGCGGGATACCTCAATCAAGCGCGGGAAGCGATCATCGTCACCAATCTCGACGGGCGGATAGATTTCTGGAGTCAGGGTGCAGACCGGCTCTTTGGGTGGAAATCCGAGGAGGTGGTCGGTCGCACGGCGGAGCAAATTTTCGACCCGGCCATCATCGCCAACTTGAGTGCCGCTCGCGATGAGACGCTGGCAAAAGGCGAATGGATCGGGGAACTGCGGATGCGGAATCGCAAAGGTCAGGAACTCATCGTTGAGTCCCGCCAATCGCTCATCCGGGACGAGAGTGGCCAACCCAAGGCGCGGCTCTCCATCAACAGCGACATCACGGATCGGAAGCGACTGGAAGAGCAGTTTCTCCGTTCCCAACGCATGGAAGGCATCGGACTTCTCGCGGCCGGCATCGCGCATGATTTGAACAACATGCTGGCGCCGATCCTACTGGCGTCCTCGATGCTCCGCGAACACGTGAGCGATCCCGGTGCGATCGGGTTGCTCGGCACGCTGGAAAAAAGCGCCGAGCGCGGAGCCAATCTAGTGCGGCAGATCGTCGCCTTCGCCCACGGCACGACGGGCGAGCACCGGCCACTCCAAGTGAAGCATTTGCTGCGGGATATTTCGGCGGTCGTGAGCGGCACCTTTCCGAAGTCCATCCGGCTGGAGGACCGTGTCTCGTCCGACCTGTGCTCGATCCGCGGCAACCCGACGCAGATCCATCAAGTCATGCTCAACCTTTGCGTGAATGCCCGCGACGCGATGCCCGATGGCGGCACGCTCCGGTTGCGCGCGGAGAACCGCGTGCTGAGCGTAGGTGCGGCGGAAGCGATCGAAGGCGGACGGCCCGGGGTGTTTGTCGTGCTCCATGTCGAGGACACCGGCACCGGGATTTCGCCCGAGGTTTTCGCCCGGATGTGGGAGCCGTTTTTCACGACGAAGGAATCGGGCAGGGGCACCGGACTCGGCCTCGCGACCGTGCGCGGGATTGTGGAAAATCATGGTGGGTTCATCGAGGTCAGCACGGTGTGTGGGGTTGGTTCTTCCTTTCGTATTTTTCTACCGGTGATCGAGGGCGAAGAGGCGGACCGGCTGATCCCGGCGGCGCGGACGCTGCCGCCGGGCAAGGGCGAAATGATTCTGGTCGTCGATGATGAGCGGCAGATCCGCGATATGCTGACGACGATGCTGGGGCGCGCGGGCTACCGCGTGATTGTCGCCGCCGATGGGGCGGCGGCGGCGGTGCTTTTCGCCGAGCGCGCGGCTGAGATTCGGCTCGTGATTACGGATCTGCACATGCCACACCTCGATGGTGCGATGCTGGGGCGCGCGCTCCGGCGCTTGAACCCCGCAACCAAGGTGCTCGTCATGAGCGGACTATCCTCGTCGCTTGGCAATCGGCCGGCGTTCAAACCCGAAGAGTTTGCGGATGGATTTTTGCACAAGCCGTTCAAGACCGAAGCGCTGCTCGGCAAAGTGCATGAGCTGTTGCACGGGGCCGAAGCGACCGCGCCCCTGCCGGTCGCCTGATTTTTTGCGCGTCCGCGGGGTGCAAAGAGGCCGCAGAAAAACGCCACGCGGTTGAGGCTGCGGTGTCGGTTGGTTTCGAACGATTGCGGGTGCCGCGATGTTTCTGATCGGCCCGGCGATGCAAAAGGCGAGGTCCGCGTTTACGGCACGTCGTAAATCTCGACGAGCGCAACGCCGGTGGTGTTGCCGACGCCGGAGACTTGGGCGGTGTAGCTGCCGGGCTGGAGCGTGACGAGCAGCACTGCGTCGCGACTCGCACCGTCGAGCGCGAAAGCTCCCACGCTCGCCGCTGCGGCCGCGATGGCCGCGCCGCCGGCCCAGTTGTCGTTACTTTGGATGACCGCGCTGCCCGAGAGGAGATCGAGTTTGGGGTCGACGAGAAAACCAGTGACTCCAAACACGCCGAGCGGCGGCCCGACGGCGCGGATGAGCAGGGTCTTCGCCGTCGTCCCGCCGATGTTAAAGCCTGTGATCAGAATATCCGCACCGGTGCCGACCTGCGTGCGCGCGGAGACGTTGATCAGCCGCGGCGTTGAAACGAGAAAGGTGTTGCCGGGCGTGGCATCGTAAATTTCCGCGAGCGTGATGCCAGTGGTGCCGCCGACGCCTGCGATTTGCACGGTGTAGGCCCCGGCGTTTAGCGCGGGGCTGTAA
>JANOAF010000593.1:0-9289 GCA_031411015.1 Opitutaceae bacterium | reverse complement strand
CACCGGTTCAATCAAGCCTCTCTTTTTCGAGGGCCTGCCTTACCGGGGAAAACCCACGCGCGTCTTCGCTTGGCTCGGCCTGCCGAAGACCTCCACCGGAAAAGTCCCCGGCGTCGTCCTCGTGCACGGCGGTGGTGGCACCGCCTTCAAAGAGTGGGTGCAGAAGTGGAACGAGCAGGGCTTCGCCGCGATCTCGATCGCCGTCGAGGGCCAGACCGATGAACGCATCCCCGGCGCCCCGCCCGGCGCCCAATGGCAACGCCACGCCGCCGCCGGCCCGGCGCGGCAGGGCATCTATGGTGACTCCGCCGAGCCGCTCGCCGACCAGTGGATGTATCACGCCGTCGCCGATGTCGTGCTCGCCAACTCTCTGCTGCGCTCCCTGCCGGAAGTGGACGCCGCGAAGGTCGGTGTCTGCGGCATCTCGTGGGGCGGCATCATTACCTCGACGGTCGTCGGCATCGATTCGCGCTTCGCCTTCGGCATTCCGATCTACGGCTGCGGCGCCCTTGACCGCGCGGCCGAAAACTACCTGCGCGCCCTCCGCGGAAACCCGCTCTATCGCGAAGTCTGGGAGCCGCTCCTCCGTCTGCCGCGCGCGAAGATGCCACTGCTCTGGCTCACCGGCCCGCGCGACGCGCATTTCCCCCTCGACGTGCAGCAGGCCAGCTACCGCGCCGCCGCCGGGCCGCGCATGGTTTCCATCCCCTTCGACATGAAGCACAGCCATCCCGCCGGTTGGAATCCTCCCGACAGCTACGCCTTCGCGAAAGCCATCGTGGAAACCGGCCGGCCGTGGGCGCGCGAGGTTGCGCAGGAAAATCGCGACGGCACCGCCCTCGTCGCATTCGAGACCTCGCGGGCCGTGCGGAGCGCGACGCTCATCTTCAAACGCAACGCCGACTGGGAGCAGACGCCCGCCCGCCTCGAAACCACCGCCGGTCACGCCACCGCTTCCGCCACGCTGCCGGCCGGCACCACCGCCTACTTCTTCAATCTCGACGCCGGCGGCCTCACCCTCAGCTCCGAACTCTCCGCCCTCCCGCCTCCGCCCCCGCCCACCCCGCGCGTGACCGCCTCCTTCCCCGGCTTCACCTGGGATCGCGTGCCCCTGAACATCCATTTCGGCAAACGCACCGCCGATCTCACCGATGCCGAGATCGATTTTCTCGCGCGCCACAGTCGTTTCATCGTGCTCGAAAAAAGTCACGGGATCGCGGCTCACGGCAGCACCGAGGCTGGCATCGCCGACACCGCCCGCCGCCTCAAGCAGCGCAATCCCGCCGTCAAGGTGCTGTTCTATTTCAACGCCTTCATCAACTGGCCCGGCTACGACGCCTTCAAGACCTACCGCCCCGAATGGACGCTTCGTGCCGCAAACGGCGAAATCGTCACGCATCCCTCCGGCACGCCGCGCCCCGATCCGTCCCACGCTGACTTCCGCGAGTGGTGGTCCGAAATCGTTGCCTCCGCGAACCGCACCGGCGCGCTCGACGGCGTGTTCGCCGACTCCCTCCCGCAAGCACTCTCGCCCGGCCTCGCGAAACAAGTCGGCGAAGAAAAAGCCCGCGCCATCGTCGCCGGCCTGCGCGAGATGTTCGCGCTCACCAAGCGCAAGCTCGGCCCCGATCGCCTCGTGCTCGCGAACGGCCTGCGCACGACCGATTTTCGCGAGATCCTCGATTGGGAGGGCATCGATGGCGTGATGATCGAGCACTTCGGCGGCTTCAAAACCGATTCACCCGCCGACATCAAAGCCGACCTCGACTCCATCGCCCTCGCCGCCGCCAAGGGAAAATTCGTCGTGCTCAAAGGCTGGCCCGGTTTCAACTGGCTCGAAAAGGAAACGATGCAGCGCCCCTACGCCGAACTGCTCGCACTCGCCCGCGAGCGCCTCACCTTTCCCCTCGCCTGCTTCCTCATCGCCGCGCAACCGGGCTCCCATTTCTGCTACTCGTGGGGCTACACCGACCGCCACGGCATGCTCGACGACTACCCCGAGTTTGACCGCCCGCTCGGCCCGCCGAAAGCCGACGCCGTGTGGCACGGCCTCACCGCCACCCGCGAATTCGCCCACGCCTCCGTGTGGGTCGACCTCACCACGAAACAGGCCCGCATCGACTGGCGCTGAGCGCGCGCATTTCTTACCCTGATGAAACGCATCTTCTTCGCCGCACTCGTTACGCTGTGGCCGTTTGTCGCATCCAGGTCGGCGGCCACCGCTCCGACCACGCGCCCCAACATCGTCTTCATCTTCGCCGACGACTGGGGCTGGGGCGACCTTTCGATCCACGGCTCGACTTGGTTGAAAACGCCGCACCTCGACCGCCTCGCAAGTCAGGGCATCGATTTCCAACAGTTCAATGTCCTCAATCCCGTGTGCTCGCCGAGCCGCACCGCCGCGATGACCGGCCACTTTCCCGCGCGCTACAGCATTCACCAGCACTTCGCCACGCCCGCGCAGAATCACGAGCGCGGCATGCCCGACTGGCTCGATCCGAAGGCGCCGACCCTCCCGCGTTTTCTTCAGCAGGCCGGCTACCGCACGGGGCACTTCGGCAAATGGCACCTCACGAATCGCAACACCAACGGTGCCCCGACTCCGCCCGCTTACGGCATCGACGAATCGGCGGTGTTCAACGGCGGCGCTGGCTGGCCCGCGGCTAGAGTGCAGGACACCGCAGCCAACACCGTCGCGTTCATCCAGGCGCACCGGGACCGACCGTTTTTCATCAACGTCTGGCTGCACGAAAGCCACACGCCGCACGCGCCGACGAAGGAGTCGATGGAGTTGTGGCAGCACCTCGACGAGCAGAAGCAGGTTTACGCCGCCGTCATCACCGATGGTGATAACGCCGTGGGCCGGATTCTCGACGCGCTTAAGTCCGCCGGCGTCGAACAAAACACGCTCGTCATTTTCTCCACCGACAATGGCCCCGAGAGCACCGGCAAGATCAAGCGCCCGCCGTCCAACGACCCCGATGCCGACGTGCTCGGCTACGACACCTACTACAGCGTCGGCGAGACCGGCGGCCTCCGCGGTCGCAAACGCAGCCTCTTCGAGGGCGGCGTGCGCGTGCCATTCATCGTGCGCTGGCCCGGCCAAACGCCGCCGAATACGAAGGACGAGACGACCGCTTTCACCGCCGTCGATCTCTTGCCCACGCTCTGTGCCGCCGCCGGTGTCGCCCTCCCGGCACGCTACCGCGGCGATGGCGAAAATCTCCTGGGAGCTTTCCGCGGCAACCCCATCACTCGCACGCGTCCGATTTTCTGGGAATGGCGAGGCAATCAAACCGAGCCCGACTGGTGGCCCCGCCTCGCCGTGCGCGACGGCGAATGGAAACTCGCCCTCACCTACGATGCGAAACGCGTCGCACTGCATCGCCTCCCCGCCGATCGCGCCGAGCTGCAGAACGTCGCCAAGGATCATCCCGCAATCGTCGCCCGTCTGGCCAAGCTCGCCCTCGACTGGAAAGCCTCACTGCCGACAGCTCCATCCGCCGATTGCCTCGACAAGACGCCTTCCTCCCCCGCCCCGACCAAGAAGGGAGCCGCCAAGAAGACGGCCACAAAATCCGCTCCTTAAAAAAACGAACCTAAGCGGCTCAGTATCTTGCTCGCACCTGGCTTCACGGACCCCACCGCCGCACCCGCCCTGCGCCCCACGTGCCGTGGCGGAAATTCGCGGCGGGTGCAAGACTGGCGGATACGGCGATTGGGTCGGGCAGACCTCCGCCGCCGTCGGCCGCGTGCTCGCCTGCGTCGCCGCGAACGGCTTCGCGACACTACGCTCATATTTTTCTTCGCGGAATACGCCCCGAGGCTTACGCCCAACGCGTATCTAATAGTTACATTCTCCGCTGCTCTGGTCCGTAGCGCGGCTTGAAACGCGGGCGCGGGAAATGCGGTCACCGCGTGCCGTTCTTCGACCGGCGCGGCCCCCGAAGTCCCCGCTTGGTTCGACCCCGCGAATCACTACTCGCCACGTTCCCAAACCGGTGAGCTTTTTGTTCCGAGCCGTGCAATGTTTTCTCGTTGCCCGGCTTGACTGTCCGCGGAGCCTCGGCGCGAATTCCCGCGTTTCCTCACCCCACACCCTATGAAACGTTTGCCTGCCCTGGCCGTGGTGGCCGTCTGCCTCGCCCTCGCCGCTCTTTCGCCGCCCGATGTTCTTGCCGCTGATAGTCCGGTCAGCGCTCCCGCCCCTACCGCCACGATCATTGGCCGAATCCGGAGCGCGTCGACCGGACAGTATCTCAACAACGCCCGCGTCACAGTGAAGGGCACGGAACTCGTCGTCTTCTCCGACGAGTCCGGGACGTATCGACTCTCTCTGGTGCCCACGCATGCCACCGTGCTGGAAGTCTTCTACACGGGCATGGAGCCCCAGCAGGTGGCCTTTGATCTGGCCGGCAAGACCAACCTCGAACGCGACATCGTCCTCTCCAGCGGCGCACGCTACCGTGACGACAAGGACGTCGTGAAACTCGAGTCGTTCGTCACTTCCGCGTCCCGCGAGATGGACGGCGCAGCCATCGCGATCAACGAGCAGCGCTTTGCCCCCAACATCGTCAACGTGGTCTCCGCCGACGAATTCGGGGTCGTGCCCGACGGCAACATCGGCGAATTCCTGAAAATGCTTCCCGGTATCACGATGGACTACCGGGGCGGCGACCCGCGCGAAATTTCGATGAACGGCGTGCCGTCGAGCTACGTGCCCGTCACGATCGGCGGCTTCAGCCTCGCGACCTCCGAAGTCTCCGGCACGGGGCGCAACGTCGAGCTCAACGCCGTTTCGATCAACAACCTCTCGCGTATCGAGGCGGTGTATTCACCGACGCCCGAGTCGCCCGGTGCCGCTCTTGCCGGCTCCGTGAATCTCGTGCCGCGTAGCGCGTTTGAACGCTCCCGCCCGATCTTCAATGGCAGCGTCTACCTCGCGATGCGCGACAGCACCAAACAGTTTCACCGCTCGCCCGGCCCCGCCCGGGAGCCCACCTACAAAGTCCGCCCGGGCTTTGAATTTTCCTGGATCGTGCCCGTGAACAAACGCTTTGGCTTCACCGTCTCCGCCGGTGGCTCGACCCTCTACACGGAGGGCCCGTTGCTCACCGACACCTGGCGCGGTGCCGGCGCCGCGACCAATGGCGGCACGCTGCCCGATACCACCACCGACAAACCCTACCTCTCGGATTTTCTCGTGCGCACCGAATCGAAAATCGCCGACCGTTCGTCGTTCGCCACGACCATCGACTACCGGCTCACCGCCGCGAGCCGGCTTTCGTTTTCGTTTCAATACGGCACATTTCACACCGACTTCAACCAGCGGTCCCTCACTTTCACAGCTGGCAGTGTGCGGCCGGGTGATTTTTCCCCGACGTTCACGCATGGCGTCGCCGGTGCCGGCGAGATCCGCGTCTCCAACAGCGGCAACCACCGCTACAGCCGCACCTTCATGCCGACGCTCAGTTACCGCCACGACGGCGCGATCTGGAAGGCCGAAGCCGGACTCGGCTCCTCCCACGCGCAGAATCAGTTTCGCAATCTCGACAAGGGCCGCTTCGCCTCGACCCTCGCGCGCCGCACGGGCGTGACGGTCTCCTTCGACGATAATTTTTATCTGCGACCCCGCGTGATCACTGTCACCGACGGAGCGACCGGCGCACCCGTCGATCCCTACAATATTAACACTTACGCGCTGAGCACCGCCGGTGCTTCTCCTCAAACCTCCCGCAACGTCCAGCGCACCGCGTTCGCCAACGTCCGGCGCGATTTCGAAGGGCATTTTCCACTCACGCTCAAAGCCGGCTTGGACGTGCGCCAGTCGCGCAGCGACAACCGCACCAGCACCACCTCGGTGAACTTCGTCGGTGCGGATGGCCGGACGTCCACGGCGCCGACCGGCACGAGTGACGACGGTGCGGGCCCCTACTTCGACCCGTTTTTCTTCCAACGCGCCGGCCTCTACGGTATCCCGCGCGTGCAGTGGGTGAGCAACGAAACCGTGTTGGACGTTTACCGCGCCAAGCCCGCCTACTTCACCTTCGACGAAAACGCCCGTTATCGCTCGGAGGTCAACGCCTCGAAACGATCCCAGGAGACGATCTCGTCGCTCTTCCTGCGCGGCGATACGCAGCTCTTCAATCACCGCTTGAAACTCACCGGCGGCGTGCGCGCGGAGCAGACCAACATCGAGGCCCGCGGTCCGCTCAACGACCCGACGCGCAATTTCCAGCGCGACTCCGCGGGGAAAATCATCCTCGGTTCAAACGGCCGCCCGCTCACGGTCACGACCGATGCGCTAGCCATCTCCAAGTTGACTCTAATCGACCGCGGGGCACAGGCCGAGAAGGAATACCTGCGGCTCTTCCCGAGCGTGAATGCGAGCTACAATGTGCGCGAAAGTCTCATCGCCCGCGCCGCCTTCTACGAGTCCGTCGGCCGGCCCAACTACAATCAATACTCCGGCGGCGTCACGCTGCCCGACTCGGAGGCTCCTCCCAGCACCACCAATCTCATCACGGTCAACAACGCGGCAATCAAGGCGTGGAGCGCCCGCACTGGGAAAGTCTCACTCGAGTATTACTTCGAGCGCGTGGGCCTGCTCTCCGTCGGCGCCTTCCGCCGTGATTTCAAAAACTTTTTCGGCAACACGACGTTCGACGCCACGCCGGCCTTTCTCGCGCTCTACGGCCTCGATCCCGTGCTCTACGATCCTTATCTCGTCGCGACCCAGCAGAACATTACCAGCACCGTCCGCATGGAAGGCATCGATGTGAACTACAAGCAGGCGCTCACCTTCCTCCCCCGTTGGGCGCGCGGCGTGCAGGTCTTCGCCAACGGCAGCGCCCAGAGGGCCACCGGTGCGGCGGCCAACAATTTCTCCGGCTACATTCCCCGCACCGGCAGTTGGGGCATCAGCCTTTCCCGCGAGAAATACAACGCGCGCCTAAACTGGAATTACCTTGGCCGGCAGCGTCGTGGCCTCGTCTCCGGGCGCAGCATCGAAGCGAACACCTACACGTGGGGTTCAAAGCGCTCCTACATCGATCTCACGGGGGAATACGCGATCCGAAAGCACATCGCGCTCTTCGCAAATCTGCGCAACATCAACGACCCCACCGATGACGTTAAAATCGCCGGCCCCAACACTCCCGCTGCCGCCCAATTCCGCCAACGCGCCGAGTTTGGCTCACTCTGGACCTTCGGAATCAAGGGCACATTCTGATTCCTCCCGCACTCTCCCTTCACCCACTTCCCCGATGCGCTCCCCATTCGTTTCCCATATTTTATTCATCGTGCTCCTACTCGTTGCGGGTGCATCCCACGCGGCAACCGTAAGCCGGCCCAACATCGTCATCCTCTATGCCGACGACATGGGCTACGGCGATCTCGCGATTCAAAATCCCGAGTCGAAAATCCGCACGCCCCACCTCGATCAACTCGCCCGCGAGGGCCGGCGGTTCACCGATGCGCACAGCTCCTCCGGCATCTGCACGCCGAGCCGCTACGCGATGCTGACGGGGCGGTTTCACTGGCGGAAATTCCACGCGATCGTGAACAGCTTCGGCCCGCCGTCCTTCGACGCCGAGCTCACGCTGCCCGCGATGCTACAAAAGCAGGGCTACCGCACCGCCTGCATCGGCAAGTGGCACCTCGGCTGGAATTGGAATGCCATCATGCGCCCCGGGGCGAAGCCCGATCCGAAAACCGGCTACGCGCCCGCGGACTTCGACTGGACTAAACCCATTCCCGGCGGCCCGCGCGACCGCGGCTTCGATTACTATTTCGGCGACGACGTGCCGAATTTCCCACCCTACGCTTGGTTTGAAAACGACCGGGTCATCACGACACCGAGTGCACCACTCGTCATCACGCCCGCAACCGCCGAGGGCAATTGGGAGGCGCGGCCCGGCCCGATGACGCCCGGCTGGGATTTCCACGCCGTGATGCCGCGCCTCACCGAGCGAGCCGTCGCGTGGATCGGCGAGCAACGCGCGCGAACCGAACCTTTTTTCCTCTACCTGCCGTTCACCTCGCCGCACGCGCCCATCGTGCCCTCGCCTGAATTCGCGGGTAAGTCCAAGGCCGGGGGCTACGGCGACTGGGTGGAGCAGACTGATGCCGCCGTCGGCCGCGTGCTCGCCGCGCTGAAGGCCAATGGCTTTGCCGATGACACCCTCGTGATTTTCTCCGCCGACAACGGCCCCGAGACCTACGCCTACGCGCGCATCCAAAATTTCGCGCACCGGAGTTCCGGTCCGTTACGCGGCGTGAAGCGCGACCTTTGGGAGGGCGGTCACCGGGTGCCATTCATCGTGCGCTGGCCCGGCGTCGTGCCGAAAAACGAAACCACCACCGCGCTCATCAGCCAGGTCGACGTTATGGCGACGCTCGCTCACGTCACCGGCTTCACGCTGCCCGCTGGTTCAGCCGAGGACAGCCACGATCTCCTCGCCGTCTTCAAATCCGGTGCGCCGAGCCCGCGCCGCACGATTGTCCACAACACCAACGCCGGCGGCTATGCCCTCCGCCACGACCAATGGCTACTCGTCGCCGCCAAAACGGGCGCCGTCTCGAAAGTCCCCGCGTGGTTCGATCCTGCCAACAACTACCCTCCTCACGAACAGCCCGGCGAACTTTTCGACCTCAGCCGCGACCTCGCGCAACGGAACAATCTCCACGCGCAACAACCGGAGAAGGTCGCCGAGCTGCGCGCGCTCCTCACGCAAGTCCGCGCGCATGGCCAGGTGCGGTGACGCGCGCTAGGCTGGCTGCTGCTGCGACAGACAGTGCAGCGTTCCGAGGCCCCAGATCAGATTGTAGCAATCGATCGGAATGATTTCACGGCTCGGGAAACAGCCGCCGAGAATCTCACAGACCTCGCCGTCGAGTTTCTTTTGCCGGAACGTCGGCACGAGCACCGCGCCGTTGATGATGAGAAAATTTGCGTAGCTCGCCGGCACACGCTGGCCCTGGAAAGCGAAGGGCTTGGGCATCGGCAGCGTGACGATGTCGAATTTCCTTCCAGCCGGCGTGCGAAAACCCCGCAGCCGCGCCAAGACCTCTTCGAGGATTTTGTGATTCGGGTCGCGGGTGTTCGGCTCGACCACGGTCACGAACCCGTCGGGCTTGTAGAAGCGCGTGATGTCGTCGATGTGGCCGTCGGTGTCGTCGCCGATAATGCCCTCGCCCACCCAGAGAATCTCCTTCGCGCCGAGCCAGTCGCGCAGCGTCTGTTCAATCTGGGTGCGGGTGAGATGCGGATTGCGGTTTTTGTGCAGAA